>DATFNQ010000049.1:0-5802 GCA_035266305.1 Methylovirgula sp.
GGTTTCGGCTTCTTTCAGGCTCCCAACAATCGGTCTATGTTGTCTTCGGCGCCGATGGAGCGAAGTGGAGCCGCCAGCGGCATGCTCGCGACCGCGCGGCTCACGGGTCAGACGGCTGGCGCGACCTTGGCGGCGATCTGCTTTCGTTTTGCTCGACAAACGGAGACCGTGGGACTCGCTGTGGCAGCGGTCCTTGCCGGCGTCGCAGCCATCGCGAGCGTAGCGCGGCTCCTGCATCCTCACGGCGCTAAGCCATCGAGGTCGCAACCGGTTGCCACAGCGCCGTGAATGCTGGACCGCAAGCAATCAGGAGGCGTTACGATGATCAAAGCATGTTGAGCGGCGGCGGCGCGCGGCCACCTTTTTGATTATTCTCAAAATCGCCCATAGTGGGCCGCGCGGCCGGTCGATCCCAATAAAGTGCCTTCCGTACGTTAAGACTGCCTGCTCCACGGGTACGTTTTTCAAGGAAGCCTTGCCCCCCACTCGATTTCCTCGCGCCAGGCGGTAGGGATTCGGTCGGAATATGAAGCATTACTTTCCAAGGTCAAATCCCTCATAGATTGTCATCCCGCTGCGCGCACCCTGATGCTGATGGAACGGCATTGGCAAGAGCGTGCGTTTTCTTGGGCCAAATCATGGGCGAAGCAGATGTTGCGATAAGTCGTATATCGCAAATCACCTTTTCATTTCAAACTGTTGTATATGGTGCTGCAAGAGAGGATCGAACTCTCGACCTCTCCCTTACCAAGGGAGTGCTCTACCACTGAGCTACTGCAGCCCATCGGAGGCGCGGCAACGGAGAACAGATAGCCGCGCCGGGCTATGTCGCATGCACGGCCCGGATAGGCAAGTGAGGCCCCCACGCGCGAAACCCCTGTGATCCTCGGCATTTCGGCCGCCTGAAGCGCGGCGCTTGTCGGCTCGTCCGCAAACCCTTAATGTTCTGTCATGATTGATTTGAGAGGGTCGGGATCCTCGGGAGCCGCTATGGCGCCGCAGGCTGATACGGGAAAAGCGCCGGCCCAGCAGGGCGAAGCCATAACGAGCTCGAAAGCCAAACAGCGCCTTGCCGAGGCTTTGCGGGAGAATTTGCGCCGCCGCAAGGCGCAAGAGCGCGGCCGCCGCGCCGCAACCGAGGTGCCTGAAAAATTGCCGGATTAAATCGCTTTCTCAGGGGGGATAATGGATCGTATCCGTATCGTCGGCGGCCAGAGGCTCGAAGGCACTATTCCGATCTCTGGCGCCAAGAATGCGGCTTTGCCGCTGATGATCGCCTCGTTGCTCACGCAAGAGACGCTGACGCTCGAGAACACGCCGCGTGTCGGCGATGTCGGGATGCTGCTTCAGATCCTCAGCCACCATGGGGTGGACTACAGCGTCGACGGACGCCGGCCGGGCGATGAGCCGCAGGCGAGCCGCACCCTTCACCTCTCGGCGCGCCGCATCGTCGATGTCACTGCGCCTTACGATCTTGTCGCAAAAATGCGCGCCAGCTTTTGGGTCGTGGCCCCCCTGCTCGCCCGGATGGGCGAGGCGCGCGTCTCCCTGCCCGGCGGTTGCGCGATCGGCACGCGGCCCGTCGATCTGCTCATCATGGTGCTCGAAAAGCTCGGCGCGAAGGTGGAGATCGAGGCGGGCTATGTGAATGCCCGCGCCAAGAACGGGCTCATCGGCGCCGAGATCAATTTCCCCAAGGTCACGGTCGGCGGCACGCACACCGCCCTCATGGCGGCTTCCCTCGCCAAAGGCCACACGCTCATCACCAACGCGGCCTGCGAGCCGGAAGTCGCGGATGTGGCTGCCTGCCTCGTCAAGATGGGCGCCAAGATCAAGGGTTTTGGCCAATCGAGGATCGAGATCGAAGGAGTGGGCGCGCTCACCGGCGCCTGCCATACCGTCGTGCCGGACCGGATCGAGGCCGGAACTTACGCCATAGCGGTCGCCATGACGGGCGGCGACGTGCTGTTGGAGCGGGCTTCGCCCGAGCTTCTTCAAGACGCGCTCGACGCGATCGTCCGGGCCGGCGCCGAGATCGCCGTCAACAACGAGGGCATTCGCGTCCGCCGCAACGGCTCGGGAATATCCCCGGTCGATATCGAGACCGCGCCCTTCCCCGGCTTTCCGACCGATCTTCAAGCCCAATTCATGGCGTTGATGACCAAGGCCAAGGGCCGCTCGCGGATCACCGAGACGATCTTCGAAAACCGCTTCATGCACGTCCAGGAGCTCGCCCGCCTCGGCGCCCGCATCAAGCTCGATGGCGATGTCGCGCATGTCGAGGGGGTTGCCGAATTGCAGGGCGCGCCGGTCATGGCAACCGACCTGCGGGCCTCGGTCTCGCTCGTCATCGCGGCGCTCGCAGCGCGCGGCGAGACCGTGGTCAACCGCGTCTATCACCTCGATCGCGGCTTCGAACATCTCGAAAAGAAGCTCGGCCGCTGCGGCGCCATCGTCGAGCGCATCCCCGGAACCGGCTAGACGAGCGGTTCCGGCATCACCCCGCTTGATCTTCGCGGTCTCAATGCACAGATCCTGGATAACGCTGACCTGGATCGCCCAAAATGCCGGACCCTTTGCGCCTCATCGCGCTCGACGCGGAAGACCTCGCGATCATCTCCGCCAACCTGCAGGATTCGCTGATCAGGATCGGCGAGATGGCCTATCTGCCGCGCTCCAAGCGCTTCGCTTTGGTCGCTTCGCGTTTCGACTGGGTGGCGGCGGCCGAGGGCAAGAATGAGCGCTGCCGGACCGGCCTTCACTTCGAGCGGGTCCTCAAGGTGACGCGGACGGGCTTCGATCAAGGCGCGGCGGACCAGTGCCTCAATCTCCTCAGCGTGGTCTACGACGGCAAGGATGCGCCGGCCGGGCAAGTGACACTGATCTTTTCGGGCGGCGCCGGCGTGCGGCTCGAAGTCGAGTGTCTTGAGGCGCAACTGCACGACATCGGCCCGCGCTGGCCGGCCAAGACTTGCCCCGCCCATAGGCTCGACGACGCGCCGGAGCCGCACGCGCGGTGAGGCGAAGGAAGGCGATGTTCGAGAGCCTTTATCAGTCCTTCGCCAATACGGCCGATCCGGCCCAATCCGCGGCGCGCCTCGCCGCGTTGCGCGAGGAGCTCGCCCGGCACGGACTATCCGGCTTTCTTGTCCCGCGCGCCGATCGGCATCAGAACGAGAATGTGCCGCCATCCGAGGAACGGCTCGCTTGGCTCACCGGCTTCACCGGCTCGGCGGGGCTCGCCGTCATCTTGCAAGATCGCGCGGTTCTCTTCGTCGACGGCCGCTACACCCTGCAAGTCAAGGAACAGGTCGATCTCTCGCGCGTCGAACCCGTGCCGATCGCGCAGACGAGCCCGGAGAAATGGCTCGAGAAGAATCTGGGCAGCGGAATGAAGCTCGGCTTCGACCCCTGGCTGCATACGCCCGGCCAAATCGAAAAATTCGAGAAGGCCGCGGCGGCCGCGGGCGCCGAGCTCGTCGCGCTCGCCGAGAACCCGATCGACGCGATCTGGAGCGACCGGCCGCCGGCGCCGCAAGGCGCGGTCGCCCGCCATCCTGCGCGGCTCGCCGGAGAATCCGCGAAGAAAAAGCTTGCGCGCGTCGGCAAGGCGCTCGGTAAGGCCGACGCGCTGCTGGTGAGCGATCCGCATGCCGTCGCCTGGGCCTTCAACATCCGCGGCAAGGATGTGGCCTATACGCCCCTGCCGCTTGCTTTCGCCCTCATCCCGAAGGAGGGCAAGGCGCGGCTTTACATCGACCCGGCAAAACTCGGCCCCGCGCTCCGCGCCTATCTCGATGAACGCGCCGAGATCGCCGCGCCGTCGCGGCTCGAAGCCGATCTCGCCGCTCTCGGCAAGGACGGCAAGCGCGTCCTTTTCGATGCGGCGAGCGCGCCGGTGAAACTCACGCGATTGCTGAAAGCGGCCGGCGGCCAGCCACAGATCGGCCAGGATCCGATCGCGCTCATGAAAGCGCGCAAAAACCAAGCCGAACTCGAAGGCGCCCGCCGCGCGCATCTGCGCGACGGCATCGCCATGCTGCGCTTCCTCCATTGGTTCAGCATCGAAGCTCCCAAGGGCAAGCTCACCGAGATCGACGCCGCGCAGGCGCTCGAAACGTTCCGGCGTCAATCGCGCAAGCTGAGAGATCTTTCCTTTCCCACGATCTCCGCCGCCGGGCCGAACTCGGCGATCCCGCATTATCGCGTGACGGTTGCGACCAACCGCAAGATCAAGAAGGGCATCTTTCTCATCGATTCCGGCGGCCAATATGAGGACGGCACGACCGATATCACCCGCACGCTCGCGATCGGCACGCCAAGCCAAGAAATGCGCGACCGCTTTACCCGCGTGCTCAAGGGACATATCGCGATCGCCCGCGCCCTCTTTCCGAAGGGCACGTCAGGCGCGCAGATCGACGCGCTCGCGCGGCTATCGCTCTGGCAGGCCGGGCTTGATTTCGATCACGGCACGGGCCATGGCGTCGGGTCCTATCTTTCGGTGCACGAGGGACCGCAGCGGATCGCGAAATTGGGTGGGGCGGCGCTGGAATCCGGCATGATCCTCTCGAACGAGCCGGGATATTACAAGGCGGCGGAATTCGGCATAAGGATCGAAAATCTCGTCGCCGTCGCGCCGCGCAAGATCAAGGGCGCCGAGCGCGACATGCTCGGCTTCGAGACCTTGACGCTCGCCCCGATCGACCTTTCGCTCGTCGAACCGAAACTTCTCGACGCCGAAGAGATCGCCTGGCTCAACGCCTATCATGCGCGGGTGCGCAAGGCGCTTGCGCCGCATGTCGAGCCCGCCTTGCGCAAATGGCTGGCACGCGCGACGAAGCCGATCGGGAAATGAATTTCAAGATCGCTACAAGCTATTCTTGAGGATCTCGCGCAGCGACCATTGCCCGCTCTGGCCTTGGATTTCGCCGCGGATGTCGTCGATCTTCCAGGCCTTGCCTTCCTTGATGAGATCATAATGGACGATCGAAGACTCATTGGCGGATCTGAATTTCGCCGCGACGCTCACCCGATCGGGATTTTCGGACTCGATCGCAATATCCAAATTCTGCACGTCGGGTCCTTCCGAATTGGTGATCGGATCGAAGTTGAGAATTGGTCCACCGCCCGATTTTGCCTCCAACGCCGCTAATGCCGCGTTGAGGCCTTTCGAGAAATAAAGCTGGCGGGTCTTCTCATCGTCGAAGGCCGATGGACCGGCATAATCACTCTTACTGCCGGCCGAGACCTCGTAAATTGCTTCCACGATGTCGCGCGGCGCGTGCGCAACCTTCGTCATTGCCGCCTTGGGTTTGCCAGCATGCTTGATTTTGGCAACAGGCTTGCCGGCTGCCGCAGCTTCGGGAGCTGCCGCATGCGAAGGCGCCTTGGCTTTTGCCGTTTTCGCGGGCTTTTTGGCGTGCGCGGTTGCCTTGGCCTTCGTTTTGGCTTTCTCGGGCGTTGCGGGCTGCGCGGTTGCGGGCTCCGCTGATGTTGCCGGCGCCGCTGCCGCGCCTGCCGGCGGTTGATCAGGCGACTGGGTTTGCGCGAGATCAGGGAACGCCATCGGGGAGCTTTGGATCAGGCTTGGCGGCGGCGTTTGGGTCTGAGCGAAACCAGGTACTGCCAGCCAGAGCGCACTCATCGCTCCGATAAACGCTCCCAAGTTCAGCCGCTGATCTCGCATCGCATGCCCCCCCTTATTGGAGGGCGACCCAGGTCCGCACATCGCGCTCCAACAATTATCCACACAGAACCTAGTACCCGCTTTCATTGGATCGTGAGTCATGATTCAAGATCGGG
>DATFNQ010000050.1:0-4108 GCA_035266305.1 Methylovirgula sp.
CGGCTGAACCCCGAGAATGCCCAGGCCTTTCATGCCCGCGGCCTGATCTACCAACGCCAAGGCAACCAACAGCAGGCGATCACCGATTTCGACAATGCGATCGACCGCAATCCTTTTGCCGGGGCGCCGTATGAAGCGCGCGGCCAAAGCCTGATCGCCATCGGCCAGCCGGACAAGGCAATCGAGGATTTCAACGCGGCGCTCAATGTCGACAATAAGAACGCCGACGCCTGGGCCGGCCTCGGCCTCGCCTACGAGAAGCTCGGCAACCGCGCCAAGGCGCTTGAGAACTATCAGCACGCGCTCGCCTTCGATCCGAACAACAAGCTCGCCAAGGATGGCGAAGCGCGCGTCGGGCGGGCGTAGCCAGCGCTCGGCCGACGCTCGCGCTTGCTGCTCATTCCCGATGATGGTAGAAATGTTCGGCTGACTTCTACCATGGCGGAAGGCGATGCACCTCAATATCAAGAACGATGAAGCGCACAGGCTCGCGACCGAGCTGGCCGAATTGACCGGGGAAAGTCTCACGTCCGCGGTGACTTCCGCGCTGCGCGAGCGACTTCAGCGCGAACGCCGTCGGCGCGACGCAGGTGCCGTGGCCGAGCAGCTGATGGCCATCGGCCGGTCCTATGCACAACTGCCGGATGCAGACACTCGGAACCCCGACGCGATACTCGGATATGACGAGAATGGGCTTCCGACGTGATCGTGGTCGATACTTCGGCCGTGGTCGCAATTTTTCGACAAGAGGACGACGCCCAGCTTTATGCGGAAGAGATCGGCCGTGACGAGCAACCATTTATGTCGGCGGCGAATGTGGTTGAGGCTTCGATCGTCTTGCGCAGCCTGAAGAGGATCACGCCCCAAGCGGCCGAGCAATGGCTCGACGCTTTCATTCAGGCGGCCGGAATGCGCATCGAACCGGTGACAGCCGAACAGGCGGATTTCGCGCGCGCCGCGCATGCGCGATTTGGCAGGGGCACTGGACATGCCGCCGCCTTGAATTATGGCGATTGCTTTGCCTATGCACTCGCCAAAGCGATGCAGGCACCCTTGTTGTTCAAGGGTGACGATTTTGCCCAAACCGACATCGTTGCCGCATTGGTATGAGGGCTGCTAAGTCACCGCAGCGGGAGAGGGGGTGCGCCTGCCCCCCGGCGCGCCGCCGCTGTCCTTGACCTTCTTTCAAGTCTCGCATTTAAGGCGCACGGTTTCGTCCGCGCCTCGTCGCGCGCGCATCTCCGGAGAGAACGATGCAGAATTGGCCGGTGCACGGCACGATCGCAGGTCCCATCGTCATGATCGGCTTCGGGTCGATCGGACGCGGCACTCTGCCGTTGATCGAGCGCCATTTCCAATTCGACCGGTCGCGCTTCACGGTGATCGATCCGCTCGATGCGGACCGCCATCTCGTCGACGAGCGCGGCTACAAATTCATCAAAGAGGCCGTGACTCGCGACAATTTCGTCGATCTCTTGAAGCCCTTGCTCACGCAGGGCGCGGGGCAGGCCTTCATCGTCAATCTGTCGGTTGAAGTCTCCTCAGCGGCGATCATCCGCCTCGCCCATGAGGTCGGCGCGCTTTACATCGACACGGTTTGTGAGCCTTGGCCGGGTTTCTATATGGACCCGTGCCTCACCCTGTCGCAGCGCTCGAACTATGCGCTGCGCGCCGAAGTGCTCGACCAGCGGCAAGCGCTCGGCGAGGGGCCGACCGCGATCTCCTGCTGCGGCGCCAATCCCGGCATGGTGTCGTGGTTCGTCAAACAGGCGCTGCTCGATGTCGCACGCGATATCGGCCTCAAGGCGCCCGAGCCGCAGAGCCGCGAGCAATGGGCGCGGCTCGCGAGAGACGTGGGGGTGAAAGGCATCCATATCGCCGAACGCGACACGCAGCGCGCCAAGACGCCGAAGCCGCTCGACACCTTCGTCAACACATGGTCGGTCGAAGGCTTCATCTCGGAAGGTCTTCAGCCGGCCGAGCTCGGCTGGGGCACGCATGAGAAACACCTGCCGCCGGAAGGCAAGCGGCACGGCTACGGGCCGGACTGTGCGATCTATCTTCTGCGGCTGGGCGCCGGCACGCGGGTGCGCTCCTGGACGCCGACGGCACGCGCCCAGCACGGCTTTCTCGTCACCCATAACGAGTCGATCTCGATCGCCGATTATTTCACGCTGCGCGAGAACGGCGCGCTCGCCTATCGGCCGACGGTGCACTATGCCTATCGCCCGGCCGACGACGCGGTTCTGTCGCTCGACGAGATGGCCGGCGCGCAATGGCAGCTGCAGCCCGACTCGCATATTCTCGACGAACGCGAGATCGTCGATGGGATCGATGAGCTGGGCGTCCTTCTCTATGGCCACGCGAAGAACGCCTATTGGTACGGCTCGCAGCTCTCGATCGAGGAGACGCGGCGGATCGCGCCTTACCAGAACGCGACGGGCCTTCAAGTGAGCTCGGCGGTGATCGCCGGCATGGTCTGGGCGCTGGACAATCCACGCGCCGGAATCGTCGAGGCCGACGAGCTCGACTTTCGCCGCTGCCTCGAAGTACAAATGCCCTATCTCGGGCCGGTCATCGGAGTCTACACGGACTGGACGCCGCTGACCGACCGCGGCCGGCTGTTTCCCGAGGACCTCGACCTCGACGATTCCTGGCAATTTTCGAATGTGATCGTACGCTAGGCAGCTTAGCTCTCGATTGTGCGGACGTGGCTTCGCTTATGCTTCCGCTTCGGCCGCCAGAGCGCGCGAGGCCGCCTCGGCGAAAATCTGTCCGATCAGGACGAGGCAGGGACCGCTGGGCTTGGCGGCGGCAACTTGGTCGGCAAGCTTGGCGATCGTGCTGTGAATGCGGCGCTCACTCGGCCAGGTGGCGCTTTCGATGAGCAAGGCCGGCGTCTGCGGATCGATCCCCTGCTCGAGCAGGCGCTTCGCCAGGTCCGGCAAGGTGCGCACGCCCATATAGACCGCCGTCGCGGCGCTTGGATCGCAGATCGCGGCCCAATCAAGGTCCTGCGGCAGGCGTCCGTTTCGCGCATGCGCGGTGATGAATTGCAGCCGCCTCGCGTGGTCGCGCTCGGTCAGAGACAGTTTGAGCGAAGCCGCCGCGCCGAGCGCCGCCGTGACGCCGGGCACGACTTCAACCTCTACGCCGGCCGCACCGAGTGCCGCGATTTCCTCGTTGGCGCGGCCGAAGATCGACGGATCGCCGCCCTTCAATCGGACGACCCGCTTGCCTTCGTTGGCGAGAGAGATGAGGCGCGCGATGATGTCGTCCTGCCGACATGACGGCTGATAGCCGCGCTTGCCGACGCCGATCTTGACCGCCTCGCGGCGCGCCATCTCGACGATCGCCGGCGCGACGAGATCATCGAACAAAACGACGTCGGCGGCCTGCAGCACGCGCAGCCCTTTCATGGTGATGAGTTCCGGATCGCCGGGCCCGGCGCCCACCAGCGCGACGGAGCCTCTCGGCTTTCCTTGCTCGGAGGCAGCGTGCGCCAGGATCTCGTCATAATCCTTGGCGCGGGGCGCCCGCGTGCCAAGCGCCCTTGCGACGAAAAGCTCCCAGAAACGACGCCGGTGCGGCGCGCTCAGCTTGGCCGCCTTCAATTTTGCGCGCCAGGATTGCGCTGCCTCAGCCCAAAGCTTGATGGTCTGCGGCAAGAGGCCCTCGAACCGGCCGCGCAACGCCAAAGCGAAGACCGGCGCCGCGCCCTTGGTCGAAATGGCGATGACGAGCGGCGAGCGGTCGATGATCGTGCCGAACTGAAAATCGCTGAAATCGGGCTTATCGACCAGATTGACGGGCACGCGGGCCCGGCGCGCCGCGGCTTGGAACTCGGCCGCCTCGTCGTTCGTCGGGAAGTCGCCGATCGCGATCGCCGCGCCGTCGAAATCCGCCTCGCGCCAAAGCCGATCGACCAACGTGATCGCCGGCACGCGCGCGGCAAGCGCCCGCATCTCGGGAGAAGGCGCGGGGCAATAGACATCGACCCGCGCGCCGGCCGCTTGCAGCAGCTCCGCCTTCCACGCGGCTTGCGGGGAGCCGCCGGCGAGCAGGGTGCGTCGGCCGGCTAGGTCGAAAAAGACCGGCAGGCTCGCCA
>DATFNQ010000051.1:0-40833 GCA_035266305.1 Methylovirgula sp.
AGGTTGAATCAAAATTACGCCGATTCGGGAATCCCAAATCGACTCAGCCTAAATTCATTCCGCTCTAGGGGTTTTTGTCGACATTCGGGAGCGCGACATCTGATATCCTCGTCGCGATCAAATTCCAGGCGTGATTGCATACTGCGTCGAAATGATGAGCTCAGTCGTCGGGCCGATCCTGCAATTGCCTTTGCATTTCAATCGGCTAATTGGAAGGGGCGAATTTCGAGAGATGCCTCGGCGCACTGCCGAGGTTCGCGTCGCACGCATCAGTAGGGTAGAGCATGTCATCCGCGACCACTTCGCCCGTTTCTCTCCGTGATGCGGCGAGCCAAGCCGGGGCCTGGCCGTTCGAGGAGGCGCGCAAGATCGTCGCCCGGGTCGCGCGAACCGGGCAGAAGGAGGTGATTTTCGAAACTGGCTATGGTCCCTCCGGCCTGCCGCATATCGGCACTTTCGGCGAGGTCGCGCGCACCAGCATGGTCAGGCATGCCTTCAGAATCCTCACCGGCGATTCCGTGAAGACGCGGCTCATCGCCTTTTCCGACGACATGGATGGGCTGCGCAAAGTGCCTGACAACATCCCGAACAAGGAGCAGGTCGCAGCCCATCTCGGCAAGCCTCTGACGCAAATTCCCGATCCCTTCGGCACGCACGCGAGTTTCGGCGCACACAACAACGCCAGGTTGCGCGGCTTTCTCGATCAATTCGGCTTCGACTATGAATTCGCCTCGGCGACCGATTATTACAGGTCCGGCCGGTTCGACGCGGCCCTCTTGCGCCTGCTCGCCCGCTACGAAGCGGTGATGGCGATCATGCTGCCGAGCTTCCGGCAGGAGCGCGCCGCGACCTATTCGCCCTTCCTGCCGATCCATCCGCGAACCGGCATCGTCATGCAAGTGCCGATTGAGGCGATCGATGCCGCAGCCGGGACGATCGTATGGCGCGATCCGAAGACCGGGGAGCGGTTCGTCACGCCGGTCACCGGCGGCCGCTGCAAGCTGCAATGGAAGCCGGATTGGGCGATGCGCTGGTATGCGCTCGGGGTCGATTACGAGATGGCCGGCAAGGATCTCATCGACTCGGTCAAGCTCTCCGGCGAGATCGTGCGGGCGCTCGGCGGCACGCCGCCCGAAGGCTTCATCTACGAGCTGTTCCTCGACGATAAGGGCCAGAAGATCTCAAAGTCGAGAGGCAATGGCCTGACGATCGAGGAATGGCTCACTTATGCGAGCCCCGAAAGCCTGTCGCTCTTCATGTATCAGAAGCCGACCGCGGCGAAGCGGCTCTATTTCGACGTGATCCCGCGCACCGTCGACGATTATCTTGCCTTGCTCGACGCCTATCCGCGCCAGGACGCGAGGGAGCGCCTGGGCAATCCGGTTTGGCACATCCATGCGGGCGAGCCTCCGGAGCCGGAAATCTTGCGCCACGAAGGTCGCGGCACCGCGATCTCCTTCGGCATGCTGCTCAATCTCGCGGCGGTGGCCAACAGCGAAGACCCGCAGGTTCTATGGGGCTTTTTGCGCCGCTATGCGCCGGATGTTTCGCCGGCGAGCCATCCGCGCCTCGATCGGCTCGTCACCTATGCGGTGCGCTACTTCCGCGACTTCGTCCGGCCGAACAAGACCTATCGCCTGCCCGACGAAACCGAGCGGGCTGCCTTGCTCCAACTCTCCGATAGGCTCGCAAGCCTGCCCAAGTCCGCGAGCGCCGAAGAGATTCAAACTGCGCTCTACGACATTGCGCGGCCGATCCCACGCTATCAGGACTTCGCCGCGAAAGGCGTGACGCCCGAGCGGCCGGGCGTCTCCAATGAATGGTTCAACATGCTCTATCAGGTTCTCCTCGGCGAGAGCCGCGGCCCACGCTTCGGTTCTTTCATTGCGCTCTATGGAATCGAGGAGACACGCAAGCTGATCGCCGACGCTCTTTCCGGCGAGCTGGTGCGCCAACACGCGGCTTCCCTCGAGGCTAAAGGCGGCGCACAGCTCCCCTCTCCCCGCTTGCGGGGAGAGGGGTAGGGTGAGGGGCCGGGGGATTAGGGCAATGCGTGGCTTACATGGCCATGAAGCCCAGCGCGCCAGGGAATTGCGGCGCGAACGAACCGCAGCCGAGCCGCTGACAGCGTCATCGAAACCATTCTCGCCGCACTTGAGCGGCGGACGACAGTGTAGCAAATCACCCGGCCCCTCACCCTAACCTTCTCCCCGCAAGCGGGGAGAGGGGATGACAGCGTCACCCCCCGCCGTGTTTGGCGAGCGACAAAGCGGCGAGATATTTCCAAGCCGTGAAGGCGCCGAGCGCGACGAGCGCGAAGAGAAGCGTCGAACCCAGAATTTCGATGAGAAAGGCGAAGAAGCGGCCGAAAGGGCCGCGCGGCGGTGCCACCTCTTCGGCGGCGGGCGGAGGCCGGCGCCGCGCGGCAATTTTCTCCTGCGCCTCGGCGTAGGCGCGGGCCGCCTGTTCGAGCGTCCCATCGGCGGCGAGCGCCTTTTCCCGCTCGATCAGCCGGCGCGCGATATAATCCGTGACCGCATCGACGAGCGGCTCGATCCGCTCGCTTTCGGCGAGCACGATTCGGCCGTGCCGCGTATCCTGGATGAACCGATAGGTGCGCCGGTCGTGGGCCATTTCGACGAAGCCGATCATGTCGATGAACAGTCGCGGCCGCTCGGTCGATACGAGGCCGATGTCGAAAAGATCGATGTCTTTGGGGATCTCGGCAGCGATCGGCAGAAGCGCGTCGCGCAACATCTCAAGGCGGGCGATTTCCGCCCCGCGCAACTCCGCGATGACCTTGGTGCGCTCGGCATCGTCGAGCCTGGCGCGGCGGACGGCGAGCTTCAGCTTGTCGGACGGGCGCCCGTCTTGGTCCGCCTGTTGGCCGTCGCTTGCCGGCGGCGCCGCGAAGTCCCGGCTTTCCACGCGCCCTGCTCCTTGGTTAAGTCTTTCTTAATCTAAATGAATGGCGCCGGCTGGCAATCCTTCTTGGAGCATATCATTGGGACGGCCTTAGGCCGGCACAAAGATTTCGCCCTTGCCGAGCACCGCCATGTCGCCGGCGAAGCGGCGCAGCGGCGCTCTGAAGAGCCTGGCCGCGCCGCGGCTTTCGGCCAACAAGAATCGGCCGAAGACGGCGGCGAAGGCCGAGGCGAATGTGCCGCAATCGACAAAGGTCGGCGACAGAGCCGGGGGCTTGGCGAGCACGATCGTGCCGCGCCGCATGAGATAGCCGGGGCTGACCCCGCTACGGCCGAGGACGATCAAGGTTCCGGCGATGAGCCGGCTGCCGAGCCAATCCCCGGCGTCGCCTTCGATCAGGATCGTGCCGCGCCGCAATCTGTCGCCTGCCCGCTGTCCGGCCGTGCCGCGCAGCACGAGAAGGCCGCCGGTCATGCCGTGAATTTCGCCCTCGCGCGGTGCGGCGAGGAAATCCCCGGCATCGCCGATGATCTCGAGCCGTCCGCCGGCCATGGCGGAGCCGGCATAGGGCCCGGCGTTGCCGAAGATCACCAGCTCGCCGCCGGTCATCTTGCGGCCGGCATTGACCCCGACGTCGCCGGCGACGACGAGGCGGCCCTGCTGCAAGCCTTGGCCGACGCCATCGAACCGCTCCGAGCCGACCTCGAAGCGGATCTCTTCGGCCGATCCGGCCCTAATCCGGAAGAGATCGCCGACGGCGAGCTTTTCGCGCGTCGTCGCGAGATCGATCGCGGCAATGTCCTTGCTGCTCTTGCCGGCAAGCCGATGCGGCAGGAGCGGCGAGAGATCGAGCCGCTGGGGCGGAGTCACTTTGAGGGTGAAGACGAGCGGGTTCACGGCAGCAGGTCCTTCAAATGGAAATGGAAGGGGCCGAGCTTGCCGCCGTAATTGCCGGCGCTGACGCGGCTCGCCCCATTGCGCGACCCGAGCTTGACGATCGCGGCGAGGCCGGCGCGCATGGCGTCGGCGACGGCCGCCTCGGTCAGCCCGTCGATGACGATTTCGAGAACGCAGCCAATGTCGTCGTCGAGCTCGGTCGCCACCCCGCCCTTGAGGCTCGGGCAAAAGGCGTCGTTCGTCGAGGCATGCAAGGCCTTGTATTTCGAGCCGACCTTCGAGCCGGAACGCACGATGCCGCCAGGAAAGGGCATGATCGCATCGCGCACCTCATTCATCGCGTCGACCGCCGCCTCGGCGGCGCGCAAGGTCTTCTCGTAATCCGTGCCCAGGATGAGGAGATTGCCGCCGCCGACGGCCGCCTTGGTGAGACCGGTCGTCGCCTCGCAGAGGAATTCGCCGTCCATCACCGGGATCCGCCAGAAATGGCGATCGCCGAATTTCTTCGAAATCTGCCAGCCGTCGCCGAAGTAGCGCAGCAAGTCGCCGAGCTTCAGCTCCTCCTCGGATCTTAGATCGGCGAAACAGGCGGAGCCCGGCGAGGTCAGCACGCATTGGCCGACGCGGTTGACGAGCTGCGTCTGCAGGTCCTTGCTCGACATGGCGAAGATCAGGACGCGCACGCCCGGGCGGCCGTCCGGGGTGTCGCGCGGCTCGACCTCGCAATCGATCGACGCCTCGCAGCCGCAGCCGATGACCGAGGTCGCAAAGCCGGTCATGGTCACCGCCGCCTGCCGCGCCCAACGCTTGCTCGGCGCAGTGATGGTGAGCGCCGTGCCACGCATCGGAAAGGCCTCGGCGAAAGTCTCGTCGACGCGCACGCCATTCTTGATCATCGCCCGCATGCGACCTCCTCGAATGCATAGTCGCGCGCGATCGCTCCCGCTGGCACTTTGAACATGTCGCGGGACAGGCCGTAGAGGTCGTCGTAATAGGTTGAAAGCCGGCGATCCACGCCGGCGTCGTAGCTCGGCTGAACCGTCAGCGCGCGCCCATAGCGATAGTGCGTCACGCGTCCGTCGCGAACCACGAGGTCGCCGTCCTTGAACACGAGATGCGCGAAGCGGAACATTTGCGCCCGATCCGGATCGTCGTGATAGACCGCGACATCGGCCAGCGCGCCGGGGCTCAAATGCCCGCGATCCTTGAGGCCGAGGAGCTTAGCCGGCGCAACGCGCGTCATGGTCGCGATCTCGCTGAACGAATATTCGCGGCTGATCGACGGCAAGGTGGTCATCTCCACCGCTTCCTTCGGCAGATCGGCAAGCCAGCGCGCCCGCGCGTCGCGGCTCATGATGAGCGCGAAAAGATCGGGATACGTCGTATACGGGGCGCCGTTCGGATGATCCGTCGTGAAGAAGACGCGCGTCGGATCGTTGATCAGCAGGAACAGCTCAAGGCCGCACGCCCATTGTACGGCGTTGTAGAAATTGTCCGACTTGTAGAGATAGGGGACGACGCCTGCGCCGTTCGTCTCTCCGTCGAAGATCACCGACTTGCGCGGCTTTGCCATGGGTACCGCGCTGAACTGGCGGATGACGTCGAGCGACACGGTCACCGTCTGCCGGAACATCACCTGGCCCACGTCGACGGTCAAAGATTTCGGGGCTGAATTGACCGCCTCCGCGAGCTGCGCGGCTGCGGAAGAAAAGCCGCGTTTGCCTTCCTTCCCATAGGAATAGAATTGCAGATGGGCGAGATGTATCGGCTTGTTTCCCGCTGCCGCGATCGTCTTGAGCGCCGTCTCGACATTGCCGGGAACGCCGAGATTATTGATATGAAGATGCAGCGGATGCGGGATGCCGAGATCGACGACCGCCTGCTGCAAGGCCTGGAAAATCTGGCGCGACGTCACTCCGTAGGTCGGCACGACATCGTCGAGATCGAAGGTGCGCACATTGTTCTGAAAGGCGACCGACCCGCCGGGATTGATCGCCTTGATTCCCAGGCCCTTGCTTGCCGCGAGCGTTGCACCGGCATAATCGGCGACCGCCGTCCTACTTTTGCCGTCGCGTAGCAGCGACAGCAGAAAATCGTCCTCGCCGAGCACCGTCAAGTTGCCTTTGTCGAGGATCGGAATGTCGGCGAGTTCGAGATGCGAATGCAACGCATAATGCGGCGGAACGGCCGGCTCGATGACAGTCGTAAATCCCATGGCGGCATAGCGGCAGCCGGTCTCGAAAGTCGACCAGCCGGCCGTCGACAAAGGGGTCGCCGCGGGGCGCGGCGTATGGCCCCGATGATTCTCCGGCAGCAGCAGCCGGGCGGTGTTCACGTTTCCGCTGGCAACATGCGAGTGAATATCGATGGCGCCGGCCATGACGATCTTGCCGGAGACGTCGTAGACGGCGTCCGGCGTCTCGCCTTGCGCCGGCGCGACGATCCGATCGCCGCGTATCCATATATCGCCCACTCCGTCTCGCCCGCTTTCGGGATCGATGACGCGACCGCCGGCAAGGCGTATCAACATCCCTCGCTTCCTTTCGTCAGATTCTGGTCGATGAGGCCGATGATTTCCGAGACGCGCGGCGCGTCGCTCGGGCTCTTCGCCTGGATCAGAGTGAAGGTCCCAATATCGCGCGCATATTCGATGCCGTCATGGTCCTTCCCCGGACAGCCGACATCGATTTTCACGCGCGGCGGATAGTGAAAGCGGGTCTGCGGCCTTGCCAGCGCGACGAAAGGGATCTGCCGCTTCCATTGCGGCGACTCGGCCCCATAAGCGGAAATCCATAACGCCGCGTCAGCCTCGTCGGCATCGATCATGCGGTTGGCATCGAAACGCCACGTGTCGTGTTCGGGATAGCCGCGGCCGAACCCGGTGCGCATCGGGAACCCGGTCATCCATCCCGACGTCTGCACTACGCCGGAGGCGTTCATGCCCAGCTCCACCGGCAGAGTTGAAAACCGTGTCTTCTGGTTGAGGTCGACGACGAGCCCCTGGATCATTTCGATCGCCAATCTATCGAGCGATTCGGCCGACCAGACGACGACACCGAAATGCGCCGCGCGCAACTGCGCGGCCAAATCCGTGAACTTCTGTCCAAGGGTACCATTCATGCGGGTCTTTCGCTGAAGAACGGCGGCGCGCAGGCCGGCCAAGGCGTGCGGCAGTGCGCCGGGCGTGGCTGCGATCTCGGCCGCGCCGACCTCCGCCGCCTCCCCGCGGCTCGGACCGAGCCAGAAAACCTTGCGCGCAGCCTTCGTCTCGCTGAGGCGCGGCGGCGCGGCGAGATCGAGACGCTTCGGCAAGTCGGGCCAGGAATCGCGCAGCTTCGGACCCACGAAGAGCACGCAATCGGCGCGCAGTCGCGCGTCGTTCGGCGTCGTAAGCATCCGGCCCGCCTGACGCATGACGTCGAGATCGCGAAGCAAAATCTCGCTGTGCACATGGTCGTAGGCGCCACGCAATTTCTCGGCCAGCGCAATCGCGGCGCGCGCGCCGGCCACATCGGTGGCGAGCCCGGCGATGACCGGCAGCCTGGCCTGTTCGAGCAAACGCGCCGCCACTGCGGCGGCCGTCTCAAGTGAGACCGCCGCACCCTCCACAAAAGCCTTCATATTATTCCTTGCTCCGTCGCCGCTGCGAACTGAGGCGGGAGATGTCCATCTACTTATCGTATTTGATATAAGCGAAGCGTTGATCCTCAGTAGGAGTCCCTTCGAGCGCACCTCCTTCTTTGCCCGGCTGCCAGTTCACGACCTCCTCGATCTTCTTCGCCAATTGGAAATCTTTGTCGGTGATGCCCTTGGCCGCATGGTTCTTCAGGCGCACTTCCACCCAGGCATAGGAAGCCGTCAGATCGGGGTGATGCCAAGCCGCCTCGGCCAGATGGCCGACCGCGTTGATCAGCATGAGCGTACCTTTCCAGCTGTGCGTTCGATAGGTCCGCCGTATCCAGCCGTCTTCGTAACGCCAGTGCGGCAATTCGCTTTCGAGCCGCGCCTTGATCGCGGCTTCGTCATAGGCCTGCTCTCGTCTGGCTGCACTCATCGAAGGCCCTTTCGCAGATAACTCCTCGCAGTATGACAATATAGGCGATCTCGGTCCAGTCTGGAGCGCGCGCGGGGCACGAGTTCCCATTTTATCTCTCGGTTGAACGGCGCGTTCCGCTCGCCTCGAAAGCGCGCTACATTA
Organism: Methylovirgula sp.; assembly: GCA_035266305.1. GTDB lineage: Bacteria > Pseudomonadota > Alphaproteobacteria > Rhizobiales > Beijerinckiaceae > Methylovirgula. Next base: position 8,021 of record DATFNQ010000051.1, read on the forward strand.
CTGGCCAGCGGCAAGTCCGCTCCGTCGCTGTCGCGCCAAGCGCCCGGTTCTGGCGGGGGTCTTGAACGACGTGGATCTCATTTGGATTTTTGCTGGGGACAATGCACGTGAGCTTCAAGGTGACCGCGTCGGCGCGTCTTCACCTCGGGTTTCTCGACCTCAACGGCGGCACCGGACGCCGCTTCGGCAGTCTCGGTCTGGCGATCGACAGGCCGGTGACGTCGTTGACGATCGAGCGCGCGACGGCGACCTGGGTGGAAGGCCCGGAGCGCGAAAGGGTCGGCGCCCATCTTGCCGCCTTGCGCGCCCGCCTGGGCCTTAAGGCTTGCTACCGCGTGACAATTCGCGAGGTAATCCCCGCGCACGTGGGTCTTGGGTCGGGAACTCAGCTCGCGTTGGCGATTGCCGCGGCGCTGCGTCGCCTCGAAGATCTGCCGCCGGATACGCCGGGCGATGCGCTCTTTCTAGAGCGTGGCTTAAGATCGGGAATTGGCGCGGCGCTTTTTTCAACCGGCGGGCTCGTCGTCGATGGCGGACACGGGACCGGCAAAGCCATGCCGCCGATCCTCTGCCATCTCGGCTTTCCCGAAGATTGGCGCGTTATTCTCGTCATGGATGCCGAGATGAAGGGCGTGCACGGAACGCGCGAAGGCGAGGCATTTGCGACCTTGCCGCAGTTTCCCGCTGCCGCAGCGGCAGACATCTGCCGCAGGGTGCTCATGCAGGCTTTGCCGGCGCTCGCCGAGCGTGATCTTGCGCAATTCGGAGAGGCCATCAGCCGCATTCAAACGATCCTCGGCAATTATTTCGCACCTGCACAAGGCGGCGCCCGCTATACGAGCCCGAGCGTCGCCAAGGTCATGGCACGACTTGAACAGCATGGCGCGAAAGGAATTGGCCAGAGTTCCTGGGGGCCTACCGGCTTCGGCTTCGTCGCCAGCGACGATGAAGCGCAGAGACTTGTTCGCCTCATTCGGAAAGATATGCGGGCGCACGAAAATAGGGCGCAGGCGACTCCGATCATGCTAATCTGCAAAGGGATCAATCACGGCGCGAGGATTGAGAAGATCGTCGGCGCGGAAGACCAGCGACGGGAAGGGACATAATGGCAAAACTCGTATTGCACATGCTGAGCCCGCTGAAACACATGAGCCCATTCGATGTGAATATGGCGCTCGATGCCGGTTATGATTCCGTAACGCCCTACATCAACGTCACCCTCGACGAGGTCAAGCCGCTCGTCCAGGATGCGATGTTCTCGCGCTCGCCGCGCGACGCCGTGCGCACCGCCATGTTCATCGGCGGCAAGGACGCCATTCTCGCCCTCGACATGATCGACAAGGCGCGCAGCGCTTTGCTCAAACCTTTCGAGATCTCCATCTTTGCCGACCCCGCCGGCTCGTTTACGACCGCCGCCGCGATGGTCGCGTGCGTTGAAAAGCTTTTGAAAGAGAAGAAACACCGCAACCTGTCGGGCACGAAGATCATCGTCTATGGAGCGACCGGCGTCGTCGGCTTTTCTTCGGCCGTAATCGCCGCCCTCGAAGGCGCAAAGGTCACGCTGGCCGGCTACGACGGCCCCAATCGCGTTGAGAAGGCCGCCGGTGAAATCAAGAAGCGGTTTGGCGCGAGCGTCGATTTCTGTGACGCGAGCACGCATGAGAAAGTGCTCGCCGCTCTCGTCGCATCCGAGATCGCGCTCTGCGCCGGCCGCGCCGGCGTCCAGATCCTGTCGGCCGACGACGTGAAAAAGGCGACGGGCCTCTTGGTTTGTGCCGACGTCAATGCCGTTCCGCCTTACGGCATCGAGGGTGTGGACCTGCACGATAACGGCAAGGAACTGCCGGGCGGCAGCCTCGGCATTGGCGCGCTCGCCATCGGCAATGTGAAGTATCAGACGGAATCGCGGCTCTTCAAGAAAATGGCCACTTCCGATACGGCTCTGTGCCTTGATTTCCGTGACGCCTTCAAACTCGCGCGTGAGCTCGTCTGAGGCACCTTCAATCCTAATCGCCGCGGCGTCCGGACGGGCGCTGGCGGCGGCGGCGCGGCGCGCCGGGTTTCGGCCGCTCGTCGCCGATTTCTTCGACGACCTCGATACGCGCGCGCTTGCGGCCGCCAATGTCGTCGCGGCCGAGATGGAGCGCGGCTTCGAGGCGCCGCTCCTGATAGATCGGTTGCTGCACCTCGCGGAAGGAGAGAGTCCGATCGGCCTTGTCTATGGCAGCGGCTTCGAAGACAGAACCGAGGTTCTCGACGAGATCGCGCGGCATTTTCCGCTCTACGGCAATCGCGCTGAGGTTGTCGCGCGGGCGAAAGATCCGCGCCTTATCGCCGACCACTGTCGCGATTTGGCGATTCCGCATCCCGAGGTCAGGTTCGATCCGCCGTCCGATCCGGGCCAATGGCTCATCAAGCGGCAAGGCGGCGGAGGCGGTCTCCATGTCCAATCGGCGCGGTTGAGAGCGTTCGAACCCGGCGAATACTACCAGCGCCGGGTTGGGGGTGCTCCCGTCTCGGTTCTGCTCCTTGCTGACGGTCGCCAATCGACGCTGCTGGGCATGAGCATGCAATGGGCGGCACCGAGCGGCGATCAGCATTTTCGCTTTGGCGGCGCGGTACAACCGGCCCGGCTTGACGGCGCTTCGATCCGGGATCTGTGCGACGCAGCGGAAAAGCTGGCCGCGGCTTTCGGCCTTGTCGGATTGAACAGTGTCGATTTCCTCATCGCGGCGGACGCTTTCCATTTTCTCGAAATCAATCCGCGACCCGGCGCGACGCTCGATATTTTCGCCGATCGACATGGCAAGCTCTTTACGGCGCACATCGAATCTTGCCGCGGCCACTTGCCGAGCGAGCCTTTGATCTTTACGAGAGCCCACGCGGCGGCGATCGCCTACGCGCCTTGCGATCTTGCGTTCATGCCCGATCTCGATTGGCCCCTGTGGTGCATGGACCGGCAAAAGCCGGGAACGCGCTTGCGCAACGGCGATCCGGTCTGCACTGTTTCGGCTGAAGCCGAGGAACCCGAGGCAGCGCGCGCAATCCTCGGTGAGCGCCTCGCCGCTCTTCGCGACTATCTGATGAAGTTTGGCAATGGGGAAAGCGCAGCATGACGGGGGAAAGTAGGATCAGCGTCAATTCACGCGCCGGCATATTGGTCGATCGGCTTGTTGCCGACGCCGATCGTCTGCGCATCGTTGCGACCAAAGGTTCGCGTGGCGAAACCTTGGTCGATGCCGGGGCCAAGACGATCGGGGGTCTCGACGCCGGAATTTTGATCGCCGAGATCTGTCTCGGCGGCCTGGGCAACGTCATGCTCGCGCCCTATTCGGCAACGCCCAGATGGCCGTTTCACCTGACGGTTCGCGCCAGCGACCCGGTGATCGCCTGTCTTGCCAGCCAATATGCGGGCTGGGCTCTGTCGCACGGCGAAGGCAAGAGCCGCTTCTTCGCGCTGGGCTCCGGCCCGGCCCGCGCCTTGGCGCGGAGGGAGCCCCTGTTTCATCATCTCGGGTACGAGGACAAGGCCGATCGCGCGACCCTTGTGCTTGAGGGCGACAAGCCGCCGCCGGCCGAAATCGTCGACAAGGTCGCGCAGGATTGCGGCGTCGCGCCGGAACGCCTCACCTTCATCTATGCGCCGACCCGCAGCCTCGCCGGCAGCGTACAAGTGGTCGCGCGCGTTCTCGAAGTCGCCTTGCACAAGGTGCATGAACTGAAATTCCCGCTGGCGCGCGTCATTGACGGTGTGGCGACGGCGCCGCTTTCCCCGCCGCATCCGGATTTCGTCACGGCCATGGGCCGCACGAATGATGCGATCATCTATGGCGGCCTGGCGCATCTCTACGTCACCGGGCCAGCATCCGATGCGCGCGATCTCGCGAAGGCACTGCCGAGCGTGAATTCGCGCGACCACGGCCGGCCTTTCGCCGAGATATTCAAGTCCTTCAAGGGCGACTTTTACAAGATCGATCCGAGCCTGTTCAGCCCGGCCGAAGCCGTCGTGACCGCCCTCGAGAGCGGAGAAACCTTCCGTGCCGGCCAGATTTCGCAGGATTTGCTCGATGCCTCCTTCGGGTGATCCCGGCATTGCGGCACTGCCGAAACAGTCTGGTTCGGGCCCGCAGATCGCATTGCTTATCGATCGCCCCGAATGGCATGCGCGGGAATTGACGCGCGCCTTCGCGGCGCTCGGCGCGCGCGTCGTGCCGCTCCGCCTCTCGGCCTGCAGCTTCGACACGCGACGGCCGAGCGGTCTCGTGATTCCTGGGTTCGGCGCGCGGTTGCCGGATCTCGTGCTGGTTCGCGCCATCGGTCTCGGATCCTTCGAATCGATCACCTTGCGGCTCGGCATTCTGCATGCGCTGATCGAACTCAAGGTGCCGGTCGCCAACCCGCCGCGCTGCATCGAGCGCTGCGTGGATAAGGCGGCAACGAGCTTTCTGTGCTTCAAGAACAAGATACCGACGCCGGAGACCTTCGCGCTGCAAAGTCCGCGGCAGGCCCGCGCCCTCGTGCGGCGCGAATGCGCGCGCGGCCCGCTCGTCCTCAAGCCGCTGTTCGGTGCCCAGGGCCGCGGCCTGAAGCTCATCCGCCGGGAATCGGATCTCCCGGACATCGAAACGATGGCCGGCGTCTATTATTTGCAGCGCTTTGTGGGGATCGACCGCAATGGCTACAGCGACTGCCGGGTGCTTGTCGCGCAAGGCCGTGTGCTTGCCGCCATGACGCGGCGCGCCGATCATTGGATCACCAACCTCAAGCTTGGCGCGCGCCCGGAGCCGGTCGCGATCGACTCGGAGATGCGCGATCTCGCGCTCAGAGCCGCCGCCGCGGTCGAAGCCGATTTCGCTGGCGTCGATCTTCTGCGCGGCGCCGATGGGCATCTGAGGGTCATCGAAGTCAACAGCATGCCGGGCTGGCAGGGCTTGCAGAGCGTGACCGATTTTTCGATCGCCGAAGAACTCGCTGGCGCGCTTCTTGCGCGCTACGGCATAGCAGCGGCGCCGCTTGCGGAGTTGGCGTCTTGATCAGTGCCGCCGAGGTCGGCGAGGCTTTTTGTGCCGCCTGCCGCGATGAGATCGAAGCGCCGAAACCCGGAAATGTCCATATTTTTGGCGGCGGCCACGGCATGACTGTCGAGGATTTTCTGGCGAGCGCCAAGGCCGCGGCGGTGCCGCTTTCGACGCCCCGCGCCCGGGTCGGGGCACGAATTTTGGGGGCAGTGGAGGCAACCCTCGCGACGGTCCGGATGAACACCAATCTCGGCATCCTACTCCTTTGCGGACCGCTCGCCGCCGCCGCGGAGAGCGGCGGCACCGATCTCAAGGCAGCGCTCGCCCGAGTCCTGAATGGCCTCGATCGCAGCGATACGAAGCAGGTTTTTCGCGCGATCAGCCTGGCAAATCCCGGCGGTCTTGGGGAGGTAGCCCGATTTGACGTGCGCGGACCCGCCGATGTTCGGCTTTGCGAGGCGATGGCCGAGGCGGCCGAACGCGACGCTCTGGCCTTCCAATACGTTTCGAACTTCCATGATGTTTTCGTGACCGGGCTCCAGGCGCTCGCCGAGGCACGTCAACGTGGCCTTAAGCCGCCCTGGCCGACGGTCGCGGTCTATCTGACCTTTTTCGCGGCTTTCCCGGATACCCATATCTGGCGCAAATTCGGCCTCGCCGCCGCGGTCGAGATTCAGCATGAAGCTTCGGAAATGCTTTCGATTTTTCACACACGAAGAGTTGATTGCCTGGCCGACTTGCTGGCCTTCGACCGGCGCCTCAAGTCACGTGACCGCAACCCGGGAACGAGCGCCGACCTGACGGTGGCGACGCTTTTCGCAGATCGGCTGCGCGGCATCTTGCTCAGAGATCGCAATGATGCTTGAGTTGGCCGTGCGGACGGATTCCGCCGCTATCTGGCCAACCGGCCTGTTCAATGAACGCTGGCAATGCCCGACGGGCGGTGCCGGTGTGACGGGCGTTGACAACAAAGATAGGCGTTTGTGCCTGCCGAAGGCAGGTATTGTTTAGTGTTCCACCGGAGGAAATGATTATGGCCAAGATAACGAAGTTATGTGTCGGCGAATCGCTCGTCGGGGACGGCAATGAGATCGCGCATATCGATCTCATTCTCGGACCGCGCGGAAGTGCGGCGGAGACCGCCTTCACCAATGGGCTCACCAACAACAAGGACGGGTTCACCACGCTGCTTGCACTGGTCGCCCCGAACCTTATGTGCAAGCCGCCGACGGTGCTCTACAACAAAGTGACGATCAAGAATGCCAAGCAGGCCGTGCAAATGTTCGGCCCGGCGCAGCACGCGGTCGGCAAGGCGGTCGCCGACAGCGTCGCCGAAGGCGTGATCCCCGTGGAAGAAGCCGACGATATCTTCATCTGCGTCGGCGTTTTCATCCATTGGGAAGCCGAAGACGACAAGAAAATCCAGGACTTCAACTATCGCGCTACCAAGGAGGCAATCGCGCGGGCGGTCCGCGGCGAGCCGAAGGCTTCCGAAGTCGTCGCCAAACGCGACACCGCTAAACATCCTTTCGCACCGAACTGATTCTGATGGCGCGGTTACTGCGCGCCGATTCTTGGAGCAGGTGACACAGGGGGGCCCTTGGGCTCCCCTTTCTCATTGTTCTGCGCCGAGATGGCGCGCGGTGATGTGGCCGTCGTGGAGGGCCGAGGCGACGAGCACCCCGGCAATCCCGGCTTCCTCCAGAAGCGTCAGATCATCCGGGCCGCGCACGCCCCCCGCCGCATAGATCGCGTGACGATCCGCGGCTTTGGCGCGGATTTTCCGCAAACGCTCGAGATCCGGGCCGGCATGGCTGCCGACGCGGGCCAAGCTCATCACGATGAGCCGGGCCGGCCAGAGCGACTCGTCTCGGGCAAGACGCGCAGGGCCTTGAAAAGCGTCTCCGCGAAAGTCGAGCGACAGCAGGCTGCGTCGCGATGCAAACAGGCGCGCGTAGTCGGCGTCCCGCAAGCTTTCGCTGCCGAGCACGAGATCGCCGCGATGCGCGCCGAGCCAGGCCGTTGCCTCGCGGCGCGTGCTGATGCCGGCATCGACCCAAAAGGTCAGATCCGGGAATGCGGTCTCGAGCTCAGACAAGCAAGCGGATTGGCTCCCCCTGCCTTCGATCGCATCGAGATCCGCCACGTAGATCGTGCGAAACGGATGCAGTGCGAGAAAGCCGGCGACGACGTCGGCCGGCCGGCTGGTCGGCGAGAGGGGGGTCCTGATCGGCGCATAAAGATGACGCTCGCCTCTTTGCGCCCGCACCACTTCGCCGTCCTTGAGATCGATCACCGGGATTACGTCCAATTGTTTGCTCCGTGTCATCAACATGTGAAGGGAAGAGCAGGTCCGCTTCGCCGCCAGATGTCCTCATGCTAGAGCATTTTCACCATTGGTGGTGCGGACCCTCTCTCTGTGGGAGAGGGTGGTCGGCCATAGGGCGCGCTCCGCGCGCCCGTCGCTTTAACGCCTTGCGCGAAGCGCAAGGCTATGGCCGACCGGGTGAGGGGTTACAACGGTGCAATTTGAGATCGATGGTAACCCCTCATCCGCCTCGCTCCGCTCGGCACCTTCTCCCGCAGGGAGAAGGTAGGGCGCTCACATGCCAAGCATCATAGGTTGGGACATTGGTGGCGCCCATTTGAAGGCGGCGCGGCTTGAAGGGGGCCGCATCGTCGATGTGGTGCAGATCGCCTCTCCCTTATGGCTCGGCCTCGCGGAACTCGGTCGCGCCTTCGCTGCGGCGAAGGCCGCGCTCGGTCCGGCCGACTTCAACGTCGCGACGATGACCGCCGAGCTTTCCGATGTCTTCGCCGATCGGACCATCGGGGTCGCCGCAATTGCCGAGATCGCTTCGCGCGAACTCGTGTCGCAGAAGCTCCTCTTCTACGCGGGGAATTTCGGCTTCGTCGGCGCGGACGCGGTGGCGGAGAAGATCGAGGCGATCGCATCGGCCAATTGGCATGCGAGCGCGGCGCTGGCCGCGCGGCATTGCCAGGAAGCCCTGTTCGTCGACATGGGCTCGACGACGACCGATATCATCCCGATCCATGCCGGCCAGATCGCGGCGCGGGGCTACAGCGACGCCGAGCGCATGGCCTATGGCGAACTGGTCTATGCCGGGGTTGTGCGCAGCCTCCTGATGGCGGGCGTGCGACTCGTGCCCTTCGCCGGGCGCTGGGTGCCGCTGATGAACGAATGGTTCGCCCATGCGAGCGACGTCTATCGCATTCTCGGCGAATTGCCGGAAGGCGCCGATCACATGCAAACCGCCGACGGACAGCCGAAGACGATCGAAGCCTCGCTCGCGCGGCTGGCGCGGCAGATCGGCCATGACGCCAAGGACGTGAGCGCGAGCGCGCTGACGCAGCTGGCGCGGTTCTTCGCGGAAGCGCAATTGCGCGAGATCACGGATGGCGCGCATCTCGTGCTTTCGCATGGCAGGCTCGAGGCCGAGGCGCCGGTCGTCGGCGCGGGTGTGGGACGTTTCGTCGTCAGAAAGCTCGCAGACAGGCTCGCTCGCCCCTACGTCGATTTCGACGAAATGATTCCGGCTCTGCCGGAGGTGCGCCAGAAGGCCGGCGATTGCGCGCCGGCTTCAGCCGTGGCGCTGCTTGCTGCTGCACTGGGTTAGTGGTTGTCATTGCGAGCGAAGCGCGCGAACCCTCTCCCCTTGCGGGAGAGGGTGGCTTGCGAAGCAAGCCGGGTGAGGGGTGGCGCAACCCCTCATCCGCCCCGCCATAGCCCGCCGCATGCGGCGGGCGTTCTATGACTGACGGGCGCGCCAAGCGCGCCCTATGGCGGGGCACCTTCTCCCGCAAGGGGAGAAGGAACGCGCACCCACATTCTGGATAGCTTCGTCGCTTCGCGCCTCGCAATGACGCTCACGGTCTCCGTTGTCACCTTCAGCGTCTTGGTCGATATCGCCGACGATATCAGCGGTCTGCGCCCGCTGGCTTTAAGCGATGCGCTTCAACCTTCTCCATGAGCCAGCTCCAGGCCTCGACCTCTTCCGGGCCAGCCGTCTTATCGACCGCAATCTTTAGATAGGCGATTTCTCGCTCGACTTTGTCGCGCGGCAGGAAATCGAGCCGGCTGACGAGCACGGCCAGCTCCAGCACGGCGCCCTTGGCCCTGTTCATGCCCTGAAACGCCGCATGCTGCTCTTGCCGCAGCACGCGACAGACGAAACGCGGCCGCTGCGGATCCTCTTCAACCCGCACGATGCCAAGCTCCGCATGGGCGAGCGCGGCGGCGAGACGCGGCACCGGAAAATCGGCGATCGGCGCCAGCGGCCAGTCGCGCCGCCCCGTCAGGCAGCCGGCGAAAATGCGCACATCATCCGTGTAATTGGCGACGGCATACGGAACTTGCTGAAGATTCGTGAGCGTCGTTGAGGGCCGGAACGGCGCGATGATCCAATCTTCCCCCGCCGCGATCAAGCCGAAGGGCGCGATATGCGCCTTGCCGGCCGCATCGACCGTGGTGACGATCACTTCGCGGATCATCGGCTAACTCTCCGGCTTGCCGGCGCGCAAGGTGTGGCCGGCCTCGCGCAGCCGCGTCAATTCCTCTTCGACGCGCTCGATCGCGACACCGAAGTCGAGCGGCTCGTCCTGGATATAGCGCTTGCCGAGCGTGAACGCGATTTCCGCCTTGGCGAGTTCAGTACCGAGATAGAAGGCATGCGCATCATCGCCTGCGACGGCGAGGAAAGGATAGAGCGCCATGGCGTCCTGCGCGACATGGTGGCCGTCGCGATTATAGAGATGGATTCCGTCCTCCGCGATCTCGATGCGATAATTTGTGTCGCGGATGCTCTTGGCGCGCTCTTCGATTTCGGCCGGCGAAGACAGGAACGGCTTCAGGTCGTGGACCTGAGCCAAGCCGGCGTCGAAGCCCTTGGGCAGGGCCAGCTGGGCGCGCGCCGCGAACATCAGGCGGCGGGCGGCGTCATGTTCGGCGACCGTGCGGCGAGTGTGCGGGCTCACCTGCACGACGAGCACGTTGCGGATCGAAAGTTCCGAGCAGAGCCCGAGCAGCAGCGCCGTGACGCCGGAGGAATCGGCCTCGGTCAATTCGGTGAGATTGCCGGTGCCCATCATCATCTGCGCCTCGGGCATCAGCCGGCGCGCCTCGATGTAACGTGCCACCGAATCCGCAAAGCCGAAGTGGATCGGATCGAGTACCGGATCGAGAATGAAGGAAATATCCTCGGCGCTCGCGGCTTCCGCCACGCGCCGCAGCGAGGCAAGATCCGAATGCGGCTGCGCAATGAGGATCGGCGTCACCGGATATTTGCGCGCGATGCCCAAGGTCGCTTCGGTGAGACTCAACACATAATCGGCGCCCGCCGCCGCGCCGCGCTCGAGTTCATTCACATCGGCCGAATCGACGCTGACTCTATGCCCGGTCGCCTTCAGGGCGCGGACGCTCTCCTCGAGATGCGGAAACGGCGTATCGGGAAGGCAACCGAGATCGATCACGTCGGCGCCGGCGCGGCGCATCGCTGTCGCGCGGACAAGCAACATGTCGATCGACAGCGCCGAGGCGTCGACGATTTCGCTGAAGATCCGGATGTCATGCTGGGACAGATCCACGTTCCTGCCGCCGCGTCCGAAATAAGCGGGAAGATCGGCCATCTCGTCGGGGCCGCGCTCGCAATTGACGCCGATCTCGCGCGAGAGCGACACGAGATCGGCTCGGCAGCGGCCCGGCAGGATGATCCGATCGGCATCGAGCGGGCGCGGCAGGCGACGCAGGATGATCGCCTCCGTCATCAGCGCCGCGACTTTGACGCCGATGTCGAGGACGCGCCAGGTGAAGGGCATCGGGCCGAGGCCGTTCATGAGCTTGACGAGCCGCGGATAGGCAAAATGCCCGGTCAGCAAAAGCAGACGCTCAGCCATGATTTCCCAGCCTGGCCATTTTTGCTCGCAGAGCGTGACGCGCAAGATTTAAGACATGGCCATTATCCAACCTTCGGAAGAGTTCGGCAAAAGCCGAGTTCTCGTGCGCCTTTTAAGCCAGCCGCACCCGAGCGCCGGGCACCTGGCCTTGCGCCAGAAGCGAGCCTGCAGAAGCGAGCCAATCCGGTCCGGCGATGAAGATCTCCGCCCCGCTCGCCGCGGCAAAATGCGGGAAGAGAGGATCGATGGTTCCGGCCTTGACGAGATCAGCGACGCCGACGTGGAGCTTCGATCCGCTGTCCGCGCTTTTGATCAGCAGCAGTTTCTTGGCTTGAAGCTCCGTCGCGAGCCAGGCGGAGAGCGTATCCGACGTGACCTCCCAGGACTTCGGTAGCGCGGAACGCAGTGCCATAGGCGCAGGCGCCCAGCAGGCGACTTGGTTCATCCGCAGGGCGCGCCGGATCGCCGCCGGCGTGCTGACGCAGATGAGCCGCGGCCACAGCGCCGCGAGCGCAATTCCATATTGCTGCATGGCGATGAGCGCCATGTGATGCGCCGCTTGATCGTCGAAGCGCATCTTGGCCTGCATGGCGCGCACCGTATCGGCGAAGGCGCCGCCGCCCGGCACGAGGATCAGCGGACCCTTGAACCGGTCGAGCGCCGCCAGCCAAGCGGTCAGGTCGCGCGAGCCGGCGAGACTGCCACCGAGCTTGACCACGAGAGGGGCCTTGAGCATGCCACGACCGCCGAACGAGGAGACATAGGCTGAAGATGCATGCGGTTATTTAATCGCTCGGCGAAGCGGCGAAATCGGAGAGCCCGGCGAAAACCTGCCGCAACTTGCCGGAATGCGCCTGGCGTTCCCGTCTGATTTCGATGCCGACGCTGCCGTCGATGACCTCCAGTTTTTCGATGCGGAGCTTGACGCGATGCACCCAAGGATGGGCGAGAAGCGCATCGGCGAGCCGCTCGGCCAAGGTCTCGACGAGATCAATATGGCCGCGGCTCACAATCAACTTGATCGCATCGATGACGAGATCATAGGAGAATACATCGCGCATGTCCTCGGCATGATGGGCGGCGCGGCGCACATCGACATCCACGTTGAAACGCACGGGCTGCGTCCGGTTGCGCTCGAAATCATAGGCGCCGATCGAAACCGGCAGGACGAGGTCGTGAACGAAGACCCGGTCGGTGTCCTTTTGCTCCGCGTCGAGGGAATAGCCGCGTGCCGAGAGAAGACGCCAATCGACTTTCACCGTCTCGTCGAAATCACGAGGCGCGGCGTCGCGCGGGATGAGGTCGCGCACCAGTTTGACTTGACCTGCGTCTATCTGACGGGCGCGCTCATGTCCGCTGCAGAGAGCGCTGCGGAACCCGAGAAAGTTCGGGGCGAGCGGCAGAAGGCGGGCGATGTCCGGCGGCTCCAATGATCCGGCAAGTCCCGCCATCAGCTTCGCTTCATGGCAGAGATCGACGAACATCTTGAGGCCGGCGATGTCGACGTGGTCGATCAGGCGCAACGTGCCCTTCGTCGCCGTGTCGAGCATCGCGCCCTTGAAGCCGGCGGCAGAAAGACGCGCAAGCAACGAAAGCTCATGCGGAAGATCGGCGAAGAGGACGGCGACGAGATTGACCTTTGCCGCGAGCGGCCGCAGCGCCTCGATTGAGGCCTGCGCCTCGCTCGGGAAAAGCCCGATTTTGACGTAATCGACGCCGGCCGCGACGAGCGCTTCGGCGGCCTCGATGAGCGTGGCGGGCCGCATGTCGAGATTGCCGGTGACCGCGCTCACTGGACGCCGCCGGCCGACCGCCGCAACCACGGCGCGGATCGTTTGATGATCGAGCGCGCCGAGCGGGCCCTGCGACGGGTCCTTGAGATCAAGGATGTCGGCGCCTTCGATGAGCGCGATCTCGGCTTCCGCCGCATCCGTGACGCTCGCAAGCATCAGCGTCATTGGCCACCATCAATATTCGGGTGAATGGGCGGGAAGTCAGCTCTCTCCATCAGAGTGGACGCGACCGCAATTATAGGGGACGGGTCCCAAAGAGCAATCAGATGGCTGGCGCGGGACCCAGCTCAGGGGCGCGCAAACGGCGCTTGCTCCTTCAGATCGAAGCCCGCCTCCGACCAGCCCTCGGTCCCCTCGGGATACCAGAGCACATGGGTATAGCCCAGGCTCTCGGCGCGTTTGGCGGCGTTCCAAGACATCCAGCAGTGGCGCAGGCAATAGAAGACCAGGGTCTTCGTCTTGTCGCCTGCCGTCGCCTGCTTCAGGCCGCGGTTGAGATAATCTTCGGTGACGGGCGCGAGCGCCCCATATCCGGTATCAGGGAGCCAAATGCTGCCCGGAATATCGAGGCGCGGCTTGTCGCGCCAGAGGGTTCCGGGCGCCAGATTGGCAGGCTTTGGTGCCTGCGGCAGCACGTCGACGAAGACGCCCGCCTTTTGCGCCCAGAGCGCATGGGCTTCGGCCGTCGTCAACCCCGGTGCACCGTTGACGGTCGCCGGCGTCGGCGCCTTGTAATCGGATGTGCGGTAAGTATTGGGCTCGGGAACTGCCGATGTGTCGGTTGCGCGCACGGCCGCCGGCAACGCCAGGAATATGAGCGCGAGCGCAAGAAGACCGGGGAGGCGCATTGTAGGATCCTTGCGATAGACGGCATCAGCGATCGGCGTTGCCTGGGGCAATCGCCTTCGCGGAGGCCGCGAGATCAATACAGCATCCGATCGCACGATCAACGGCGAGTTTGATGCAAGGCCGTCCGCTGCATATTTCAGCCTCTCAATGTTGCGCAGCTCATTCTGTTCGAAACCGATCCGCCGGTGTGCTAGATGGACGACGGCTGGCGCCCCGCTGCAGCTCAGCTCAGCGTGTCCTCAAGGAGTTGGTGGTGGCGAAACTGACCCGCGGGCGTCTTCTTCTCGGCATGATTGCCGGGCTTTCGGTCGGACTGGGTCTGTTCATCGGGCTGAACACCTTTGCGGCGCAAGACATTCAGCCGCTCGACGTGCGCGAGATCGCGCCCGGCGTCTATGCCCATCAAGCGCCCGTCACTTTGATGGACGCGGCGAGCGGCGGCGATATTGCAAACATAGGTTTCGTCGTCGGCGATGACGCGGTTGCCGTCATCGACACGGGCGGCGCCGTGATCATCGGGCAGCGCCTGAAGAAAGCCATAGAGAAGGTCACCGACAAGCCGATCCGCTATGTGATCAATACGCACGAGCATCCCGATCATATCTTCGGAAATGCCGCGTTCGTAGGAGCAGGGGTGACCTTCGTCGGGCACAAGAATTTGCCGCGCGCGATGGCGGAGCGCGGCCCGCATTACATCGAGACGCTGCGCGTCACGATGGGCGATGCGCTGATCAAAGACGTCCGGCTCGTGCCGCCGACGCTGCTCGTCGACCAGGGCAAGGACATGCGCCTCGATCTCGGCCATCGCGTCCTCGTGCTGCGCGCCTGGCCGCCGATGCATACCGATTGCGATCTGACGATCTTCGACGAAACCACCAAGACCTTGTTCACCGGCGATCTCGTCTTCCTACAGCACGTGCCGGTGATCGACGGCAGCGTTTTGGGATGGCTCGCGGCGATGGACAAGCTCGCCGTCATTCCGGCGCGGCTGGCGATCCCCGGCCACGGATCGATCGGCGTCGACTGGCCCCAAGCGCTCACCGCCGAGAAGGCCTATTTCACCAAGCTTACGGCGGATCTGCGCGGCCTCATCAAGCAAGGCGCCGACATCAACCAGGCGGCTGAGACGGCTGGTCGTTCGGAGGCTTCGAGGTGGCAGCTCTTTGGCGTGTATAATCCGCGCAATGCGACGGCCGGTTTCGCCGAGCTCGAATGGGAATGAGCGCGAACGCGGCCGCGCGTGGTGTCTCAGCCGTTCTGAAACTGGCGGAAGCGACAATCGAGAAATGCGTCGAACAGGCATCCCGGCTTTATGAGCAAGGGCGAAGGGAGTGAAGCAAAGCTCGGATCGACCGCGCTGGGTCGGAAACAGGAGTAGATATGATGCGCCGCCAGCGCTTGTGTTTTTCTTTGAGTCAGCCGCAAAGAAACCGCAACGTGGTGCTTGCCCCTTCCCCTTATCCACCCGCCCTTGCCCGCAACAGCGTAAGGAGATCGGCGCCGCCGATACCGTCGGCGGGTGCATCATGCGCTGCGATCTGAAAGGCGTGGATCGCATCGCGCGAGGCCTGCCCGAATTTTCCGTCGAGCGTGCCTTTATAGAGCTTGAGGCGCGTCAGAAGCTTCTGGATCTCGATCTTGTCGCTGCGGCTCCAAAGCTTCTGATTTTTCGGCCATGCAGCGTGCAGGCCAGCGCGCCCGACGATCCGGTCGCCTAGGCAGGCGAGCGACAAGGCATAAGAATCGGAATTATTATAGACCTTCAAAACCCAATAATTGTCGCTCAGGAGAAAAGCCGGGCCGCCGGCGCCAGCCGGCAGAAACAATGTTGCTTGGCCTTCGACCGGCAGGGCCGATCCGTCCGCCGCCCTAATGCCTGCCGCAGCGAAATCGCGAAAATTCGCGTGTAAGGTCGTGAAGGCGAAATTCGCCGGCACGATGACTTCAAGCCCCCAAGGCAAAGCGCGGTTCCAGCCGGAGGCGCGGAGATAATTGCCGATCGAGGCGAGCGTATCCGCCGGCTTGTCCCAGATATCGGCAAAACCATCGCCGCTATAGCGCACCGCATATTTGAGAAAAGCCGAAGGCAAGAATTGCGGATCGCCCATG
Organism: Methylovirgula sp.; assembly: GCA_035266305.1. Lineage (GTDB taxonomy): Bacteria > Pseudomonadota > Alphaproteobacteria > Rhizobiales > Beijerinckiaceae > Methylovirgula. The sequence goes on from DATFNQ010000051.1 coordinate 23,703, forward strand.
GCACCTGCCCAGGATCCTTTCATCTTGTTGCGCGGGATGGCGTCCTTCTGCAGAATGACGAGCGCATTCAGAAGTTCTTCGACGAAGAGATCGCGCTCTTTTCGGCGAAAGGCGAGAGTCGCAAGCGAGCGGATGACATCCTTGTCGCCGCGCATGCGGCCGAAATCGCTTTCCATCCCCCAGGCTGCGAGCAGGATCGCGCGGGGGACCCCGTAGCGGTGTTCGATTTCGGCAAGCTCTCTGCGATAGCGTTGCGCGAACGCTTGGCCGCGGGCGATGCGCGTAGGTGAAACCGCCTCAGTGAAATAGGCCGAGAGTAACCGCTCGAATTCCGGCTGCTTGCCGACGGCGGCCGGCGCCGAGAGATCTTCGGTGAGGCCCGCAAAGGCTTGGTCGAACGTAGCGCGACTGACGCCGCGCGCCGACGCCTGCGGCCATAAAGTTTCGAGAAAAGTGCGGAAGGCGCTTTCTTCGCCTCGGCTGCCTGCCTGGGGCGGCGCGTTCTGAGCGGTGGCGATGGGTTCGCCGCGAGGCAAGGCACCAAACAGGGCTGAGCAGAGAAGAATGCAGCCAACCCGAGCGCTTGTGGTCCCAACATGCACAAATTGCCCCAACGCTATCGCGCCGCTCTCACGTCCGCAAAAATGAGGAACGCCGGATCAGTCATAGATCCGTCTAGGCGAACCTGAGCGATGTTAGCGCGCTGAGGCAGCTCGCGCCAGCGAGGGTTCGCTTTACGCTGCAATGCGCGGCAAATGGAAAGATGTGACGCCAACGAGCGCCCGCACATCGGCGCAAGGGAATAACGCGTCCGTCCCTTTAATAGAAGAGAACGCAGGAGACTTTCGAGGCCCGCTCTGGGGCATGAGCGGAAATTCGAAATGAGAGACTACTCGCAGAGAAAAGCTTCCACCAGAAGCATCTCGGATTTATACTAGTAGCCTAAGCGAAGGAGAGCGGGATGCGCGCTTTGCGAATTTTGGCTTTGGCGGCGATCGCCATCGGCTCAGCCTTGGCCGCCTCGGCCCCGGCGGTGCCCGCCGCCGCGCCGCTGGACCTTTGGCCGGGGCTCGCCGATACGCTCTTCCCGAACCGGACGATGGCGCAAGACGGCATGATCATCAAGCTTGGCACGCCGCTCAGCGCCGAGGATGCGGCGCTCGTGCCGATCACGCTGCATATGGAATCGGCTAAGAAAGCGTCGCCGGCGGACGATGCGCAGCGGATCACGAAGGTCACGCTCGTCATCGACAATAATCCCGCGCCCGTCGCCGCCGTCATCGAATTCGGTCCGAAAGCCGGCGTGACGACCTTCGAAACCCGCGTCCGCGTCAACCAAAATACGAAGATCCATGCGGTGGCGGAGACGGCTGACGGCAAGCTCTACGTCTCCGAATCCTATGTCGCGGCGGCGGGCGGCTGTTCGGCCCCGAGCGCCACGAACCTCGACCCGAACGATCCTGAGATCGGCACCATAAAAGTGCGGCAGTTGGCGCCCCAATATGTGAGCGACAATCCGCAGCGCAAGGAAGCGGTCGTCATGATCAAGCATCCCAACAATTCGGGGATGCAGCTGGATCAGACGACGCATCTCTATATTCCCGCGCGCTATGTCGATTCCTTGAAGGTCACGCAAGGCGACGACCTGCTGTTCGCGCTCACCGGCGGCATTTCGATTTCCGAAGATCCGAATTTCCGCTTCGATTATCTCTCGAACGGCGCCAACGTCATGCGTGTCGATGCAAGCGACACGACTGGCAAGAAATTCAGCAAGGATTGGCCGCTCAATCCGGCGATCTGATATCGGCGGCGCGATAGCTTCGGCGTCATTGCGAGGAGCGAAGCGACGAAGCAATCCAGATGTGCGAACCCTTTCCCCCTGCGGGAGAGGGTGGTCGGCGGAGCCGACCGGGTGAGGGGTCGCGCAACCCCTCATCCGCCCCGCTTCGCGGGGCACCTTCTCCCGCAAGGGGAGAAGGAACGCGCACTTCGCTCGCAATGACGGCCGGCTTGCTCCGCAAGCCACGCTCTCCCACAGGGAGAGGGTTAGCTCTTCTCAGAACAGCTCGAAATCGCCCGGCGCATGGTCGCGCGCGGCCTCGGCTTCACCGGCGAAGCCAAGGTGCGACGAAAGATCGGACATCGTCACGACCCGCGAGGCCACGCTTGGATCGAGCCGCCAATCATCCGGCAGAACCAAGGCGAGCGCGGCGACGAAATCGGCGAGATTGCCGAGCTTTTGGCAGATATGGTCGAATTCCTGCAACTCCTTCAAATGCGACGGGTGGCGTCCCGCCGCCTCGAGGATCAGCGGCGCGATCAGGCCCTGCAGGCGCTCGCACGATCGGCACAAGTCGCTCAATGCGTCGCCGACCCGGTCGGTCACATCGCTGATCGGCACCGCTCGGTCGGCGGAATTCATTGCCATGCTCAAAGCCTCGCCTCGATGAGAAGAACTCAACATCGCCGTCGTGGCTGCGCTGCGCTTTAGAAATCCGTGCGGCTGCGGATCGCGGCCACGAGCGTTCCCTCATCGAGGTAATCGAGCTCGCCGCCGACCGGCACGCCATGCGCGAGGCGGGTGATGCGGACCGGCAGATTCGCCAGGAGATCGGTCACATAATGGGCGGTCGTCTGGCCATCGACCGTCGCGTTGACGGCGAGCACCACTTCCTCGACGCCGTCGCCCGCGACCCTTTCGACAAGGCCGGCCAGGTTGAGCTCCTTCGGCCCGATGCCGTCGAGCGGCGACAAGCAGCCGCCGAGCACATGATAGCGCGCCGACAAGGCGCCGGCGCGTTCGAGCGCCCAGAGATCGGCCACGGTTTCGACCACGACGAGCAGCTTGCGATCACGTCGTTCATCGCGGCAGACGGTGCAAGGATCGCAGCTGTCGACATTGCCGCAGACCGAGCAGGCGACGACGCGCTCGCGGGCCGTCGCCAAGGCATCGGCGAGCGGTCCCAATAGGTCTTCGCGCTTGCGGATCAGGTAAAGAGCGGCGCGACGCGCCGAACGCGGCCCGAGGCCCGGCAGACGCGCCAGCAATTGGATCAGCCGCTCGATTTCGGGGCCGGCGATGCGTTCAACCATCAGAAAAGCTTCATGCCCGGCGGCAGCGGCAGACCCGCGGTAACAGCCTTCATCTTTTCTTGCATCAGCCGCTCGGCCTTTTTGCGGGCATCCTCATGCGCGGCGACGATCAAGTCCTCAACCATTTCCTTGTCGTCCGGCTTCAGCAGCGAACCGTCGATCGCCAGCGCCTTCATCTGGCCTTTGGCGGTGAGCGTCACGCGGACCAGGCCGCCGCCGGATTGGCCTTCGACTTCGAGACGCTCCATCTCGGCTTGCACTTCCTGCATTTTCGCTTGCACGGCCTGCGCCTGTTTCATCAAGCTCATCATGTCGGGCATGGAGGCTCCTCTCGCGTAAAAGACCCCTGGCGCGTCGGCCAACGCCGCTCCTTCGATTATAGATCATCTTCGGTGAAGGCCGAATCCGGATAGGCGATGTCCTCGCCGGCCACGCTCTCGGCGGCGTCCGTTGCTGGCTCGGCGCCGCGGACGGCAACGATTTCGGCCCCTGGAAACAGCGCCAGGGCGCGTTGCACGAGCGGATCCGCCCGCACGCCGACCAAGGCGGCCGCGGCGGCGGCCTCGGCCTGTTCGCTCAAGCTCGGCGTGCCGACTTCTGTCGAGACCGCCACGATCCAGCGGCGACCGGTCCATTCCTGCAGTCGGCGCGTGAGCTGCTGCGCAATTTGCGGCGAGGCGCCGGGCGACAGCGCGAATTCGATCGAGCCTTCCTCGAAACGAACCAGCCGAATGTCGCGCTCAAGCGCGATTTTCAGCTGAATGTCGCGACGCTCGGCCGCCAGCGCAACCACATCCTCGAAGCGGGCCAAGCGGAGCTGCTGCTCGTGCGCCTCCGTCGGCGCGATCGGCGCCCTGGCTGGCGCCGCGCCGGAGCTTGCATTGAAGCCTGCGCCAAGAGCGGCCCGCGCGCCCACGCCTGCGGGAGCAGGGCGAGCCGGCGCAGGCGCGGGCGCGCCGGTCGCCGGCCCCTGCTGGGCAAGCCGACGCAGCGCCTCGTCGGGCGTCGGCAGATCCGCCGCATAGGCGAGACGCACGAGCACCATGTCGGCGCCAGCCAGCGGGCGCGGCGAATCCCGCACCTCCTGCAAGCCCTTGAGCAGCAATTGCCAGGCGCGGGTGAGAACGGCGAGCGAAAGCTTCTGCGCAAATTCGCCGCCGCGCCGGCGCTCTTCCTCGGTGACGGACGGGTCCTTCGCGCTGTCCGGCGCGAGCTTCACGCGGGTCACGAAATGCACGAATTCGGCGAGCTCGCCGAGAATCCGGCCGGGATCGGCGCCGGCATCATAGAGCGCCTTCAACGAGGCGAGCCCAGCAGCGATGTCGCCCCTCATGATCTCTTCGAAGAGATCGATGATCCGCGCGCGATCGGCGAGGCCGAGCATCAGGCGCAGATCCTCGGCCTTGATCTGCGTGCGCAGGTCGCCCTTCGCATGAGCAATGGCCTGATCGAGCAGGCTCAACGCGTCGCGCACCGAACCTTCGGAAGCGCGCGCGATCAGCGCGAGCGCCTCCGCCTCGATGGCGACCGCCTCTTTGGCGCAGATCGAAGCGAGGTGCGCGACTAGCAGGTCCGCCTCGATCCGCCGCAGATCGAATCTCTGGCAGCGCGAGCGCACCGTGACCGGCACCTTCTCGATTTCCGTCGTCGCGAAGATGAACTTCACGTGATCGGGCGGTTCCTCCAAGGTCTTCAGCAGGCCGTTGAACGCCTGTTTCGAGAGCATGTGGACTTCGTCGATGATATAGACCTTGGTGCGCGCGAGGACCGGGCGATAGCGGGCGTTCTCGATGATCTCGCGCACATCGTCGATGCCGGTGTGGGAGGCGGCATCCATTTCGATCACGTCGACATGGCGCGAATCGATGATGGCCTGGCAATGGACGCCGAGCTCGGGCATGTGGATTGTCGGCTCAGCGACCGCAGGCCTGTCGCCGTGCGCCGGCAGCTCGTAATTGAAGGCGCGCGCCAGGATGCGCGCCGTCGTCGTCTTTCCGACGCCGCGGACGCCCGTGAGAATATAGGCTTGGTGAATGCGCCCAAGGTCGAAAGCGTTCGACAGCGTTTTCACCATCGGCTCCTGGCCGATGAGATCCTCGAAGCTTGCGGGCCTGTATTTGCGCGCCAGCACGCGATAGGGCGCGGCCGGCGCGGCGTCATCTAGGCTCAAGGCCAGCATGGCGGATTGTGCGGCGTCCATCGCTTCGGCCCCTTTGGGGGATTGAAATTCGTCCATGCCGAGAGGCGCTGGTGCTTTACAGGATTCCTTGTGCCTTGAGAACGACGGATCGGCATCAGCCGCGCGCCCGCAGGTGCAATCGTTTTCCCGCCGGCGCTCCAGCGTGACACCGGGCTCAATGCAGTGATAGAGGTGCGCTCTTTGGCATGGGGAGTGGGAGGCTGGACAGAGACCCGCCCGGCCTCGTCTGGGCTGCTTCCTTCCGGACCTGACCCGGTTGGCGAGTGGTGCGTCCACCGCCAACCTCCCGAGCCTAAGATGGACCATGCGGGGCAAATCCGCAATAGCGCCGAATCGCGAAAAGATGCAGACTCTCCAGCAGAGGACACGCCGAAACAACGACTTAGGCGTGATTGCAATGCGCTCCGGCTTCACCATGTGTTGCGGCTGAAACTGCGCCAATCCCGATCGGGCCAATGACCAGCGCGCTCGTTCTTTTTTCCGGCGGCCAGGATTCGACCACCTGCCTAGCCTTCGCTCTCGACCGTTTCGACCATGTCGAGACGATCGGCTTCGATTACCGCCAGCGGCACAGGATCGAACTCGACCAGCGGGCCAAGATCCGGGCGAAGATCGCCGCGCTCAATCCCGCCTGGGCGGCGCGGCTCGGCGAGGACCATCGCCTCGATCTCGGTATCTTGGGCGAAATCTCCGCCACCGCCATGACGCGCGACGTCGCCATCCAGTGCGACGCCAACGGCCTGCCGAACACGTTCGTGCCGGGCCGCAACCTGCTGTTCCTGACCTTCGCCGCAGCACTCGCCTATCGGCGCGGCTTGCGACATATCGTCGGCGGGATGTGCGAGATGGATTTCTCCGGCTATCCCGATTGCCGCGACGACACGGTCAAAGCCATGCAGGTCACCCTGAATCTCGGCATGCAGAAAAACTTCGTCCTCGACACGCCGCTCATGTGGCTCGACAAGGCCGAGACCTGGAAGCTTGCTGAACGGCTCGGCGGCACCGCGCTGATCGACCTCATCATCGAAGAGACGCATACCTGCTATTTGGGCGAGCGCGGGCAAAGACATCGCTGGGGCTACGGCTGCGGCGAATGCCCCGCCTGCCGATTGCGCGCCGAGGGCTGGCGGAAGTATCGCGGCGGATGATCTCATCGGCGCGCGTTGAGCCAGTGCAGCATTCGGGTGAGCGCGCGGCGGCATTAATATTGCCATGATGCGACACAATATAGGAATGGCGGCCCTCGTCGGCTCAAGCGAAATGCTGCGCGCCGGTTTGCTATACGAGGCGCCCTCTTCACTGAGATCGGAGTTTGGCATGGCCGAAAAAATTCCCGTCACCGTGCTCACCGGCTATCTCGGAGCCGGCAAGACGACGCTGTTGAACCGCATCTTGAGCGAGCCGCACGGAAAGAAATTCGCCGTCATCGTCAACGAGTTCGGCGAAATCGGCATCGACAATGATCTGGTCGTCGGCGCCGACGAGGAAATCTTCGAGATGAACAACGGCTGCATCTGCTGCACGGTGCGCGGCGATCTCATTCGGATCATCGAAGGCCTGATGAAGCGCAAGGGCAAATTCGACGCCATCCTCGTCGAGACCACCGGCCTCGCCGATCCGGCGCCGGTAGCACAGACTTTCTTCGTCGACGCCGACGTCGAGGAAGCGGCGCGGCTCGACGCAGTGGTCACCGTGACCGACGCCAAATGGCTGTCGCAGCGTCTGAAGGACGCGCCGGAGGCAAAAAATCAGATCGCTTTCGCGGATGTGATTCTGCTCAACAAGACCGATCTCGTCAACGCCCACGAACTGCGCGAGATCGAGGCGCGGATCCGCGCCATCAACCCCTACGCCAAGCTCCACAAGACCGTGAATTGCGGCGTGCCGCTCGATGCCGTGCTCGGCCGCAACGCCTTCGATCTCGACCGCATCCTGGAGATCGAGCCAGAATTTCTCGAGGCCGACGATCACGACCACCATCACGATCACCACGATCACCACGAGCATGATGAGCACCACGAGCACAATCATCATGACGGCGAACATGCGCGTGGTCTCAAACATTATCATGACGAGGACATGCAATCCGTCGGCTTATCGATCGAAGGCGATGTCGACCCGGAAAAATTCCTGCCCTGGCTCAATGACTACGTGCAGAAGGAAGGGCCGTCGATCCTGCGTGTGAAGGGGATCGTCGCCTTCAAGGACGAGCCGAAGCGCTTCGTCTTCCAGGGCGTCCATATGATCCTCGAAGGCGATCTGCAACGCGACTGGAATCCTGCCGAGCCGCGCATGAGCCGCGTCGTCTTCATCGGCCGCAACCTGAAGGAGGATGAGATCAGGCGGGGTTTTTTGGCCTGCGCCGCGTGAGCGCGCACCTTCTCCCTACGGGAGAAGGTAGCCGGCGGAACCGGCTGGATGAGGGGTTACAATCGCTGTCGAATTGCGGCATCGTAGCCCCTCACCCGGCTTGCCATAGCCCTGCGCTGCGCGCAGGGCGTGTGTTATTAATGACGGGCGCGCGGAGCGCGCCCTATGGCAAGCCACCCTCTCCCACAGGGAGAGGGGTCGCGCTGTATCCCTCGCAGTTAGATTCTTCGCCCTCTAAGCTTGACATGGCACAAACCTCCCTCGTCGAAAACGTCACCCCGATTGTTGTCGGCGCGCATGTCACGGCGGCCACGTTTCTGGGCGGCGTTCCGGTTCTCGCGCTTGGCGACGGAACCGCGCTGCGCATCGATGCGGACGGCGAGAAGCGTGTCGCGCTCCATGCGGACGGGGCAATCCTCGTGGCGGCGCGGGCCGGCAAAAGATTGGTCACCGGCGGGGATGACGGCCGGATCATGGCCATGCGCGCCGACGGATCGACCGAGGAAATTTTCCAAGGAGATGGCAAATGGATCGACGCGCTCATCGGGCGCGGCGATTCCTCCATCGCATGGTCGAGCGGGCGGCAGGTCAGCGCCCGCGATCCGCAGGGGAAGGTGAAACTGTTCACCGCGCCCTCCTCGGTGCGCGGGCTCGCCTATGCGCCGAAAGGCTATCGACTCGCGATCGCGCATTATAATGGCGCGACGCTCTGGTTTCCCAACACCGCGGCGGCGCCCGACGTCTTTGTCTGGAAAGGCGCGCATCTCGATGTTTGGTTTTCGCCGGACGGGCGCTTCCTCATCACCTCGATGCAGGAAAATGCGCTGCATGGTTGGCGGATCGCCGACAAGGAGGACATGCGGCTGAGCGGCTACCCCGCCAAGACCCGCTCCTGTTCATGGTCGAGCGACGGTCACTGGCTTGCGACTTCGGGGGCCGAGGCCTGCATCGTCTGGCCTTTCAAGGACAAGGACGGACCGATGAAAAAGGCGCCGCGCGAATGCGGGGTCCGGCGGGCGAAAGTTTCGCGCGTGGCTTTTCATCCGAAGGCGCTGGTGATCGCGATCGGCTATGAGGACGGATGGGTTCTCCTTTGCCGGCTCGCCGATGGAGCCGAAATCCCCGTGCGCCAGCCGCGGACCGATGCGCATGATCCGATCTCGGCGCTCACCTGGGACGACGACGGGCAGCGCCTCTTGTTCGGCACGAGCGAAGGCAATGCCGGCATCCTTGCCATGCCGTGACCGGCATTTGCGATCTTGCCGGCCCAACATTTTGGTACAGGCGCGCGCAAAGAGGGCAGCCGCGACCCTCCGGATGAACTATATTAGCACCGAGAAGTCTCGAAGCGCCGAAGCTTCCGATCGGCGATCGAAGCACCAGGGAGGTCTGATGATCATCGGCCGCATCGCCATTTTCTTCGCCCTTCTGTTTGGCGTCGCATCAACCCAGATGCCGGAGTTCTGGCAGCAATATCGCCAGCGCCTCGGCGGCGCGATCGATGAACTAACCGCAATCGTTGCGCAATTCGATACGCAGGCGACGGCCCAGAACCTTGCCCCGGAGGCGGCGATCGCTCGCCTGGAGGCGAACCCCGATCCGCTCGTGCAGGGCCGGGGCGACGAGATGCACCGCATCATAGCGCGGCTTGCGAAACTGCGCCGTGCCGCGGCGGCCTTCAATGATCCGAACATCGCCAGCAAGTGGACGACGCTTGTCAGAACCTTCGATCCCTATATTGCCGAACGGACCTATGAGACCTTCCAGCCGGCAATTCCAACGTCGGCGGAAGGATTCATTGCCGGCGTCATCGGCTTCATCGTGGGCGGCGGCATCGTCCATTTGATCGGTCTGCCGATCCGGCATCGGCACAAATTGTTTGGCCGGCGGTCCAAGCCGGACACCGCCGAACCTCTCGTAAAAGCCTAGCGCGAATGGTGCCCAACGTTCTGTCGATCGCCGGATTCGATCCGGCCGGCGGCGCCGGCGTCCTGGCCGACATCAAGACCTTCGCCGCCTTGCGCTGCCATGGCCTTGCGGTCGTCACCGCTTTGACCGCGCAGAATACGCAAGGCGTAACTGGGATCCATGTCGTGCCGAGCGAATTCGTCGCCGCGCAAATCGATGCGCTCTTCGCGGATAGTGACATTGCGGCGGTGAAGATCGGCATGCTCGCCGCCCCGGCCATCGTCAAAACGGTCGCGAAAAGGCTTGCCGAACATCGCCCGAGGCCCGTGGTGCTCGATCCGGTGCTCGCGGCCTCGAGCGGCGATCCACTCGCCAGCGGGGATGTGGCTCGTGCCGTGGTGGATCTGCTCGCGCCGCTGGTCACTCTGGTGACCCCCAATCTGGCGGAGGCAGCCTGCCTTGCCGAGGCGCCGGTGCCGACGACGACTGTCGGCATGCACAAGCTCGCCGAGCAATTGCACCGGCGCGGGTTCAGATCCGTGCTTGTCACGGGCGGCGACATGCGAGGCGCTACGGCCGACGATATTCTCTTCGATGGAACGTCGCATCGGACCTTTTCCTCGCCGCGCATCGCGACGCGCAATACGCACGGAACCGGTTGCACGCTTTCTGCTGCGATTGCCGCCCATCTCGCGCATGGCTCGGACATGATCGAAGCGATCGAAGCGGCGAAAGCCTATGTCAGCGACGCGCTCGCCGCGGCGGACGAACTTGATGTGGGCCGCGGGCCGGGGCCGCTCCACCATTTCCATCGGTTCTGGTAAGAGGGACGTGACTGCGGCCGAAAAGGACTGCAATCCAATGCTGGGGGGTGCGCTATGCTGAAAGAGTTTCGCGATTTTGCGATGAGGGGTAATGTCGTCGATCTCGCCGTCGCCGTGATTATCGGCGTCGCCTTCGGCAAGATCGTCGATTCGCTCGTCAACGACATCATCATGCCGGTCATCGGCGCGGTGACCGGCGGGCTCGATTTCTCAAATTACTTTCTGCCCTTGTCCAAGGCCGTCACGGCGCCGGTACTGGCCGAAGCGCGCAAACAGGGCGCCGTGCTCGCCTGGGGCAGTTTCTTGACGATCGTGCTCAATTTTCTGATCGTCGCCTTCGTGCTCTTTCTCGTGGTGCGCGGCATCATGATGCTGCGCGGCAAGGTCCTCCACGAGCAGCAGGAAGAAAAAGCCGCCGCGCCGCCGCCGCGCCAGGAGGTTCTGCTCGAAGAAATTCGCGATCTCTTGGCTCGACGCTGAGCGGACGAGCCAAGATCTCTGTTCAATCAGCTCCGTTTCTTCAGGGTTCGCCTCAGCGCTGATCCCAGTCGCCGCGGTCGCCACCCTCGCCACGGTCGCCGCGGCCGTCTTCGTCGCCGCCCCTGCCGAAGTCGCCGCGCCCGTCCTGCCCACGCCAGCCGCCTTCGTGACCCCGCCAGCCTTCATTCATCGCGAAGTGCCTGTGGTGCCCAAAACCCATATGCGTGGCACGCAGCAGAATCGGCAGCCGATTCTTCTGGTCATCCGTCAATGCGGCGTAGAGGGGCGCCGCCGCATCGGCCAACTTCTTCAAGGCTTCGCCCCGCGCAATCTGATTTTCGCTCATGCGCTGCAGCCGAGCCACTGGATCGGCGGGACGCGGCTCGTTCTTGGCCTTCTCGCGCTGGTCAGCGATGGTCTTGTGGAGATCGCGGAACGCCGAGTCGACGGCGGGCCAAAGCTTGTCTTGATCGGGCGTAAGCTCGAGACCGGCGTGGAGCGCGGCGATACGGGCATCGAGAAAGGCGGCGCGGTCCGCCGGCGACGGCACGAAACGCGGCTGTGCCTGTTCTGCGGCGGCGCTCTTGTCCGTGTCTTGATCTGCGTTGGCCGTGAGGGCCATGCCGAGTGTACCGACGCCGAGGAGCCCCGCAACGGCAAAGGCGAGAGGCAAGCGCAATGTCATCTTTCATCTCCCTGGGACTGCATCAACGCAACAAGGCGTAGGCTGCGTTGCGACCCCCTTCAAATTAAGCTTTGGCAATCTTCGCGGCGCGGAGCCGAATCCCTTCGGCGATCACGGCTTCATCACGAAGACTTGATAGGGAATGTTGCGCGCCAGCGGCTGTAACCAATCCGGCGTCGTGCCGGCCATCAGCGCTGCGGCAAGACCGTGTGGTGCGCGCCTCGCGAGCGCGTCGGTTTCCTTCAGGCCGGGACATGTCATGACATAGGTGACGTGATTGGCGCGCAGGATCTGGCGGGCGGTTTCCGGATCGGAAAGGAACGCATCGAGTGCCGCCCGATTGCCGTGATTGTCGCGATGATAAGGTGCGGCGAGCACGCTATGCGGCGTCAAGGCGAGCATGTGCGAACCAGCGTCGATCGGCGCGAGGACAATACCGGGCGGCAGTGCTGCAAGCGGCGCGAAGGCGGCCGAGGCAAGACAGGCGGCGCGCTCCTTTTCCTTCGCCGCATCCGAGTCTGCAGGGAGGACGAGTGCCCAGCCGATCGGCGAAAACGGCAAGACAAGGACGAATGCGAGCATCGCCGCCTCGCGCCATTTCGTTCCGCTCAGGACCTCGTGCAGCCGAACGATGCACCAGGCTGCGCCGAGCAGCGCGATCGGGCTGGCGAAGCCGATCACTCTGATCATCCAGCATGACAGCGCAATGGCAAGCGCGCACATCGCTGCGACGATGAGCCAACGCAGCTGCGCCAGGTTCTTCTCTCGGAAAACCGCGGCGATTGCCCCGACAAAGCCGAGCGCGATCGGCAGAATGAAGATCGTGGCCGTAAATGGCTCTCGGTGGAAGAGGCGGCTGAGCGGCATCGCTTCTTCGACGTTCCTGAGCCAGATCTCGCGCACAAGAGGATCGATGCCAGTGTACGGATCATAGAAACAGATCGGCTTCGTGAACACCGCGGCTGCGATCACGGCGGCCGCAGCGAGGCTCGCGGCGGCGAGCCGGCGGAATTTGCTTTCCAACCGAGGCGAGGCGGCGGCGAGCGCGATCATGGCTCCTGCGCCGGCGAGGCCGGGTACGAGATAGGCGAGCGAATAGGCGTCGCAGCCGGCATCCGACCAATGTGCCTTGCCGATCGTCGCAAGGAAAGTTGCGGGCAGAGCCAGGCCGAGCCCGATGCCGAAGCTTGCGAGCGCCTTCTGCATCGCCGCGCCGCGCCCGACCCAGAACGCGACGAACAGGCCTGCGAGAGCGATGATGAACGGCAGGTTCTCGATACTGATCGCGGCAGAGAGCGCGGCAAGCGCACCAGCGATCGCGGCGCGTCGCGCATGCGCCGGTTCGACGGCCTCAACGAGGCTCGCCAGCATGAACATGAGGAGGACGATCTGCGGCGCAGAATGATCGATACGGCCGGGTTGGAATTCGCCGAAAACCATGCCGCTCAAAAGGGTGAGCACGATCGCCGGCAGGATCGCCTGCGCCCCAATCAGGACGCGCGCGAGCCAGGCGATGGCGCCGTAAAGCAGGCCCTGGAGCATGAGCGGGAAGAGCAGTCGCGTGAGGCGCTCGGCGGTTTCGACCGGCAGAAAGCTCGCGAAGATCTTGATCATCAGCGCGAGCGGCAAGTCGACGACCCGCGACCAATGCATGAACACGCCATGCGGCGGATCGAGCCGCCCGATCGTCATGTCGAACCAATTCTGGCCGGCAAGCAGCTCGCGCACCTGGACGAGCTGCATGGCATCATCGGAATCGAAGAACGTGCCGTGCTGCCAGACGGTGCGCGCGCCGGCGAACGACAATGCGCAGCCCAGCGCCAAGGCAAGCCCGATCAGCAGCCACACGGGAATGCGGCTGCGGACTTCGCCGTGTTCGGCTGTTTTGGCGCTCTCGGCCGCGCAGACGATGCTCGTCACCTATTTCCTTTCGCGCGGGCCCTGCGATGGCAGTGTGTGAGTCTTCTCTTGACCAAAAAACTTTTAAGGAGGGTTACGAGAGCCTCTGTTCGCCCCCGATCTGGCGGCGATGGGGCTTCGGGCGAGGCGGCGGAAGGGTTAAGAACTTCTTAAGCGCATCGGCGTTTCAATCAGCGTAGCCGCCTGCGGGGAGTTCAAATTGATTCACGTGCAGCCGATCCGGCCCTTGTCATTTATCGAGATCCTCGATGACCTTCCGCTCGATTGCGTGGCTGAGCAGCCTGCCGCCGCCATCGCTTCAGCCAATCGGGATTGGCTGTTTCAACTTTTCTCGGCCATCGAATCTTCCCCGGATCCGACATCCGGCGGCAAGGCCTATCGCGAGGCGGCGGTCGAAGCGCCGCCCACGGCGCCGATGAGCGAAGAAGAGCGGGTCGCCGTCGAACTCGAGCTTGATAGCGCTGCAACTGCCGCCGACCTGAAGCGAATCCGCCGCGCCTTCGCGTTGCGCAATCATCCCGATCTCTTTCATCATGGCTTGTGCGCGCAAGCGACCTCCCGGATGAAGATCGCCAACATGCTGATTGACCGCCGGCGCAAGGAGATCGCGGGCGGTCCGAAATAGGCTTGTTCCGCGGTTCGAGTCCTGCTTGTGCCGCAAGGAAGGCACGTGTATCATGGCCGATCCTGCCGGCGGCCTTCAATCCATGCCAAGCATCGATCTCAATTGCGACTGCGGCGAAAGCTTCGGCGTCTATGTCATGGGCGATGATGCGGCCATGCTCGATCTCGTCACGACGGCCAATGTCGCCTGCGGCTTTCACGGCGGCGACCCGGAGGTCATGGCCAACACCTTTCGCATGGCGAAGAAAAAGGGGGTCGCCGTCGGCGCGCATCCCGGCTTTCCGGATCTCTGGGGCTTCGGCCGCCGCCGCCTGCCGTTCTCGGCGGCGGAGATCGAGCGGCTCGTCGCCTATCAGATCGGCGCGGCGCAGGCGCTCGCCGCCTATGCCGGGCATAGACTGACCCATGTCAAGCCGCATGGCGCCTTGAGCAATATCGCGACGGAGGATGAGGGCGTCGCTCGCGCCATCGCCCGCGCGACGAAGGCGGTCGATCCTCAGCTCATTTTTCTCGCCGTCGCCGGGACGAAACTCGAGGGCGCGGGAGAGGCCGAAGGCCTCGTCATCGCCCGCGAGATCTACGCCGACCGGAGCTATTCGGACGACGCGCTTCTGCTTCCGAGATCACAGCAAGGCGCTGTCCTGCGAGAGCCTGAGACGATCGCCGGCCGCGTTCTTGCCATGGCTCGTGAGGGAGCCGTGATCGCCGCCTCCGGCAAGCGCATTCCGATCGGGATCGATTCCATCTGCGTACACGGCGACACGCCGAATGCAGTGGTCATCGCACGGGCCGTACGCCGGCGTCTCACCGAGGCGGGAATTGCGCTGAAGCCTTTTGCCGCGGCTGACAAGCGCAGTGGGCCGTGATTCTAATCGCTGCCGGTTTTCGAATAGCGCTGGCCGATTGAGATCGGGTCGCCGAGCTGCCAATCGCCGTCGTGCCCGAACTCGCTGCTCGAATGGATCGACAGAATCTCGGCCAGGCGGTTGCGGGCGCGGTTGACGCGGCTTTTCATCGTGCCGATGGCACAGCCGCAAATGGTTGCGGCCTCTTCGTAGGAGAGGCCCGACGCGCCGATGAGAATCAGAGCCTCGCGCTGATCGTTCGGCAGTTGCTGCAGCGCGCCGTGCAAATCGAGCAGGTCCATGTGCCCGTTCTGCGCCGGCGCGGTCGCGAGCCTGGTTGCTATGGCGCCATCGGAATCGGCGACCTCGCGCCGCCGCTTGCGATATTCGGAATAATAAAAGTTGCGCAGGATCGTGAAGAGCCAGGCCGGCAGATTGGTTCCCTCGACGAAGGAATCGAGATTTCCCCAGGCCTTGACAAGCGTCTCTTGCACGAGGTCATCGGCGCGGTCGGGATTGCCGCAGAGCGACACCGCGAAGGCGCGCAGGTTCGGAATGACGGCGATGAGATCCGCCTTGATTTGGGCACTCGCATGCGCCGGATGCGGAATCTCGCCCTTCTGCGCCCCGGTCACTTTGCGTCCTTCTTCGAAGCAGTGCTGCGGGCCCCCTGGTGCGTAGCGGCCGGAATGCGGGCTTCGAGTTGGCTCAGCAGATCGATGAACCGCTCGGGGATCGGTTGCATCAGCACATCATTGTAGACGCCGCGCAATCGCAGCCCAATCTGTTCGACGATCTCCGGCTTTGGTGCCGTCTTGCGCACCCGCGCCGCCGCGAGCGTGCTGACCGCAGTCGACCGACGCAATTCTTTCGACGCGGAGACCTCCTTGAGGTCCGCGCATTGGCCTTTCTCAACTCTTCCGTGACTTGGCAGGCCCGCCCTTTTCGCCTTTAAATCTTTCGCTTTTAAATCGATCGGTTTTGTCACTGGTGTGCCTTTGCGTGCATCTTGATCGTGTCCCATCAGCGGATCCAGCCCTCCCGCGGCAGATCCGCGGGTCACGCAGCCTCGAATCGGAGCCTACAATCGGTTTTATGTCGGTGTTTTGATTGTCCGGTGTTTTGCTCTATGCTCTCCAAGCAATGAACCGCGGAGCACCCCACCCACAACGCGATCTTCTCGCGAAAGTTCCAGGCCGGGAACCAAATTTCGGCTTACGCATTAAGCAAGCTATGGCGTGGGTTGGGCTGGCGCGGCAGAGGAGCCGGGATCTATGTCGATTTCGAAAGCGATTTCCTCCCACATCCCTTATCTGCGTCGATTCGCGCGGGCCCTGACCGGAACCCAGGCCGGGGGCGACGCCTATGTTCTGGCGACTTTGGAGGCAGTGGTCGCCGAGCCGGAGGTGTTTTCGGAGAGCGCCGATCTCAGAGCCTCGCTCTATGGGCTGTTCCTCAAAGTCTGGGAATCGATGCCGGTCAATGGCTACGTCGACCAGCCGTCGTTCTCGCCGGACGAAAAGGGGGCGCAGCGCAATCTCGAAGCCATCCCGCTGCGCCCCCGCGTGGCCTTCCTCTTGAGCTCGCTCGAACGGTTCGAAACGGCGGAGATCGCCCGGGTGATGGATTGCACGGCCGAAGAGGCGGCCGAGCTCATCGACAGGGCCGGCAAGGAGATCTCCAAGCAGATTCGCAGCGACGTGCTGATCATTGAAGACGAGCCTTTGATTGCGATCGATATCCAGATGCTCGTCGAGGAACTTGGGCATAGGGTCGTCAATATCGCCCGCACCCACGGGGAGGCCGTGACGGCGGCAGAGAGCATGACACCCGGCCTCATCCTGGCGGACATTCAGCTCGCCGACGGCAGTTCGGGCCTTGAAGCCGTCAATCAGATCCTCGGCAATTTCTCCGTCCCGGTCATCTTCATCACGGCCTATCCGGAACGGTTCTTGACGGGCACGCCGCCGGAGCCGGCCTTTCTGATCACCAAGCCCTTCGGGGTCGACAGTTTAAAGGCCGTGATCAGCCAGGCGCTCTTCTTTGATCGGAAATCGCGTCGAAAGGACGAACCGGAGACGAACGGGGCGTTTGTCTAGAGCATCGGACACTCA
This sequence comes from Methylovirgula sp., assembly GCA_035266305.1. Classification (GTDB taxonomy): domain Bacteria; phylum Pseudomonadota; class Alphaproteobacteria; order Rhizobiales; family Beijerinckiaceae; genus Methylovirgula. The sequence goes on from DATFNQ010000051.1 coordinate 40,766, forward strand.
AGTGACTCCATATCCGGCGGCAGCGAAGTAGTTTCTGCATTCGGCAGGCTCGAACAGGTCGCAGATTT
>DATFNQ010000052.1:0-16469 GCA_035266305.1 Methylovirgula sp.
AGCTGTCTCAGCCAGGGACGTTTTCCGACCCATTCGCGACGGTTCGGCATCGGACGGTCAGATCGAGGCGATGTCTTTCCAACAAGACCGCTCTCGCCATGATCTACAAGCTCGCGCAAGCCGCCGAGAAGAGTTGGTATCGTCTGCGCGGCCTCAATCTGTTGCCGAAAGTCATCCTGTGTAAAGTTCAGCGAGGGAATCGAGGTCATCAAATCGCAAGCTCAAGCCGCTGCCGCCTGACCCCGGTCATCACCAAGATTCAGCGATAGCTCGACTGACCGGCACAGAGTGACCAGCCCAGCGAGCTCCCGGCACCAAAAGTGCGTCAGAGCCAAAATTGCACACGCCGAATAACATACCGAAAATCAGATTCGGCGATATTGGTGGTAAAATCCACCGAGAAATCGGCCTCGAAATTATGGTGCCGAGGCTGTCGATCGGTGGACAACGCTTGGTGCGGCGAGCAGGATGGTCGGAAAGGAGGAAAAATCCAGCTTCGGCCTTGCATCGCAGCCGCGTCAAAGAGCCGTTGAAGACGGGCGTGCGGGTGATCGACCTCTTCATGCCGATCTGCGCCGCCAGCGGATCGGCGTCTTCTCCGGCTCCGGGGTCGGCAAGTCGACCCTTCTCGGCATGATGGCGGGATCGAGAGGCTTTGATTGCGTGGTGATCGCGCTCGTCGGCCAACGCGGCCGCGAGGTGCGCGAATTTCTCGACGACTCGCTCGGGCCCAATCGTAAGCTCGCGGTCACAGTGGTCTCGACGGGCGACGAGAGCCCGATGATGCGGCGGCTCGCGCCGAAGACGGCGTTGACCATCGCGGAATTTTTCCGCGATCTTGGCGAGAACGTGCTGCTGATCATCGATTCGGTGACGAGATTCGCGCATGCGGCGCGCGACATCGCGCTCGCGGCCGGCGAGCCTGCCGTTGCCCGCGGCTACGCGCCGAGCGTGTTCAGCGATCTGCCGAAACTGCTCGAACGCGCCGGTCCCGGCGCCGAAGGACAGGGGTCCATCACCGGCATTTTCTCGGTTCTCGTGGACGGCGACGACCACAACGATCCGGTGGCCGACAATATCCGCGGAACGCTCGACGGCCATATCGTGCTCGACCGCGCCATCGCCGATCAGGGCCGGTTTCCCGCCGTCAATGTCCTCTCGTCGATTTCACGGCTTGCCCAGAACGTCTGGTCGAAAGAACAGCAGGTGCTCGTCATCAAACTGAAAGCGATGGTCGCTCGCTATGAAGATACCCGCGACCTGCGCCTCATGGGCGGCTACCAGCAGGGCCAGGATAGCGATCTCGACCAGATCGTTGCGCTGGTGCCGAAACTTTACGACGCGCTGGTGCAATCTCCGGATTCGCCGCCGAGCAAGGACGCATTTCGCGAACTCGCCGAAGCTTTGCAGGCAAAGTGATCCCCCGCGACCCCGTCAAACTGGGAGATGGCGTCTTCCTTGCGTGCAAAAGGCGAACGAGCGAAACGCGGCCTTGGCGCGACATTTTCGCTGCCGCGTTCACATGTTCGTACCGCGCCGCTGCCTGCAACATTGGCCTTGCCGATCCGGCTTGCGCGAATTCCGCAGAACTGCCTTCGTCAAAAATGCTTGCCGCCACCGCGAATGTCGGGTTCTTTCGCCGCACAATTGGCGCATGGACGTCGTCTGCGGCGCAAGGCGCCGCGCGCGGCGGCGGAAATCAAGGAACCCACTGGTCCGGCGCCAGAGTAAAAGATGAGCGGGAGGAAGGTGAGCATGAGAGAATGCATCAAGGCCGGGCTTGTGACTCTTGCCCTGTCGTTGAGCCTTGCTGCGCCGCTTGCCGCCGAGCCGCTTCAGGAGGGCGCGGCCGCTTACGCGCATGGAGATTACGCGACGGCGCTGATCCTGCTGCGCCCTTTGGCGGAGCAAGGCAACGCCTATGCGCAAGCCGATCTCGGGCTCATGTACGCGAAGGGCCAAGGCCTGCCGCAGGACTATGCGCAAGCGGCGGGCTGGTTTCGCAAGGCGGCCGAGCAAGGCAACGCCTTTGCCGAGGCCAACCTCGGCCTCATGTATGCGAAGGGTGAAGGGATCCCGCAGGATTATGCCGAGGCAGCCGGCTGGTATCGCAAGGCCGCCGAGCAAGGCAATTCTTTTGCGCAGGCCAGTCTCGCCCAACTCCTCGCCAGCGGACAAGGCGTGCGGCAGGATTATGCCGAGGCGGCGGCTTGGTACCGCAAGGCGGCCGAGCAAGGCGATGTTGCGGCACAGAGCAACCTTGGCCTCCTCTACGCCAAAGGCGAAGGCGTGGCGCAGGATTACGCGGAAGCGGCGAACTGGTACCGGAAGGCGGCGGAACGCGGCGATTCCTTTGCCGAAAGCAGCCTGGCGCTTCTCTATGCGAAGGGGCAAGGCGTCCCGCAAGATTATGCCCAGGCTGCCGCTTGGTATCGCAAGGCAGCGGAGCAAGGCGATCTTGCGGCGCAAATCAATCTCGCCTCGCTTTACGCCAAGGGACAAGGCGTAGCGCAGGACTCTGCGCAAGCGGCGGCCTGGTATCGCAAGGCGGCCGAGCAAGGCAACCCCTATGCCGAGAGCACACTGGGTCTGCTCTACGCCAAAGGCCAGGGCGTGGCGCAGGACTATGCGCAAGCGGCGGCCTGGGATCGCAAGGCGGCCGAGCAAGGCGATGTCGCCGCGGAGAGCAACCTCGCGTTTCTCTATGCAACAGGCAAAGGCGTGCCGCAAGACTACACGCAAGCGGCGGCCTGGTATCGCAAGGCCGCCGAGCAAGGCGATGTTGCGGCAGAGAGCAATCTCGCGTTTCTCTATGCAACAGGCAAGGGCGTGACGCAGGACACTGCGCAAGCGGCGGCTTGGTATCGCAAGGCGGCCGAGCAAGGCGATGTCGGCGCAGAGAGCAATCTCGCGTTTCTCACCATGAAAGGCCAAGGCCTGCCGCAGGATTACGCGCAAGCGGCGGCATGGTTTCGCAAGGCCGCAGAGCAAGGCGATGTCGGCGCGCAGAGCAATCTCGCGCTGCTCTACGCCAAAGGTGAGGGCGTGCCGCAAGATTATGCGCAAGCGGCGGCATGGTATCGTAGGGCAGCAGACAAAGGCGATGTGGCCGCAGAGAGCAGTCTCGCGCTGCTCTACGCCAAAGGTGAGGGCGTGCCGCAAGATTATGCGCAGGCGGCAGCATGGTACCGCAAGGCGGCAGACAAAGGCGATGTGGCCGCAGAGAGCAACCTTGCCCTCCTCTATGCCAAAGGTGAGGGCCTGTCACAGGACACAACCGAAGCGGCCAAATGGTATCGAAAAGCTGCTGAACAGGGCGACGTGGCCGCGCAGACCAACCTCGGGCTGCTGTACGCCAAGGGCCAAGGCGTAGCGCAGGATTACGCCGAAGCCGCCAAATGGTATCGCAAAGCTGCGGACCAGGGCGATGTCGCTGCGCAGAGCAATCTTGCGCCGATGTACGCCAAGGGCCAAGGCGTACCGCGGGACGATGCCGAAGCCGCCAAGTGGTATCGCAAAGCCGCGGACCAGGGCGATGTTGCCGCGCAGAGCAATCTCGCGCTGATGTACGCCAAGGGGCAAGGCGTGCCGCGGGACGATGCCGAAGCGGCGAAATGGTATCGCAAGGCGGCCGAGCAAGGCGACGTTGCCGCGCAGAGCAACCTCGGGCTCCTCTACGCCAAAGGCGAGGGTGTGCAGCAGGATTACGCCGAAGCTGCGAAGTGGTACCGCAAGGCCGCGGAACGCGGCGATTCCTTTGCCGAGAGCAGCCTAGGGCTCCTCTATGCGAAAGGGCAAGGCGTGCCGCAGGACTATGCGCAAGCGGCGGCCTGGTACCGCAAGGCGGCCGAGCAAGGCGATTCCTTTGCCCAGACAAACCTCGGGTTCCTCTATGCCAACGGGCAAGGCGCGCCGCAGGACTATGTGCAGGCCTACAAGTGGTTCAATCTGGCGGCGTCGGGTTCCACGAACGCCGACTACCGCGACAATGCCGCCAAGAATCGCGACATCATGGCGGACAGAATGACGCCGGAGCAGATCAAGCAAGCGCAGCGGCTCGCGGCCGAGTGGAAGCCGAACAAAGAGCCGTGAGGGCTTTGCGGGCTCCCCTCTCCCCATGAGCGTAAGCGAATGGGGAGAGGGAGAGCTCACTCCGGCGTTCCGGGAAACTGTCCTCAATGCGCCAAGCGCTCCAAGAGATCGCGGACATGGACCTGATCGGTCTTATAATTGCCGGTCAACGTGTACATCACCAGGTTGACGCCGCCGCGCAACGCGAGCTCGTGCTGGCGCGCCCCGCCCGGCACCAGCGGATAAAGGCTCTCGCCGTCGGCCTCGCTCGCCCATCCGGCGGCGAGATCGTTCGAGGTGATGATGATCGGCGAGACGCCGTCGCCGGAGCGCGCCGGCCGCGCGCCGTCGGCGGGATTGGGCGGCGGCAGAGCCTCGATCCACGTCTGTCCGATCCCGTAGCGGCCGACGAACCCGTCGATGAGATAAAAGGTCTTGGTCACGACATGGTCGGCCGGCACGGGCTCGAGCTCGGGCACATCGACGCCGTCGAGCAATTGCCGCAGCCATTGCGCCTCCGGCGTCGGCGGACCGCCGGAATGGGCCGTGAGCGCATCGCGCGTATCGAAAATGATCGTCCCACCTTGTTTCATATAGGCCGCGATCTTGGCGATGGCGGCCGGTGACGGCTGCGGACGGCCGGCGACGATCGGCCAATAGAGCATCGGATAGAATGCAAGTTCGTCGCGCCCCGGATCGACGCCGATTGGGTCGGCGGGGACGAGCGCGGTGCGCTGCGCAAGCACTTGCGACAGGCTCGTCAGGCCGTTCTTGCTCTCGTCATCGACTTCAGGATCGCCGCTCACCACATAGGCGAGCCTAGTGTTCAAAACCGACTGGAGATCGCTTTGCGAGAGGGGCTGATCCGGCTTCGGATCGGCCCGCAAGGAGCCTGGCGAGAAGCTGAAAGCAAGACCGATGAGGGCAAGCGCCGCGGCCACGCGGCCCAGCCGACGCGGCAGGCTGCCGGCAAGCCAAAGCGAAGCGAGCGCATCGGCGATGAACAGCAGGAATGCGATGGCGAGCAGCGGCGGTCGAAGATCGACGGGCGCGGGCCGGCGCAAGGCTTCATTGACGAAGCCCATGCCCGAATAATCCGCGGCGCCCAAGGTATCGTTGGCGCGGAAGGCATTGACGGCGAGCATTTGGTCAGGCGGCCCGTAGAAACCCGGCGGATGGTCAGCGTCGCCGGCAGCTTCGAAGTTGGCGGGAACGGGTTTTGCGGTCGGTGGCGGCAGGCCGAGCAAGCCGAACCCGTCGAGCGTTCGAGTCGGCGGCACGCTCTCCACCTTCGCATGCGCTTGGCCCGCCTTCGCCTGGTCGGCTTTCGCCGTTTCACCGGAAAGCGAGACGATCTTGCGCAGCATATCGACGAACAGGCCGGACAAGGGCAGATTGGACCAGGTCGTATCGGCCGTCACATGGAAGAGAACGATCATGCCTTTGCCGTCCTGGCTCGCCGTGACGAGCGGCGTGCCATCGACGAGATGCGCCCAGGTCTTGGCCGGCAGATCGGCGTCGGGTTCGGCGAGCACCTGGCGCCGCACCGTCACTTCGTCGGGAACCGCGAGGCCGAAAAACGGGCTTTGCTGTTCGAAGGGCGCAAGCTTCTTGGGGCTCTCCCATGAGAGCGCGCCGCCGAGAATGCGGCCGCCACGCCGCAGCCGCACCGGCACGAGATCGTCGGAGTCCGCCGCCGCGAGCCGCGTACCGGCGAAGCGCAACAGGATACCGCCGTCCTCCACGAATTGCTTCAACCGCTCGTGGTCGGTCGCCGAAAGATTGCCGATATCGGCCAGGATCAGCACGCTCACGCGTTCGTCGAGGAGCGTGGCGATCGGATCGGGCGTTCCCGGCCGCGCCTCGCGGACATCGGCGAAGGGAGAGAGCGCCTTGACGAGATAATAGTTCGGCGCGAGCAGAGGCAGAGAGAGATCCGCCGTCTCGCCGCTGACGACGCCGACCCGCCGGCGCTTCCAGCGTTCGTCCAGCAGCGAAACCGCGCCAGCCGAATGTTCGTCGAGGATTTCGAGCCGCGCGATCTCGTTGCGCAAATCCGTCGGCAGATCGAATTTGGCTTTGGTCTCGGTTGCCCTCTTGGCGCCTCTCCCGGCGAAATCGAATCGCGCCTCGCCGAGGCCGAGGCCCTTGAGATCGAGCGCCCGGACGATCCCTTGCGCCGGGCCCAGAGTCGAGCTGCGCAGAACCCGAACATAGAGGCCGCCGCCTTCGTTCTGCGGTTCGGCAAGCGCACGTACCGCCTCTGGGTTGGTGGCGAGCACCGCGTGCGGCAGCAGCGCGGCAAGCTTCTCGGCAAATTCCCGTGCATGACCGCGCTCCACGCCGTCGGCAATCCAGACGAGCGTTGATTTCGGCTGCGCCGCCACGAAATTCGCGATGGGCGTCAGCAGAGGCACTCGATCCGGAATAAAAGGCAGGGGTTTGACGGCGCGCAAACGTTCGAGCGCGCGCGTGGCATCGGAAGCGATGATCTCGCGGCCGGCATCCGATGTTGCTATGACCGCCACGGCCTCGCCGCGCCGGGCCGCCTCCCCGATCCGCTCGGTCGCCGCCGCCATACGAAGATCCCAGGTCGGTGCCGCCGGCCAGCCGTCGTCGATCACCAGGAGCAAGGGGCCGCCGCGGCTCTCCCCGGCCGGCAGCGGATTGAAGATGGGACCGGCCATCGCGAGAATGATTGCTGCCGCGATCGCCAGGCGCAAGGCAAGCAGCCACCAAGGCGTATGCGCCGGCGTCTCGTCGCGCGGCCGCAGATCGAGAATGAGGCGTAGCGGCGGGAAGGGCACCCGGCGCGGCCGCGGCGGCGTGATCCGCAACAGGTAGTAAAGCACCGGCAAGCCGGCGAGCGCGACGAGCACGGCTGGGATCGTGAAGGCGAGCGGCAATCCGAACATCAGCCGGTGACTCTCGCAAATTGTCCGTCAAGATCGGCTTCGAACCGCATGCGCAAGGCGAGCAAGGCTTCCGATGCCGGCCGGTCCGTCCGATGCGGCAGAAAGCTCCAGCCGCGCCGCCGGGCAGCAGTCATGACGGCATCCCGATGCGCTGCCAGCCGCGAGATATAATCGCTTCGGAATGTCTCCGCCTGCCCGACCCGCAAGCGTGCATCGGAATCGACATCGACGAATTCGGTATGACCGGCGAAGGGGAAGGTCTCTTCGACCGGATCTGCGATCATCACGAGATGGCCGCGCGCCCCACGGGCCGAAAGAACGCCGATCTTCTCGGCGATATCGGCCGGGTCGCTGAGAAAATCAGAAATCAGGATGGCCTGGGTGCGCGGCGGCAAGGTCATGCTTGCCGGAAGCTCCGCCGGCACAAAGCCGGGCGCGCGCGCTTCGGCGACCATGGCTTCGGCGAATCTGGCGATGATGCCGCGCGCCGCCATCGGCCGTGTCAGCCCCATGAGGCCGACCCTTTCACCGCCGTTCACCAGAAGATCGGCGGCGGCGAGGCCAAGCACCAGAGCGCGGTCGAGCTTCGATTGGAGCGCGAGCTTGGAGACGAAACCCATTGATGGAGATCGATCAATCCAGACCCAGACCGTATGGGCCGCCTCCCATTCGCGTTCGCGAACATAGATGCGGTCGTCGCGCGCCGAACGCCGCCAATCGATTCCGGCCGTCGATTCACCCGCGACGAAGGGCCGGAATTGCCAAAAGGTCTCGCCTGAACCCGCCACCCGTCGGCCATGCACGCCGTGCATCACGCTCGACGCGATTTCTCTGGCGGCGACGATGAGGCTCGGCAGCCGGGCGGCCAGATCGAGGGCGGCCCCTTCGGTGGCGGAGGAGACTTGCCTTTCCGAGGAATCGAGCAGCCGGACATCGCTCATGAATGAGCCAGATGCTTGGTCAGGCGCGCGATCACGCCGGGCACCGTCTCCCCCTCGGCGCGTGCGACGAAGGTGAGCGCCATGCGATGTTTCAGCACCGGCGCCGCAAGCGCGACCACGTCGTCGAGGGAGGGCGCGAGGCGGCCGTCGACCAGCGCCCTGGCGCGGGTCGCGAGCATCAGGGCCTGCGCAGCGCGAGGCCCCGGCGCCCAGGCGATGTGCTGGGTGATGGCGAAATCGCCTTCCCCCGCACGCGCCGAACGGACGAGATTGAGAATGGCCTCGACGACCTGCTCTCCCACCGGCAGACGCCGCACGAGCCGTTGGGTGGCGATGAGATCGTCGGCCGTCATCGCCGGCTTGGCTTCGGCATCCTTATCGCCGGTCGTCTCGATGAGGATGCGCTTTTCGGCGGCGCGATCGGGATAGGTGACATCGATCTGCATGAGGAAGCGATCGAGCTGAGCTTCGGGCAACGGATAGGTGCCTTCCTGCTCGAGGGGGTTCTGGGTCGCGAGCACGTGGAACGGATGCGGCAGGTCGTGACGTTCGCCGGCGACCGACACGTGATGTTCCTGCATCGCCTGCAAGAGGGCGGACTGGGTGCGGGGGCTGGCGCGATTGATCTCGTCGGCCATCAGCAATTGCGCGAAGATCGGCCCTTTGACAAAGCGAAAGCTGCGGCGATGTTCGGCCGTTTCATCGAGGACTTCGGAGCCGAGAATATCGGCCGGCATGAGATCCGGGGTAAACTGAACCCGGCGTGTATTGAGGCCGAGCACCTTGCCCAAGGCTTCGACCAGTTTGGTCTTGGCAAGACCTGGGACGCCGACCAGCAAGCCGTGACCGCCGGACAGAAGAGTGACCAGCGCTTCCTCGACGACCTGCTCTTGCCCGAAGATGACTTCGCCGATGGCTTTGCGCGCCGCCTCGATTCGATCGAGCGCCATCTCGGCCGAGCGCAAAACGGCGGCTTCGAGCGAGGTCGTATGGGCTTCCTGCATCATGGTCTCACTTGGTTGAGGGTGGATGGCATTTCACCACGAGACGGGGTGCGAAAGCCATCTTTTGATTCCTCAAGCGGGATTGCCCGCAGCTTCGCCGCCGCGATCGGTCAAGCCAAGCCATCCATGCGACTCATATTTTTGCAAAAAGATTACGGCGGAACAATAGCTTGAATGGCAATTTTTAATCATTGCGCACACACCTCGATGGACAACCCAGGGGCCGCTCCGACTTTGCCAGACCCTTCCGCCGGCGGAGGTCGGCGGGTCCAGCAGGCCTGCCGCTTCCGGATGTAATCTGGTAAGAGTGCGGCGGGTTTGTCGCGAGGTGCCGTTGTGAGCTATCTGAAACACATCCTGCAGCCGGGAGAACGCGTCGTTTTCGATGGCCACCTGCACTGGATCATCTATGGAAAGGCGATCTTCTGCTTCATTTGCACCTTGATTGCCGGCGCCGCCGCAATCCATTTCCGCGACACGCAATATCGCTGGGCGGCATCGCTCGCTCTCGTCATCGTCTTAGGACTGCTCACGCTTGTTTTTGCGATTCATGCCCGGTGGAAAAGTTTCACGACCGAGATCGCGGTGACGACGACACGGGTGATCTATAAGCGCGGCTTCATCCAGCGCCACACTGCCGAGATGAACATGGATAAGGTCGAATCGGTCGATGTCGACCAATCGCTGCTCGGCCGCATCCTCGGCTATGGCACCGTCGACATAAAAGGCACCGGCGCAAGCATCGAGCAGCTCGAGCACATCGCGCATCCGCTTGAGCTGAGGAACGCCATCACGTCGCGTTAATACGCCCGCATTCGGCACAACCGAAGCGCCGCGATGTCCGCCAGGCTGGTTTCGGTCCGTCCTTCCTTCGTTCGCCTGATCCTTTTGCAAAGCAGGTTCCCGCTTTGCCGATCATGCCTCGCGAAAGAACTACTCTTCATCAGCGCAACCGGCCGCTGGCCGTGCCGGCGCGTCCGACCGTTCGGAAAGAGAGGGGGCGGCTTCCACACCGGCTGCGGCTTCGGCAGCCTTGATCGCTTCATCAATGCCGGCTTGTGCGACATGCACGCGCGCCTCGAGACCAGACTGCATGCTGCTCACGGCGACCTCAAGGGTCCGATATGCGACTTCCAGCGCCTCGTTCAACGGAGCTTGCCAGTCCACGGCCTCATCCGCCGCGCCGCTTGCCGACTCCTCATCGAAGACCCCCTGCGATTCCTGCGCAGTCCCGCCTACCGGCGGGTGAACCGCAGCGGCCTCGCTCGCCGGCGCGTCGTCCGAGCCAAGCTGCGACTCCGGCGCAGAGTCGGTTGTCGGCGCGCGGATCGCGTCCGCAGCGGCCTCGCTCGCCCGCGCCTCGTCCGAGCCAAGCAGCGACTCCGGCGCAGAGTCGGTTGTCGGCGGCTGGATCGCATCCGGAGCGGCCTCGCTCGCCGGCGCGTCGTCCGAGCCAAGCTGCGACTCCGGCGCGGCCTCGCCCGCGATCTCCGTCGCCGCCCCGCCCTCCGAGCCGGCCGCGTAGGACTCCGGCATCGTCTCGGTGGCGCTCATTGCCGCCTGTCCCGCCGCGCTGGCGGCCTGTTCTGCAGATTCCACGGTATCGACGCCGGTCTCGGACAGTTTCGCGGCGAGATCGGTCATGCCGGCGGCATGATCGGCCAAGCGGGACATCATCAGCCGGACTTGCTCGTGGAAGGTCTCGAACATTCCGGTCATGAATTTCGTCTGGATGGCGACGATATCTCCGATGTCGCGCGCCGCGCTCAGCTCATCGATCAATTTCGCGTTCTGCGCGAAGGAAAGGCGCGATATGCGGCCGATTTCTTCAGTAAAAACTTGAAGGTTTCGCGCCGCGGCCGCAAGGCCGCTCGCCGCCAAGTCGATGCCGGCAGCGGCCGGCTCCGAATTCCGAGTCTCCATCGCGTCCTCCTAAGCCACTGCGCCCGCAGGTACGGGTAATCGCCTAGCTTAGCCTATCGGCGAGGTTTGATCGACAGCTCGTTCGCGATGAAAAGCTATCCGCGCCGCAAAACTCCGAAGACCAGCGACAGGATGAGCAGGACGATCGCCACCCAGAAAAGAAGACGCGCGCCTTCCATCGCCGTTCCGGCAATGCCGGCGAAGCCCAGAACCCCGGCGATGATCGCGATGATGAGAAATATCAATGCCCAGTGAAGAAGATTGCCGAAATTCATATGCACCCCCTATTGGCTCGAGCGTCGCTCCCAATCTCTCCGCTTTGTTCGCGCAGACAGCGTCAGCGATGGCTCACTTCAACGGAAATGCTGCCGCTCGGGTTCCGCCTGGCGCCTCATTCGCACACCGGCTCGGACCGGCTGAGCCGGGCTCGAAGCCAAAAACAGACGCTTCGGCCTTATCGAACAAGGCGCGCGCGCCAAGCGCCGGCCGCCGGCCGCAACGCGCAACCTCATGCGGCATCAGCTGTTTCGCGAAGCGCCGCGGCAATCGCGGCGAGCGCCGCTGGCGCGCCCGCCCCGTCCGGTCCGCCGGCCTGGGCCATGTCGCGCCGGCCGCCGCCGCCTCTGCCGCCGAGCTTCGCCGCGGCGATGCGGGCGAGCGCTACGGCGTCGAAGCGCCCGACGAGATCCTCCGTCACCCCGACGACCACGCCCGCCTTGCCGTCGGCGCCGATCCCGACGATGGCGACGACGCCCGACCCAACGCTCTGTTTCGCCTCATCGGCGAGCGATTTCAGACCCTTCATTTCGACGCCGGAGACCTGCTTGCCGAGGAATTTCACGCCGCCGATCTCTTCGACAGCCGGCGCTGTCGCGCCGCCTCCCATGGCAAGCCTCTTGCGCGCCTCGGTCAACTCGCGTTCGAGCTTTCGCCGTTCCTCCAGGATATGCGCGAGGCGCTCGCCGGCTTCCTCTTCGGGCGCCTTGAGCAGATGCGCGAGCTCCTGCAACCGGTGCGCCTGGGCATTGAGGTGATGGCGGGCTTCATCACCGGTCTTTGCCTCGATGCGCCGCACCCCGGCGGCCACCGGCGATTCGGAGACGATCGAGATGAGGCCGATGTCGCCCGTCCGGCTGACATGTGTGCCGCCGCAGAGTTCGACCGAGAAGGGCGCATTCGCCCTCGACCCGTTGCTTCCGTCGCCCAGAACGGCATGGCCCATCGAGACGACGCGAACCTGATCGCCATATTTCTCGCCGAACAAGGCGCGCGCGCCGGAGCCGATCGCTTCCTCCACATCCATGAGGCGGGTCTCGACCGGCGCGTTCTCGAGAACGGCGCGATTGGCGATATCCTCGATCCGCGCCAGTTCTTCCTGGCCGATCGGCTTTGGATGGGCGAAGTCGAAGCGCAGCCGGTCGGGCGCGACGAGCGAGCCCTTCTGGGCGACATGATCGCCGAGAACCTGGCGCAGCGCCTCGTGAAGGAGATGGGTCGCGGAATGATGGGCGCGCAAGGCGCGGCGCCGCCGATGATCCACTTCAAGCTCGACCACGAGGTTGACCCGCGCTTCACCCTGCTCGACGACACCCTCGTGGACGATGAGGTCGCCGAGCTTTTTCTGCGTATTGGTGACGCGGAAGGTGAGGCCGTGTGCGCGGATCACGCCGGTGTCGCCCATTTGGCCGCCGGACTCGCCATAGAACGGCGTTTGGTTGACGATGATCTGGCCGGTTTCGCCGCGCCCGAGCCACACCACTTCGCAGCCGTCCTTCAGGAGCGCGACGATGATGCCTTCCGCAGCTTCCGTCTCGTAGCCGAGGAATTCGCTCGCCCCGAGCCTGTCCTTGAGGCCGAACCAGATCGATTCCGTTGCCGCCTCGCCCGAGCCCGCCCAGGCCTTGCGCGCCTCGGCCCGCTGCTGCTGCATGGCCGCGTTGAAGCCTTCGACATCGACGCCGATCTGCCGCGCCCGCAAGTGATCCTCGGTGAGATCGAGCGGGAAGCCATACGTGTCGTAGAGCTTGAAGGCGACGCTGCCCGGCAGGATCGCGCCGCGCGGCAGACCGCCGGTCGCCTCGTCGAGAATGGCGAGGCCGCGCGCGAGCGTAATTCTGAACCTTGTCTCCTCGAGCCGCAGAGTCTCGACGATGAGCGATTGCGCCCGCACGAGTTCGGGATAGGCCTGCCCCATTTCGCGCACCAGAACGGGCACCAGGCGCCACATCAGCGGCTCCTTGGCGCCGAGGATCTGGGCATGGCGCATGGCGCGGCGCATGATCCGGCGCAGAACATAGCCGCGCCCCTCGTTCGAGGGCAGCACGCCGTCGGCGACGAGGAAGGCCGAGGCGCGCAGATGATCGGCGATGACCCGGTGACTGGCCTTCTGCGGCCCGTCCGGATCGACGCCGGTCGCCGCGGCGACGGCGAGGATCAACGCCCGCATGAGATCGATGTCGTAATTCGAGGGCACGCCCTGAAGAATCGCGGCGATGCGCTCGATCCCCATGCCCGTGTCGATCGAAGGATGCGGCAGAGCGATCCGTTCTCCCGGCCTCACCTGCTCATATTGCATGAACACGAGATTCCAGAATTCGATGAAGCGGTCGCCGTCCTGGTCGGGGCTGCCGGGCGGACCGCCGAAGATCTTTTCGCCCTGATCGAAGAAGATCTCGGACGAAGGACCGCAAGGGCCGGTGTCGCCCATCGCCCAGAAATTGTCGGAGGTCGCGATGCGGATGATCTTCGAATCCGGAAAGCCGGCGATCTTCTTCCAGAGATCATAGGCCTCGTCGTCATCATGATAGACGGTGACGAGAAGCTTGTCCTTGGGCAGATCGAAATGCTTGGTGATCAAGCTGAAAGCGAATTCGATCGCCTCGGCCTTGAAATAATCGCCGAAGGAGAAATTGCCGAGCATCTCGAAGAATGTGTGATGGCGCGCCGTATAGCCGACCTTGTCGAGATCATTGTGCTTGCCGCCGGCGCGCACGCATTTCTGCGCCGAGGCGGCGCGCCGATAGGGCCGCTTCTCGAGACCGGTGAAAACGTTCTTGAACTGGACCATGCCCGCATTGGTAAACATGAGGGTCGGGTCGTTGCGCGGAACGAGCGGCGAGGAGCCGACGATCTCATGCCCGTTGCGGGCAAAGAATTCGAGAAACGCGGTCCTGATCTCGTTGACGCCATTCATGAGCTTTGCATCCGTGGCGCGGGCGGCGAATGCCGCGACGATCAGGCCGAAAGGGAGCTCGCTGTTCTAGCCTCCGCAATTCAGCCTGTCGAGCGCCATCGGACCGCCTTCACGCGTCCATTTCGCCGCTCTCCTCGGCTTCGCCGGGATCGAGAATGCGCTGCGCGATGAGGCCGGAATTCTCTCGTATCGCCTGTTCGATCCGAGCGGCGATTTCGGGATTGCTCTTCAAATAGGCCTTGGCATTCTCGCGGCCCTGCCCGAGCCTCTGGCTGTCATAGGAGAACCAGGCGCCGGATTTTTCGACGACCCCCGCCTTGACGCCCAGATCGATGAGCTCGCCCGTCTTCGAAATGCCCGCCCCATACATAATGTCGAATTCGACCTGTTTGAACGGCGGCGCGACCTTGTTCTTGACGACTTTCACGCGGGTCTGGTTGCCGACCACTTCCTCGCGTTCCTTGATCGACCCGATCCGGCGGATATCGAGCCGCACGGAGGCATAGAATTTCAGGGCATTGCCACCGGTCGTGGTCTCCGGGCTGCCGTAGAGGACGCCGATCTTCATCCGGATCTGGTTGATGAAGATGACCATCGTATGGGAGCGCGAGATCGAGGCGGTGAGCTTGCGCAGAGCCTGGCTCATGAGCCGCGCCTGGAGGCCAGGCTGGCTGTCGCCCATTTCGCCGTCGATCTCGGCGCGCGGCGTCAGAGCGGCGACCGAATCGATGACGAGCACGTCGATCGAGCCGGAGCGCACGAGCGTATCGGTGATTTCGAGCGCCTGCTCGCCGGTGTCGGGCTGCGAGATCAGCAGATCGTCGAGATTGACCCCGAGCTTGCGCGCATAGATCGGATCGAGCGCATGTTCGGCGTCGATGAAGGCGCAGATGCCGCCTTTCTTCTGCGCCTCGGCGATCACATGCAGGGTCAGCGTCGTCTTGCCCGAGGATTCCGGCCCGTAGATCTCGACGACCCGGCCGCGCGGCAGGCCGCCGACGCCGAGCGCGATGTCGAGGCTGAGCGAGCCCGTCGATATGGTCTCGATCTCGACGGGCTTCTGGCTCTTGCCGAGCCGCATGATCGAGCCTTTGCCGAAGGCGCGTTCGATCTGCGACAAGGCGGCGTCGAGCGCCTTGATCTTGTCCACTGACGTTCCTTCCACAAGGCGAAGATTCGCTTGGGTCATCGACGTGATCCTTCTGACACGGGCAACATGAAAAGTGCAACGTGAGCCTGAAATTTGCGGCACCGCCGAAGCCCGACGGGCCGCAACCCGAGATTTAATGTACCCCGTTTGTTCTCATCTGCCAAGTTCTTTTTTTGTTCTTTTTTGGTATATGTTCAAAGAACCAAACCCCGAGGAACATCCGTGGCAAGGCGAGTTCCCGAGCTTCCCAGCGTTAATATGCCGGAAGGTGAACGCCTCATCATTCCTCCCGGCGCGCTGGTCTTTTACATTGATGATTCTGGAGATGAGAAGTTTGGCAATCGCGAACATCCGTTCCTTGCGTTTGGGGGAGTGCCGTGTACGTGCGAATTCCACACGCGATGGCCGACATCTGGAAAGAGATGAAGGCATCGACCTTCCGGCAGCTGCGCGGTCCGCTTCACGCGAAGCGCCATCTCAAAGAACGGTCCCTCACACAATGGGGGGCTGTCTTAGCCGCAATGAATTCCCCACACTTGGGTAGATTTGCGGCCGTGCTGACCGATACGACTGCTGGATTACCCGAGGACGTTACGCTAGTCGCACTAAGAGCGCTTGCAAATCGGTTTGCCGCTGTCGCGGGAGGAATGTTGGAACACGGCTTATGGCAGCCCCCGGCCCGTGTATTTGCGATATTTGAACATTCAGTCCGTCTTACTCACCATATCCAGAGGGCCTTCGCCGACACATACATGGAAGTCGCCCCACATAAAGTGCCCATTGAGGGCTGCTTCATGCCGAAGTTTCTCGCCGATCCCTTTTTGGAGATGGCGGACTGCATTGCCAACGTCGTGACAAGAAACATCAAATATCGAAGGGCGCACCCGAACCCGGCCGATTATACGCCCCAATTTCAAGCATTGTTCCGCGACGTGGACCGATCTTTGGCGAGCTATATGGAGGTCACTGCGGTACAGTGAAGTTGATCTATGCTTTGATCGCGTGTTGCATTGGCGCTACTCCGCCTCCTTGCGCACCCAGACTTGATAATTCTTGGCCAAGAGCGTGATTTTCGGCTTGGTCTGAGCGTCATCTCTTGCAGAGAGGATAGCTGGAGAACCGCCCCCTCTGCCTAGCCCATTTTATTCACGACAGGCGGGATTTGTGGCTGACGAGCGTGGCGTAATGCTTTGATATAGCGTAGGATTTGGTTGCTGACACCATGCCCTCGCGCTATCGCGCCAACCACGCTCGCCATGACCAACGATACGA
>DATFNQ010000053.1:0-21886 GCA_035266305.1 Methylovirgula sp.
GAGCTCGCTTGCCAGCGTAAAGAGTTCCGCGCCGCGCTCCTGTGCTTCGACGAGATTGACCGGAAATTGCGCCTCCGTTTGGATGGTCTTTGTTTCGGCTTGCGGTATATCGAGCATGGTGTCCTCCCTTAATGATGGGACGGCGCGCTCAGGGCGAACAGCGAAGAGCATCGCCCAATTGGCTTTTAGGTTAGCATGTGCATGAAGCGGCAGGTTTGATCTCGATCAAAGCAGCGGCGACAACGGGGCAGGCAGGCTCGACATGCCGCGATTGCCTGGCGTCACGAAATCTCACGCCGACATCGTGTCCTTCGCGGCCCGGCAGATGCTCGATGTCTTCGCGCCGTCGAATTTCCCTTGGACGAACCCGGAAGTGCTGAGAGCGACGGCCGCGCAGTCCGGGTGGAACTTCGCTAAGGGCTACCAGAATTTCCTCGAGGACCTGCGGCGGTCGGCGAATGGCGATAAGAGGCTGACCGTGTGACTGTCGTCGAGATCGCCGCTGAGGAGGATCTCGCCGCAGCCCGCACGCATCTTGAAGATGTCGTGGCCTGGCTCAAGCGACATGGTATCGTGGCAAAATCGTTGGCATGGCCGTCGAAGGGCGACGACGCCAGCCGGCTGAATGCGATCGCTCAGGAGCTGAGAGCCGACCTCATCGTCGCCGGTGCCTATGGTCACAGCCGGTTGCGCGAATGGGTGCTCGGCGGCGTGACGCGCGATCTTCTGCTCTGCGCGGACCGGTGCTCGCTCGTGGCACACTGACGCCTGCATCTATTATCGCGCATGTCGCGCGACTTTCAGAACTGCGGTTCAATGTGCGGCGCTTGAATTGACTTCATGCTATTTTGTTGGGATTGGTCAGCGCCCGCAGCTATGGCGCCAGCTGGATCGACCGGCCAGCTCGGGAGGACTGAGATATGCTTAAGCGAATCACGTTGCATTTGGCCCGTAACCCGGACTTTCCTCAAGGCAGCCCCGCGTGCGGCTATGAGATCGTCGCACCGCTCGACGCCGGCGGCCACCTCGACGCCGACGCCTGGCATAAAGTCAAGGCCGAATGCCGCGTGCGTCGGTTCTGGCAGGGTGAGGACGACCAATTTGGGCTGCTCGTGCACGAGCCAGGTGGAGTCCACGGCGCCACGTGGAAGCTCGACTACAGTCCCGACGAAGACAATGACGAGAGAGGCTATCGCTTGGATACGCACCGCTTTATTGTGGGCGAATACGTGTCCATTCGCGATAAGGGCGGCGATTCACATACGTTTAAGATCACGCAAATCCGTCCCGCTTGATGTCTTTGCGAGCAATTGCGCGTAACGCATAGCTGTTGCGTGGGATCGTACCGAAGCGCGGGATCAAATGGCACCCGCCATCCAGGTGATCAGGCTGGCGACCGTCTCGCTGAAGGCCTTGTCGAAGGCCGCGACGATCGCCGGCGTGTCTTCTCCCTTGGTCGGCACGGCTGCATGGAACAGCCGCATGCCGACGACATGGCCGTCGGCGGCGACGATCTTGGCGGCAAACGCGACATCCGCCTTCGGCTCGGCGCCGGCCGTGATCGAGAAATTCCGCAAATCGACCAGGAGCTGGTTGCCGGTCGCAGCGCCTTCCATCGGCTGCGCCATGATGGTTTGCAGTCCGGCATTCTCGAGGCTCTCGACGAGCTTCGCTTGGATGAGCTTCGGCAGCGCGTCGCTCCACTGCGCGTCGCCGACCTGCGATATTTGGCCGTCGCTCGAACGCGAGAGAATCCGCTGCGTATCGAGAGCAACCACGGCTGTCGGCTCCGCGACGGCAAGTTGGCCATGCAGCGCGGTGGAGGGCGGAACGCTCACCATCAGGTCGTAGACCGGCTTGGGCTTTTCGGCGGGTCCGCCGCCCGCCAGGTGCTCCAAGCCGGCCATGATCCCGTCGATGTGGCTGGAATTGCGCGCCAGCGCTCCCGAAAACGTCTTCAAGTTGTCGATCGTGTCCTTCAAGGACTGCCTGTTTTCGGCCAGGACCTTGTCGACCTGCTGCAGGGTGCCGCGCGCGGTCTGAGTCAAGTCCTCGCCCGCGGCGGCATCGGCCACAAGGGTGGGGGGTTCGCCCTGAAGGCTCGAAAGAACGGGAGCTGTCAGAGTGCCGCCTTTGAGCGAGATCAGCGGCGTGCCCATCAGGCCTTGGAAGTCGACGCTGACTTTCGTATCGGTGCGCAGCGGCGTGCCTTTCGCGATCGCGATCGTCGCAATGACCTCGCCTGGATTGTTGCGATCGAGCCGTAGCCCGGTCACTTCCCCGACCCGGATGCCGTTGAACTGGACGGCCGCGCCCGTCTGCAATCCCGACACGGCCCCCTGGAAGCGGATCTGATAGGCGTCGCGCTTGCCGAGACCGCCGGTGTTGTTCAGCCAATAGACGAAGGCGAAGCCAGCCACGAGCGCGACGAGCGCGAATAGTCCGACCAGAATGTAACGCGCTCTCGTTTCCATCGGTTCGGCCTCAGTGTTCGGAATGGCTGGGCAGGCGCTCCGCTCCGCGTCCGCGCTTGCCCTGGAAATAGGATTTCACCCAGGGATGTTCGCAAGCCAACATGGTCGCCATGGGTCCTTCGGCGATGACCTTCCCGTCGGCAAGCGCCGCGATACGGTCGCAGACCGCGTACAGGCTGTCGAGATCGTGGGTGACCATGAAGACCGTCAATCCGAGTGTCCTCTGCAACGTCCTGATCAATGAGTCGAAGTCGCCGGCCGCGATCGGATCGAGACCCGAGGTGGGCTCGTCGAGGAAAACGATCTCGGGATCGAGCGCGAGCGCGCGCGCCAGGGCTACGCGCTTGGTCATGCCGCCGGAAAGTTCTGCAGGATATTTTTGCGCATCCTCGGCGTTCAGCCCGACCATGCCCAGTTTGGCTTTCGCAACCTCCTCCCGCAGTCGGTCAGAGACGTGCAGATGCTCCCGTATGGGGAATTCGACGTTCTCAAGCACGGTGAGCGAGGAGAACAAGGCGCCCTGCTGGAACAGAATTCCCCAGCGGCTTTCGATCGCGCGAATCGTCTCCAGCGATGCCGTATCGCGATCGGTACCCAGAATCGTGATGCTTCCCTGACGCTGGTGGATAAGCCCGATGATCGTCCGCAGCAGGACGGTTTTGCCGCCGCCGGATGCGCCGACAACGCCGAGAATTTCCCCGCGGCGAACGTCGAGCGAAAGGTGATCGAGAACGAGTTGATCGTCGAAGCCGACGGTGAGGTCGCGCACGTCGATCACCACCGAATTGTTCGCGGGGTCCATCTCTCACATCCCTATCGAGGCGAAAAACATGGCGAAGAAGCCGTCGAGAACGATGACGAGGAAAATCGACTTGACCACCGATGAGGTCGTTTGCAGGCCGAGCGACTCGGCGCTGCCTTTCACCTTCAGCCCTTCGGCACATGCCACGATGCCGATCACGAGGGCCATGAAGGGCGCCTTGATCATGCCGACCTGGAAATGCGTGACGGAGATCGCGTCCTTCAATCGTGCGATGTAGATCGCCGGGCTCATTCCGCCATAGAGCCAGGCCACCAGTCCGCCTCCATAGAGGGCGGACAAGGAGCCGATAAGAGCCAGAATGGGCAGGGCGCAGACGAGCGCAATCACGCGCGGCAGGATGAGCACCTCCGCCGGGTCCAGCCCCATGGTGCGCAAGGCGTCGATCTCCTCGCGCATCTTCATGGAGCCGAGCTCCGCCGTGTACGAGCTGCCCGAACGGCCGGCGACCATGATGGCGACAATCAAGACGCCGATCTCGCGCAACACCAGGATGCCGACGAGATCGACGGCATAGCTTTCGGCGCCGAATTTGCGGAAATGGAAAATGCCCTGTTGGGAGATGATGCCGCCGATGAGAAAAGTGATCAAAACGATGATCGGAACGGCCTGCAGCCCGACGCGATCGAGCTGGTTCACAAAAGACGCCAGCCGGAAGCGCCGCGGATCGGCGAGGACGCGTAGGAGCGCGTCGCCCACGGCACCCAGCATCGTCACGAACGTCACGGCGTAACGCCCGGAGTCGAATATCCCGCGGCCGATCCCTTCCAAGGCGGCGAGCTGCGCGCTTTCCTCCTCGACCGGCCGAGAAATCTCGCCGCCGACGCGATCCACCGCCGCGACCAATCCGCGAAAGCGATCCGCAAGCCCGCTGACGCTCGCCTCTTTTCCGTCCTCCCGCCAGCGTCGTATTAACCGTTCGAGCAAGCACGCTCCGAACGTGTCGATTTCAACGATGCCGCGCAGATCGAGCAGCATGCTACGGATATTGGCTGGACCTCTGATAGCATCGACCAGCGGCTCCAATGCGGCCGCTTGTGCCGCGGTCCAAGAGCCGTCAGCGACGACGCTCAGTCGGTCGCCTTGCGTCAAAGTTTGTAATGGCATCGTTGACGGTACCTGCGCTCAATGCGCTATAAGGATTGGGAGGTCTGATTTTTCGATCATCTCGCGCGTCACCCCGCCGAGGATCCGCTCGCGGAAGCGCGAATGGCCATAGGCGCCCATGACGATGAGGTCGGCGCCCATCCCGTGCGCTTCATTGAGGAGTGCGTCCGAGACAGCCTTGCCGCCCGTTTCGATCGCGGCGACGTCGGCCTTTATTCCATGCCGCGCAAGATGGGCGACGAGGTCCTTTGCCTGCTCCTGGGTTGCCGCCGGCGCGTCGGCGATCACGATTCGCGTTCGCGTCGCGGCTTTTAGAAACGGGAGCGCCACGGCAAGGGCCCGGGCCGATTCCCGCGTGTCGCGCCAGGCGACGAGAACGCTTCGCACGGGTCTCGCCCCGGCGCCGCGAGGGACGAAATATATGCCTTGGCCTGCCTCGAACATCACGGCTTCGGCAAGCTCATCCCAGATCGGAAGTTCCTCGCGTTGATAGGGAGCGGTCGCAACGAAGAGGTCCGCACAGCGAGCCTTTGAGACGCAGAGCGTCGACACCTCGCTCGCCCTCTCCTCGACACGGCAGATTTCGGTCGGAACAGAAATTCTTTTGCAGCGCTCGGTGAGGCTGGAGATTGCGCGATCTCCTGTCTCGCGCACGCGCTCCTCGAGCTGAATGATCGGCGCCATCGGCGCCAGGCCGGACTGGATCGCCAATACGTAGGCATATTCAGGGAGGGAATTGGTATAGAGGCCGATGATGCGACTCTGCCCGCCGGCGGCAATGGCCTCGGCGTGCCTCAGGCGAAACTCATCCTCCTCGCTGCCATCGAGATGCACCATCACATCCTTGAACATGGTTCGCGTCCTGTCTTCGGGCCGCCCGGGCGCCGGCCATGAATGCAGATCAATGCAGACAACGGCTCACAGGATCACGCATTGATCTGTCTCAATCGTTAGGCGGCGGATGGCCGGGTCTCGCCTCTAACCCGCCTGCACGGCGGCGGCGCGGAAGCGAAACAAGGCGAGAAACAGGAAGAGGCCGCCGACCAATGCAACGAAGAGGTACCGCGCCCAGACCACCGAAAAACCGGCGCCTCGGTAAAGAATGGATTGCGCGAAGGAGACGAAATGCGTCGATGGCGACGCCTCCATGATCGTGCGCAGCATGGCAGGCATGGATTCGAGCGGCGTATTGCTGCCCGAAAGAATGTTCATCGGCATGGCAATGAGGAAGTAGAGCAGCCCGAGTGCCGGCACCCAGCGGCGGAGACAGGCTTAGCGGGGCGGTCTGAGTATTCGCCTCATGCCCCTGCGACGATCACAAGCGCGCCAGCTGCAAAGAGCAACCAAGCGGCGGCCGGATGGAAGACGATGCGCACGAAGCCTGATTTCGCCTCGAATCCCAGACCATGCATGAACATGCCTGCAGCGCCAAGCATCATGAGCGGCAGGCCGGCATGGATCCGTCCGTCCGGAATGCCGCGCAGCACATAGGGATCGAGCAGCAACAAGAGGCTGACACCGCCCGCGGCAGCGAGCGACAAGACTCGTGCCCCGGCTTGCGACGGCTTTGCGTCAACGCGCGCGCTCATCGCCGTGCATCTGGATCGGCGTGCTCTCATAGAGCTCGAGCCACATGGCGTTGAGGATCGAAAAGGCGCCCGCAAATCCGACGCCGAGAATCCAAGCGAAATACCACATGTGCGTCTCCCTTTCTCAATAGGTGCTGGATGGGTTATCCGTGACATAGGCGAGCGTCACGCGGCCGCGCAGCACCCGATAGACCCAGGCCGTGTAGGCGAGAACGATCGGCAGGAAGAGAATTGTCGCGCCGAGCATGATCATGAGCGTCAGCTGGCTCGACGAGGCGTCCCAGACCGTGAGGCTGGCATTTGGATCGAGCGAGGACGGCAGGAGGAAGGGGAAGACGCTGAGACCCGCCGTGGCAATTACGCCCGCAACGCTCAATGCGCTGGTGACGAGCGCAAGCCCGTTCCTTCGCGCGCCGAGCAGGATGATCGTTGCAATGGCCCCGATCAGGACGAGCAGCGGCGCCGCGGCGATCCAAGGCTGCGCGAAATAGTTGCTCAGCCAGCCGCTCGCGGTCCGCGTGACCTCTTTCAGCAAGGGATTGGACGGCCCGTCATGCGCAATATGGCCGACAACGGAGTAGCCGCCGATGCCCGTTGCCACCCAAATGCCACCGATGGCGAACAGCACCAACATGCTCACTGCAGCAAGGCGCGCAAAGGACGTAGCCCGGGAGGCGACCGGCTCGTCTGCCTTGAGCGCCAGATAGACGCCGCCGTGCATGACGAGCATGGCGACGCTCACCAATCCGCAGAGAAGGGCGAAGGGGTTCAGCAGCCCGAAGAGCGTGCCTTCATAGGTCATGCGCAACGTCTCGTCGAAGCGGAACGGCACGCCCTGGATCACGTTGCCGAAGGCGACGCCGAAGACGAGCGAAGGAACAAGGCCGCCGATGAAGAGCGCCCAATCCCACACGCTGCGCCAGGTCGGATTGGCAACCTTGGAGCGGAACTTGAATGCGACCGGCCTCAAGATCAGCGCGCAGAGGACGAGAAACATGGCCAGATAGAAGCCGGAGAAGGCGACCGCATAGAGCGGCGGCCAGGCGGCGAAGATTGCGCCACCACCCAAAATGATCCAGACCTGATTGCCTTCCCAGACCGGCCCCACCGTGTTGATGGCGACCCGTCGCTCGGCGTCCGTCCGAGCCACGAAGGGAAGCAACGTTGCCACGCCGAGATCGAAACCATCCGTGACGGCAAATCCGATGAGGAGCGTGCCGAGCAGCGCCCACCAGATGAGGCGCAGCAATCCGTAGTCGAGCATGATGCGTTCCTTTCGACTTCTATTCGGCTGCGGCCGGCACGGAAATCGCGCTGGGTTCGGGCGAAACGTCCGGTCCGACGAGAGTAGGTCCAAGGCGGATGGCTTTGACCATCAGGTAGATCTCGACGACGAGGAGGATTGAATAGAAAAGGATAAATCCGACGAGCGTGGTAAGAACATTGGCGGCCGTCAGACTCGACACCGCAAGAAATGTCGGCAGCACGCCTTCGATCACCCAGGGCTGCCGCCCGACTTCCGCGACGAACCAGCCGAGCTCCGCGGCGATCCAGGGCAGCGGCAGAACCAAGAGCGCGATCCACAGGAATGTCGGCGAGGACAGAAGCCGACGGGACGAAGCGAGATAGAAGGCGACGGCGAAGAGGCCAATGAACAAAAAGCCGAGGCCGACCATCACCCTGAAACTCCAGAAGAGCGGCGAGACCTGCGGCACCGTGTTCCCTGCGGCCTGTTTCACATCTGCGTCGGTCGCGTTGAGGATGTCGGGACGGATCTTCTTGAGAAGAAGCGCATAGCCGAGGTCGTCGGCGTGTACGGCGAGCGCCGCCTTCGCGTCGGCATTGCTGCGATCGCTGCGCAGCTTGCCGAGGGCATCGTAGGCGACGAGCCCGGAGCGGATGCGGATCTCGGCATGCGCCACCAGGTCGTTGATGCCGGGCACCGCGGTGTTGATCGACCGGGTCACGATGAGACCCAGCATCCACGGTACTTTGACCGCATAGTCGGTCTCGTGGGTCTGCTGGTTCGGCAGTCCGAAGATAGTGAAGGAAGCCGGAGGCTTCTCCGTGTTCCACATCGACTCGATGGCGGCGATCTTCATCTTCTGGTT
The DNA here is from genome assembly GCA_035266305.1 of Methylovirgula sp. GTDB lineage: Bacteria > Pseudomonadota > Alphaproteobacteria > Rhizobiales > Beijerinckiaceae > Methylovirgula. The sequence continues at coordinate 8,102 of DATFNQ010000053.1, forward strand.
CTCGCCCGCGGTGTAGCCGCTCTCGTCGCCGAGGACGACCACCGACAGCGCCGCCGCGAGACCGAAGCTCGCCGCGACCGTCATCGACCGCTTGGCAAGCTCGATATGGCGGCCGCGCAGGAGATAGAAAGCGCTGATTGCCAGCACGAACACGGAGCCCGTGACATAGCCGGCGCTCACCGTGTGCACGAACTTGGCCTGCGCGACGGGATTGAAGATCACCGCCATGAAGTCCGTGACTTCCATGCGCATCGTGTCGGGATTGAAGCGGGCGCCCACGGGGTGCTGCATCCAACCATTGGCGATGAGAATCCAAAGCGCCGAAAGGTTTGAGCCGAGCGCGACGAGCCAAGTGACGGCCAGGTGCCCGACCTTCGACAGCTTGTCCCATCCGAAAAAGAAGAGGCCGATGAAGGTGGCCTCAAGGAAGAAGGCCATGAGGCCCTCGATCGCCAGCGGCGCGCCGAACACGTCGCCGACATAATGGCTATAATAGGCCCAGTTCATGCCGAACTGGAATTCCATGGTGATGCCGGTCGCCACCCCCATGGCGAAGTTGATCCCGAAGAGCAGACCCCAGAACTTCGTCATCTGCCGCCAGATTTCGCGGCCGGTCATGACGTAAACGCTCTCCATGATGCCGAGCAGGATGGAAAGCCCGAGGGTCAAGGGGACGAACAAGAAGTGATACATGGCCGTGAGGCCGAATTGCAGACGGGAAAGCTGCACGACGTCCATGGCGGTGGTCACGGGGCGGTACCCCTCGGTAGGAGGCTGACCGCATGCGTGCCGATCAGCCGTGCTTCGGCGGCGCCCGCATCAATTCTGGGACGCTGTTCGCCGAACAAGAACCAAGCTGCGATGATGATCACCATCAACTTGGCGCCGGTGACGATCATCACGTCCCGAATGAGAGGATGCTTAGGCACAAACTTCGTATCCTGCCGCTTGAGAGCCGGTGCCTTGATCTGGATCATGTACTCGGCACATGCAGGTTTCAGTCGGAACGGCCCGCCTCGGCGAGAGCCGAAACCCTGCACCGCTGTTTTCAGAGTTGACATCGGGCATTGCGCCGGCTTTGCGACCCTTGCTGCGGGAACGCACGCATTCCTCTGCGATCTTGGCCAAAGGGCGCGCGATTTGATGCAACCGCGCGGCCCTCAAGCGACCGTGAGGCGATCCTCGACAGCGCTGACGCCCGGCGCCGCCCAGGCGGCACGTTCTGCCACTTCGCGCTCATGCCAGGCGTTGACCTTGCCCTCCAGCGTCACCTTGCTGCCAGTCACCGCGATGCGGATCGTGTCGGCCTCGATCTCCGCGCTGCGCTTGAGCGCATTCTCGATGCGCTGCTTGACATCCTCGGCATCGATTTGCGGGCGGACGCTGATCAAGTTCGTCACACCGACCACGCCCGACAGTTTGCGGACGGCATACTCAGCGGCAGTCCTCTGGAAATGCCATTCCACTTCGCCGGAGAGCGTGATCCAGCCATGCTGCACTTTGACCTGAAGCTCCTCATTCGGAACGGTCGTGTCCCAGGCGATAATGGCCAACGCACGCTTGGCGATCTCGTCGTCGGCGGTTTTCTTGCGAGCCGGGAAACGAACCTCGATCTCCTCGGCGATGGCGCGGACACCCTTGACGCGCCGGACCACGTGTTCCGCCATGGTCTTTTCCGCGTAGCTTCCGACGTAACCCGTCAATGTGACGACGCCGTCGGCTACCGCGACGCCGATATGGGCGGCATCGATGCTGGGCTCGAATTCGAGTCCATCCAGAATATCCTGGCGCAGGGCTTTATCGCTCATCATCTTCTCCTTCATGGTCAAACAGGCCATTCGCATTTGCGGGCGCGCATGTGGCATAGATATTTCTATCGCGAGGGAATGTGCATTGAGCTGTATCAAGGACGCGGCAACGCGCACCTGGCCCTCAGTGCGACATCAGGGCGCAGCGGGGGGTGGCCAGCAGAAGATCGCGGGTGACGCCGCCGAGTATCCATTCGCGGACCCGGCTGTGTCCATAGGCGCCGGCGACGATGACGTCGGCGGCCTGCTCCTGCGCAATGGCGGCAAGTCTCGTCGCGTCGTCGCCGGCCGGGTGAAAGGCGAGGGCCTGCGCCGTGACCCCGTGCCGCGCGAGCCAGCCGACGACATCATCAAGACGGGCGCGGGCCGCGCCGCATTCTTCTTCGTCGGCAATTTCGACGACGCTCACATGCGCAGCCTTTTTGAGCAGCGGCAAAGCGTCAAAGGTGGCGCGCCGCGCTTCGCGCGTGTCCTTCCAGCCGATGATCACTCGCTCCAGTTTCAGCGCGTCCGGGCCGCTGGGGACGATAAGAACCGGCCGTCCGATGCACATGATAAGCTCACTCGCACTCACGCTGCTCGACGTGCCGAGCAGGCTTGCTTTATCCAGGCCAGTGATGACGAGGTCGGCGCTGCGTGCCTCGCGCGCAATGTAATCCGCGAGGGAACCGAACGTGACCCTTGAGCGCCATTCGAGACCCACGACGCGCTTCCTCAGAGCGTCATGAAATTCCCTCTCGGCCTTGGCGAATTCCCGTTCGATTTCCTCGCGATCCTCATCGATGAGCTCGGGAGGAAGATAGCCGTCGGTGAACGTCAGCTGCATGGGCTGGCAGGCCGCGATCCCGATCACGTCGGCATGGAACTGCTGCGCGACATCGCCCGCAACGTTCAGGAGATGCGCATTCGATTGCCCGAGCTCAAGATGCACCATCACGGTCGCGTAGGTCACGGTCCTCTCCCCAAACGCCTAGAACAAGCTTAGGCCGTCCGCCCGGTTCCGCGCCTTGATCGGCATCAAGACCGCGCTTCGTGAACGCTACGGAACCGCTTCGACCGGGCACGTTGGCGAGATGCAGGCTCCAGTCCAGAAAGGCGAACGGGCTGGCAATTGCCGCCGCTTCCTGCCAATTAGACCGATCGTATTGACTCCGGCCAATTGGGAGGAACTTTGCGCCGATTATCCAAGCGACGTCGCTCCAGGCCGCAGCCCGACGCCGTCAAAGCGAAGGGTGGCATTTTCTGGCTCTTCAAAATTCTGGGACCCGGCCTGATCACCGGCGCCGGCGGCAGAAGCGGGCCGCCCGTTAAGACTTCTGCACGCCTCGGAGAACTCTCATGAAAGCGCTCGTTTACCGCGGCCCTGGTTCGAAGGCGATCGAGGACCGTCCAAAGCCCGAAATCAAGGATCCCGGCGACGCGATCGTGAAGATGGTGAAGACGACCATCTGCGGGACCGACCTGCACATCCTGAAGGGAGATGTTCCGACCTGTACGCCGGGACGAATCCTCGGCCATGAGGGCGTCGGCGTCGTCGACTCGGTCGGTCCCGCCGTGACGGCGTTCCGGCCGGGCGATCGCGTCCTGATCTCTTGCATCTCGGCCTGCGGCAAGTGCGCCTATTGCCGGCGCGGCATGTATTCGCATTGCACGACCGGCGGCTGGATTCTCGGCAACGAGATCGACGGCACGCAAGCCGAATATGTGCGCACGCCGCATGCCGACACGAGCCTTTATCACATCCCGGAAGGAGCGGATGAAGAGGCGCTCGTGATGCTGAGCGATATTCTGCCGACGGGCCTCGAATGCGGCGTGCTCAACGGCAAGGTCGCGCCGGGCTCGAGCGTCGCCATCGTCGGATCGGGACCGATCGGCCTCGCCTCTCTGCTGACCGCGCAGTTCTACTCTCCGGCCGAAATCATCATGATCGATCTCGACGACAACCGCTTGGGTATTGCCCGCCAATTCGGCGCCACGCACACGATCAACAGCGCGGACGGAAATGTGGCCGAAGCGGTGAAGGCGCTGACCGAGGGCCGCGGCGTGGATACGGCGATCGAAGCGGTCGGCGTGCCCGCCACCTTCCTGCTCTGCGAGGACATCGTCGCGCCGGGCGGCGTGATCGCCAACATCGGGGTGCACGGGAAAAAGGTCGATCTGCACTTGGAGCGCCTATGGTCGGAAAACATTGCGATCACGACGCGTCTCGTCGATACCGTCTCCACGCCGATGCTTTTGAAGACGGTCCAATCGAAAAAGATCGATCCCTCGCGGCTGATCACGCATCGTTTCACGCTCGACCGGATCCTCGACGCCTATGACACCTTCGGCCGCGCCGCCGACACGCATGCCTTGAAGGTGATCATCGCCGCGTGAGCAGCAAGAAAATCAGGGCCTTGCTCGATCCGCAACGATTTCGCGGGCTGCGGCGGGCACAAACACCGTCATCAAGCGGTCATCGAGCGCTTGATTCATGTCAAGGCCGCCGCGCTTGAGTTGCCGAAGACAAGCTTCGGGGCGCATGACCAGCGCGGCTGAGTCGCGCGATAGTCCTGGAGGTCCAGATGTCTCAAGACAATGCGTTGCAAGAAGCCGTCCTGGCGGAATTGCGCTGGGATCCAAGCGTCACGGCGGCTCATATCGGGGTTGCGGCGAATGCCGGGGTCGTGACGCTTACCGGCCACGTCGAAAGCTACGCCGAGAAGCAGGCCGCCGAGATGGCGGCCCGCCGAGTCAGAGGCGTCAAGGCAGTGGCCGAGGAGATCGAGGTTAGACTCCCATTCGGGACCGAACGGAGCGACGATGAAATCGCCGCGGCGGCAGTTGATCGTCTCGCGTGGGATGTGGCCATTCCATGCGATGCGGTCAAAATCAAAGTCGAGAAGGGATGGGTCACTTTGACGGGCGAAGTCGATTGGTACTTCCAGAAGGAAGCCGCCGAACAGGATGTACGGCGGCTCTTCGGCGTCGTCGGCGTTTCCAATCAGATCTCGATCAAGCCGCGGGTCAACCTATCGAACATCAGCGACGACATCATGCACGCGATGAACCGCTCATGGTTCTTCGATCCAAAGACAATCACGGTAAGCGCGCATGGCGGAAAGGTCCGGCTCACCGGAACCGTCAACTCTCTGCACGATAGGCAGGTGGCCGCGGCGACTGCCTGGGCGGCACCCGGCGTGACTGAGGTCGAGAACGACATCGTCGTCGCTTGAACTGACGCGACGGATCATCAGGCGATCGCCGCTTGGCGCCAGCCGCTCAGACCTGCTGGATAGCGGAGAGTTGCCACGCATCGGGTCCGGCGCCGGCCGGGCGGACGAAAGTCCAGACTTCAGTGACTTCTTCCGGCACATTGGGATCGCCCGACATGATTCGCCCGCTCGTCCGATCGACCATGGTGTCGATGAGCGAGAAGCGCATGGCGACGGTGGCATATTCGGCGCCGCCCTCGCGCCAGGCCTCGGCGAGATTGCCTTGCAAGAGCTTCACGCCGGAGAGCCGGTTGACCTCACCGCGACGTGCGTCGTCCGCCAGCTCCTCGGCAAAATAGGAGGCCATTTCCGGCGTCGCCACGCGGCGCAGATGATCGAGATCCTCGTTGCCATCGGCCTCCTGAACCTCGCTGAGGCGGCGCTCGAAGGTGTCGTAGTTCTGCGCCGTGATCGGCAGAGGCGGCCCGCTCGCCTGGCTCGCATATCCGCCCGGCCAGCCGGCCCCGGCGAATGTGCCGCCTTGCGGCGCGCCATAGAACGCCGGCTGCCGATTGCCGAAAAAGTTCAGGGCGAAGCGTATCAGCAGATAGATGAGGCCGATCTGCAGCAGAAGGCCGATGAACGAGAATCCGCCTCCGAGCCCGCCGAAAAAGCCGTGACCGAACAAGAGCCCGAGCAGGCCTGCGCCCAAAAAGCCGCCCATCAGACCGCCGAAGAAGCCGCGGCCGAAGCCGCCCGGATAGCCAAAGCTGAAGGCCGATGGATTGGAATAAGGCGTCACCGAGCGCTGCAGCGGCGCCGCGTAAGGACTGACCGGGGTGGGCGCCGGCATGCTATAGGTCTGAAAGCCGCGGCTGCCCATCGAGAAGCCCATGCCGGCACGGGCGAAGGCGTCGCCCGTCATGCCCAGCGCGATGCCGGCGGCGAGCAGGAGAACCAGAATTTTGGCACGAAACGAGATGGGGTGACCCTGTAATGCCGGCGAGTTGCGCCGGCCCCTCAATATGGGGATCCTTTTGCAGACCCCAAAGAGCTGCGAGCTCGCGCTAGCCGTGCGAACGCATGCGCGAAATCCGGTTCCCATTTTTGCGGATCATGCTCTAAAACGATCGCATGATTCCAAAACATCCAAGATGCGGTCCGGAGCGGCGTGGTTATCACCACGGCGGCCTGAAGGATGCGCTGGTCGAGGCCGCGCGCGCGCTCATGGCGGAGCACGGCGCAGCCGGCTTCACCTTGGCCGAGGCCGCCAAGCGCGTCGGCGTCACGGGGGCGGCGCCCTACCGGCATTTCGCCGACCGGCGCGACCTCATGGGCGAACTCGCGCGGCGCGGCTTCGACCTCTTCGCAGAGCGTCTCGCCGGCGCTTGGGATGACGGGCGCCCGGATGCGCGCGCCGCCTTCAGGCGCATGGGGCGCGCCTATCTCGGCTTCGCCGCGGCCGAACCCGGCCTCTATGCAGCCATGTTCGACAGCGCCAAGACTTTGCGCAGCCCGGCCGCCCTTGCCGTCGCCAACAAGGCGTTTGACGGATTGAGCCGGGCCGCAGCCGGCGTGCTCGCCGCGGCTGGCGGCAATCCGCGCGACGTGCGCCGCCTCGCCCTCGAGATCTGGGCGCTGGCGCATGGCATCGCCATGCTGGCGCTCGCCGGCCATCTCGATCCGGCGCGCGGCGATGATCCCGCCGCGATCCTCGACCAAGGTGCCGAAGCGCTGATCGAGACAGCGCTGCGGCGAAGGTAAAGAGTGCCTCACATCAATGCATTGCGCGATTTGATCGAGCCGCCCTCGACAAGCTCCCAATGTGAATGTAAGATGCCTTTACATTTCAGCTGAGGCTGTCATGGAGGAAAAAATGAGCGTCTATTCCGGCCCCTATGGGCAAACGCCAGAAAACAATTCGCCCAGCCGCCCCTGTTCCGGCCTCGGCTGGAAGCCGATGGAACTCGTCGCGATGATTCTCGGCTTCATCCTGTTCTGGCCGATCGGGCTCGCGATTCTGTTCGCCAAGATCTGGCAGATGAGAAGCGCCCATGCCGGCGATCTGCCGAGCTTCATCCAGGCGAAAATGAACGAAAAGTTTCGCGAGAAATGGGAGCAGAAGATGGGACGTCATTGGGCGTGCGGCGCGCGCCGCGACTTTTCCGATTGGCCGCGGCATTGGCGTGCCGGCATGCGCTCGTCAGGCAATCTCGCTTTCGACGATTGGCGCGAGGCCGAGCTCGCCCGGCTCGAAGAGGAGCGCCAGAAGCTCGTTGCGGCCGAGCGCGAATTCGCCGAGTTCATGGACAATCTGCGCCGCGCCAAGGACCGCGAGGAATTCGATCGCTTCATGGCCGCGCGCCACAACCGGTCACCTGACACCGGCGCTCCCGGACAACCGGTCGCGTGAGAGCCAGGAGTTCAATCCGTCGTCACGGATCAACCAGCGTCGTTGCGAGGAGCGACGAAGCAATCCAGAATGTAGGTGTGCGTTCCTTCTCCCCTTGCGGGAGAAGGTGCCCCGCGAAGTGGGGCGGATGAGGGGTTGCGCGACCCCTCACCCGGCTTGCTCCGCAAACCACCCTCTCCCACAAGGGGAGAGGGTTCGTGCATGCTTCGCTCGCAATGACGAGGCTAAAAGGCCGGACCATGTTCTCATGGCGCCGGCTTATTTCCCGGAATGAGCTGCCTCAGCTCGTTCAGCGTCTTCACGTTGATCTTCATGCCGTTTGCCATGACGAAATCGCCGGGCTTCATGTCGGGCGGGCACGGCCCGGTCCATTTGCCGTCTTGGGTGAGGGTCGCGTCGGTCTTGCCGAGCACCGGGGGATCGATGTGCGTCTTGACGTCCGAGTGATAAGCGCTATCGCCGGTGAAATTGATCACCGCCGTAGTCGTGATCGTCGTATTGCCGATCTTGCATTCGCTCTCTGTGGTGACGATCGCGCCGCTCACCTTGATGTCGTTGCGCGTGCAATGCTTGGCGGCCATGTCGGTGCCGAACTTGTGAAAGAGTTGATCGGTGTCTGGGTCGATGCACATTTTCATGGTCGTCACCGGCCGTCCCTCGCGCTGGACCGCGAGCTCCCACAGGCCCGGCTTGCGCGGCGGATAATCGTCCGCCAGCGCGACCGCGCTAAACATGGTCAGGCTCAGCACCGTCGCCGTGCACCCGTTCATTCGCATGATCCCCTCCTCATTTGCCGCCCAGCCTTGAGGGCGCCAATAAAGCATGAGCGCGACGGGCAATCCAGAATGCGCTTCATTGATTTCTGCTCGTTTCACTCCCCCAGCGGGCCTCTGCGCAGGCGCTTGGTCTCGCCGCGCCGCTGTTTGCCCTCTACCCGCCGCCTTTGCGAGGCGAGCGTCGGGCGCGTCGCGATACGCCGCTTCGGACGCCGCGCCGCCTTGGCGATCAACTGACACAATCGCGTGAGCGCATCCGCGCGATTGCGTTCCTGCGAGCGAAACCGCTGTGCCGCAATGACGAGCACACCTTCGCTGGTCATCCGTCGGCCGGCGAGCTTCTCGACGCGGCGCTTCACGTCATCGGGCAGCGAAGGCGAAGCGCGCACGTCGAAGCGCAATTGCACCGCCGTCTCGACCTTGTTGACATTCTGGCCGCCGGGGCCGGAGGCCCTCAGAAAGACAAAGGCGAGCTCAGCCTCGTCAATCGAAAGCCCCGGTGCAATGGCGATCTTCGGCATTTGTTGCCTGTGATCCGGCGGAAATGGCGCTGCGCGCTTCGTTAACCGCGAAGTTTTAGCGCGGCTTAAGACATTTCGCACAATTCTAGCGGATGGCGCGTTGCGTTCCGCCCCTTTCCGCCGCCGCGGCCGTTTTCCTCACGCTCGCCGGTTGCTCCAATTACGAGGCTCGGCGGGCTGCGTGGCGCGCGGAGGCGGAGGACGCCTGCATTGCCCAAAACCTGATCCATCTTTCCGCCTATGTCGAGCCGGAGCAAGAAATCGACGGGCCCGGCATCTGCGGGCTGACGCGGCCGTTCAAGGTCTCGGCGCTTCTCGACGGCGAGGTCGGCTTCAATTCGGCTTATACGCTGGACTGTCCCATGATCGCGGCGCTGAACGATTGGGTGAAGGACATGGTTCAGCCCGAGGCGCAGGCGCGGTTCAACGAGCGCGTCGTCGAGATCGAGTCCTTCGGCACGTATAGCTGCCGCGGCATCAACGGCGAAGCGGGGTCGCGGCTCTCCGAACATGCTTTTGGCAATGCGATCGACGTGAGCGGCTTCCGCCTCGCCGACGGACGGGAAATCTCGGTCATGCGCGATTGGCCGGGCGGCGACGCGCAAGCGCAGGCCTTTCTGCGCGACGTGCATGCCGGCGCCTGCACTTATTTCACGACGGCGCTCGGTCCGGGCTACAATTTTTTGCACTACAATCATTTTCACCTCGACCTCGCGATGCACGGCAACACGTCGACCGGGCCGCGGCGGGTCTGCAAGCCAGAGCCGCAGACAATGCCCGCGACGCATCCGCCCGACGGCTTGCCCGAAGCGCCGCCACTCGACGAGGATCTCGACATTTCGCAGGCCGGGGGCGGCGATATGCAGGCGCTCGCGCTGCATGCCGGACCCGAGGCGCCCGACGCCGCCCTGCCGCCGGCGCCTGTGACGCGGCAATCCGCTCCGCAAGGCGGCACGATTCGCGAGGACGGCGTCTTCGTGCCGGAAGGCAAGCCCAGCGATTGGGATCTCACGGGCGGCCAGGCGCGCTAAGGCGGTTCGCTCCCTCTCCCCGCAAGCGGGGAGAGGGAGTTGCGGCCATACCAGAAGCATAAAAGCCGCTATAAGGGCCGGACGCCAACACCGGACCCTTCCATGCTGAAATCCAGCTCGACCCCCAAAATCCCGACCCGCATGGCCCGCTACAGCGCCGTCGCGCAGAGCCTGCACTGGGTTACAGTGGTCGTCATCTTCACGATCCTGCCGCTTGCCTGGGTGATGGTCCACATGGCCAAGGAGGCGCCGAACCGCGATCTCTATTTCACCGCGCATAAATCCTTCGGCCTCATCGCGCTGGCGCTCATCGTGGCGCGCCTCGTCTGGCGCGCCGTGCGGCCGCCGCCAAGCCTGCCGCCTTGGGTTGAAAAATGGGAGATCGGGCTCGCCCACGCGACCCATTTCTTCCTCTACACGATCTTCATCATCATGCCGGTGAGCGGCTTCATCCTGTCGAGCGCCGGCGGCCATCCGGTCTCTTTCTTCGGCCTGTTCAATCTGCCGCAAATGGCCAAGAACACGGACTTGTCGAAGATTGCCGACCGCGTCCACATCTACGGCCAATATGCGGTCTATGTGTTTCTCGCGGCGCATATTCTCGGCGTCATCTGGCACGTCGCCTATCGCAGGGACGGCTACCTCCAACGGATGCTGCCGGAACAGGTCAACGCGGAGTAAGGCACTGGGTTCAGCGAACCCGGCACGCGTTCCTTCTCCCCTTGCGGGAGAAGGTGCCCCGCGAAGCGGGGCGGATGAGGGGTTACGCGACCCCTCACCCGGCTTGCTCCGCAAGCCACCCTCTCCCGCAAGGGGAGAGGGTTCTCGCGACTCCTTACCCACCGTCCCTTCACCACGACAGCCAGGGATAAGGGTCCTCCAGCAGGTGCTGATGGTGATGCCGACGCGCGGGCTTGGGGTTGCCCAGCGCATCCGGCCCATAGGCCCAGGGCGTCGGCTGTGCAATCAGATGCTGGTGATAGGACGGCACCGGCGCCGGCACGTCCTCGGCGTTGCCGCCGAGCTGCTCAGGATAAGGCTCCGGGATGAGTTGCTGAGCGGCGAAGGCCGGTGTCGCCAGGAGCAATGCGGCCAATGCAAGAAGTTTCGCGAAGATCTTCATGGCTGAAAGCTCTCAAGCGCTGGAAGGCTGGCTAACGCAGCCGACGCCAATGAGTGGCGCTCGGATGCAAGCCGGACCCTTCGATCAGCCTGGCGTCATTGCGAGCGAAGCGAAGCAATCCAGCATAGCCACGCTCTGGATCGCCGCGTCGCTTCGCTCCTCGCGATGACGCGGGTGCCTCACCTCCGTCTCCCCTTCCACGCTCTTGTCCCGCCCCGGCCGGCAGTGCTGCGCGGCTTGGCTTCGCCGCCACCGAAATTATGCGGACCCATTTCGGCGTCGGTCGGCTTGTGTGGCCGGTGCGCCGGCACGCTGACGGCATCGCCGTAAATGCGCGGGCCGCTATAGGCGCCCGCCTCGCCTTCGACCTCGCTTTGGCTGGCGAGCGGATCATGGCCGATCGCCAGCTCGACGGCTTGCAACCGTTTGATTTCGTCGCGCAGCCGCGCCGCGGTCTCGAAATCGAGATCGGCGGCGGCGTCGCGCATCTGCCTTTCGAGATCGGCGATCGTCGCTTTGAAATTGTGTCCGATGAGATTGCCGGCCGCAGCAAGCCCGGCGTCGACCGTCACGTGGTCGCGCTCATAGACCGAGCCCAAGATGTCCTGAATGCCGCGCTTGATCGAAGCCGGCGTGATCCCGTTCTCGCGATTGAACGCCGCCTGCTTCTCGCGCCGCCGGTTCGTCTCGGCAATCGCGCGCTGCATCGAGCCCGTCACCTGGTCCGCATAGAGGATCACCCTGCCGTCGATGTTGCGGGCGGCGCGGCCGATCGTCTGCACGAGCGAGGTCTCGCTGCGCAAGAATCCTTCCTTGTCGGCATCGAGAATGGCGACGAGCCCGCATTCCGGGATATCCAAGCCTTCGCGCAGCAGATTGATCCCGACGAGCACGTCGAAGGCGCCGAGGCGCAGGTCGCGGATGATCTCGATCCGCTCCAATGTGTCGATGTCGGAGTGCATGTAGCGCACGCGCACGCCGTGCTCGTGCAGATATTCGGTCAGGTCCTCAGCCATGCGCTTGGTCAGCACCGTCACGAGCGAACGGTAACCGCGGCGCGCGACCTCGCGCACCTCGCCCAGAAGATCGTCGACCTGGGCGCGGGCGGGACGGATCTCGACCGGCGGATCGATGAGGCCGGTCGGGCGGATCACCTGCTCGACGAAGACGCCGCCGGTGCGCTCCATCTCCCATTTGCCGGGCGTCGCCGAGACATGCATCGACTGCGGCCGCATCGCGTCCCATTCCTCGAAGCGCAGCGGCCGATTGTCCATGCAGGAGGGCAGCCGAAAGCCATATTCGGCGAGCGTCGCCTTGCGGCGGAAGTCGCCGCGATACATGCCGCCGATCTGCGGGATCGTGACATGCGATTCGTCGGTGAAGACGAGCGCGTTGTCGGGCAGATATTCGAAGAGGGTGGGCGGCGGCTCGCCGGGCCGGCGGCCGGTCAGATAGCGCGAATAATTCTCGATCCCGGCGCAGGAGCCGGTCGCCTCCATCATTTCGAGATCGAACAAAGTCCGCTGCTCGAGCCTTTGCGCTTCGAGCAGGCGGCCGGCGGCATAAAGCTCGGCGAGGCGCTGCTTCAGCTCGTCCTTGATCCCCTTAATCGATTGCACGAGCGTCGGGCGCGGCGTCACATAGTGGGAATTGGCATAGACCTTGATGAATTCGAGGTCCTGCGTCTTCTCGCCGGTCAGCGGATCGAACTCGGCGATCGCCTCGATCTCGTCGCCGAAGAAGCGGATGCGCCAGGCGCGGTCCTCGTAATGGGCGGGAAATACGTCGATCGTATCCCCCCTCACCCGGAAGACGCCGCGATAGAAATCGCCGCCCGAGCGCTTGTATTGCAGCGCGACGAGATCGGCGATGAGCTGGCGCTGATCGATCCGCTCGCCGACCTTCAAGGTGAAGGTCATGGCCGTATAGGTCTCGACCGAGCCTATGCCATAGATGCAGGAGACCGAGGCGACGATGATGACGTCGTCGCGCTCGAGCAGCGCGCGCGTCGCCGAATGGCGCATCCGGTCGATCTGCTCGTTGATCGAGCTTTCCTTCTCGATATAGGTGTCGGTGCGCGGCACATAGGCCTCGGGCTGGTAATAATCGTAGTAGGAGACGAAATATTCGACAGCGTTCTCCGGAAAGAAGCTCTTGAACTCGCCGTAGAGCTGCGCCGCGAGCGTCTTGTTGGGCGCGAGGATCAGCGCCGGACGATTGGTGCGGGCGATGATCTGCGCCATCGTGAAGGTCTTGCCGGAGCCGGTGACGCCGAGCAGAACCTGGTCGCGCTCGCCGCTTTCGACGCCGGCGACGAGCTCGGCCACGGCGGCCGGCTGGTCGCCGCGCGGCTCATAGTCCGAGACGAGCTTGAAGCGGATGCCGCCTTCCGACTTTTCCGGCCGCGGCGGGCGATGCGGTGTCCACGGCGCCTTGCCGCGCAGATTGGGATCGCCATGGTCGAGCAAGTCCTTCAGCGAGGCGACGGTCGCCTCGACGCCGCCCATGCCGAGCGCAGCCAGACTTTTGCCAGCCCTCTCGACGCCCTGAAAGGCCGCCGGCGCTTCGGCGAAGCCGTTTGCTGTTCCGGCGTTGAGGGCGGGATTGAGGAGAGCGGCGAGATGTTCGCTGAGTGGCTTCTGTTCCGGCTTTGCGGCCTTGGAACGGGGCGGCGGGGCGGCGCGACGGGGCGGCTTGGGCATGCAGCCAATATGGGGCTTGTCCGCCGCCGATGAAAGCCGCTAGTACCTCTGCACAGGGATTATGACTCTTTCATTAGGCTGGAGATGGCACCTGGGTTGGGTAAGCGCGGCCCATCTTGGCGCGGGCTTTTTCGGTTGTGAACATCCATTTGATGCGGGCCCTTGAGGCATTGCGCTGTCGTTCCCAGGCAGCGATCTCGGATACGAGCCGCTCCTG
>DATFNQ010000054.1:0-7677 GCA_035266305.1 Methylovirgula sp.
GTTCGTCATGGCGTTGCTCTCCTTTGCGGATTCGACACCCCGAGCCTAGCGGCTCAAGGCGGGCAACGCCTGCCCTCCTAATTCAACATCCAGCGGGGCAATCCCCGTATCCGACAAGCGCTTACTGCGGTGCCAGTGCCCGCATCAATGAGGCCTTAACGGCGATGGCTGACCAGAGTTTGACGATCAAACTGTGGTCAGCTAAAATCACTAGTGGACACGACCCGACTTGAACGGGCAACCGGGCTCTTAGTAGGAACCTGCTCTATCCAGTTGAGCTACGTGTCCAAGAGCGTGGGCTACGGTTTCTTGCCCAATGAGCGGCCCGAGCGAGCCACGCCCGAGCCGCCAATTGGGATCTAACTAACTGCTCATGTTCCACCTCCTGGACCGGCTTCACGGCCTTGGCTGGGGAGTCCTCTGAGGTGGCTAACCTCAGGCTCGATAAGTTGAAGGGTGGCACCCTTTGAAATGGACTATGACGCGCCCTCCGGGTTTGCCTCGGGGGGCGTTTCGCTCTTGTGGAGAGCGGCGGCCTAAGTCATCTGCCCGGCGCCGCCGCCCATAGTTGTCAATCCCCTGGATTCTGCAAGAACAATTCAATGAACATTCATGAGCGGCGCCTGTGACGCATCGATCACAGGCTTGACTTTACGCCGTGATCTTTGTGCCGGCTTGCGGCAGCTGGCCAGTTCAGCCAAGGGTGGCTTCTCGCACCGAGGTCTCATGAATGTTCGCCGCCCGCCCTCCATTCGGTGATCCGGCTGCGGAAGCGGCGCGGTTTCTCTGCCGGGTGGCGCTCATCATCCTGTTGATTCTCACGCCGGCTGCCGAGCTTGTCGCGCACGGCACGCTTTACGTTCTGCTGCCGATCGGCGCGACGATTCTGGTCATAGCCGGCTGGCTTTCGGGCGGCCTGCGTGAGCGGCATCTGGGCGCCGCGCTTCTCACGCCGATCGGCCTGGCGGCGCTGTTTCTTACCTTCTGGTCCGGCCTATCGCTCGCTTGGACGCCGTTTCCTGCCGAGGCGGGCGCGCGGTTCGGGAGCGCGCTCGGAACCGGTCTCGTGGTTCTGTTGGCGATCGCCGCTCTGCCGGAGCGCACCAAGGCGTCGAATCTCTATCTCCTGCCGATCGGGGTCGCATTGACGGCCGGTGCAACCGGCCTCGTCGTTCTGTTCGGACCGGCATCGTTCCGGGCGGGCTCCAATCCGGATTATACGCTCGCGCAGCGCTGCCTCGTTTCGGTCTCGATCCTGCTTTGGCCGGCGCTCGGCGCCCTCGCCTTGCGAGAGCGCTGGCTGATGGCGGCAGGCTTGGCCCTCGTCGTCACCGCGGCGGCGCTCGTGGATTTTCTGCAGATCGCCCTCGTGGCGGTGGCGATGGGCGCGATTGTTTATGCGATCGCGATGACGCACGCGCTTCGAACCGCGCAGGTCTTGGCCTTCGGCTTTGCCGCCCTGGTGCTGCTGGCTCCGATCCTCGCGCTCGTGATGCTCCTTCTTGCCGACTTGGCGCAGCTGCCGCAGAGCGGGCCGCTCATTTCGTTTGCAGACATGGCGATCAGGCAATGGCCACGGCTCGTCACCGGACATGGATTTGGCTTCGTGCCCCGGGCGATCGAGATCGGCGCTCTGCCGGCGGACACTCCGCGCAGCATTCTCTTCACGGTCTGGTATGAGCTTGGCCTCCTCGGCGCCGTCGCCTTTGCGGTTCTCGGCGTCCGGGTTTTTCTCGCCGCCGGGCGCGCGCCGCCGCTTGTCGCCCCGCCGCTGTTGGCCGGCCTCGTTGCCGGCCTCACCATCGCGCTCTGGGGCGCCGAGACGACGCAGCTCTGGTGGATGACGCTCAACGGGCTCGACGCCATCGCCTTCGCGCTGCTTTTCAAAGGCCATCGCCGCGCCAGGCGGCCGGCGGCTCCCGTCAGGGAGGAAGAAGAGGAGCAGGGTTTCGAATTGGAGAGCTGAACTCAGATCACAACCGCCGGCGGGCCTTCCGCGAGTTCGAACTGCGACTGGAAGAAGCGCATATATTTGCCGCCGCCGGCGATGAGTTCCGCGTGAGTGCCGGCCTCGACCGCGCGCCCAGCTTCGATCATGGTAATGCGATCGGCCGCGACGATCGTTTGCAGCCGATGCGCGACGACGATGGTCGTGCGGCCGCGCCGCAGATCCTCGAGCGCCACCTGGATGGCCTGCTCCGATTCGGGGTCAAGCGCCGCGGTCGGTTCGTCGAGCAGGAGAATCGGCGCTTGCTTCAAGATCGCGCGCGCTATGGCGATGCGCTGCCTTTGGCCCGCCGAAAGATGCAGCCCATGCTCGCCGACCGGGGTCGCATAGCCGGCAGCGAAGGACATGATGAAGTCATGCGCGTTGGCCTGGCGCGCGGCCGCCACGATGTCCGCCTGCGAGGCGCCCGGCCGTCCGAGCCCGATGTTTGCGGCAATCGAAGCGTGGAACAGGAAGACGTCCTGGCTGACGAAAGCGATCTTGCGGCGCAAGGAGGCGATATCGACACGGCGAACATCGACTCCGTCGATTGCGATCCGGCCGCGGCACGGATCATAGAAGCGCTGGATCAAAGCAAGAATTGTCGATTTGCCGCCGCCCGAGGGCCCGACCAGCGCCGTCGTCTTCTCCGGCTCGCCGATGAAATCGAGGCCGTCGAGCACCAATTCCTTGTTGCGATAGGCGAAGCTCACCTTTTCGAAACTGATGCGGCCGCGGCTCATGGCAAGCGGCGGCCGAGCCACGTCGGCAGCCTCCGGTGCCGGCTGGTCAATGATTTCATAGACGAGCTTGGCGCCGACAAGCCCATTCTGGATCTCGAGATGGAAGCGGGCGAGGCGCTTGGCCGGCTCATAGGCCATGAGCAATGCGGCGAGAAAAGAGAAGAACGAGCCTGCATCCGCATGCGCGATCGCCACCCGCCAACCGCCGTAGAAGATCACCACCGCAATCGCCAGGCCGCCGCAGAAATCGGCGAGCGGACTGGCGATCGCCATGCTGGCCGCCATGCGGTTGGCGGCTCTCTCGACATTGCCGACGGCGGTGCGCATCCGCCTTTGCATCACCCGTTCGAGGTTGAAGCTTTTCACGATCCGCAAGCCCTGGATCGTTTCCTGCATGATCTCGAGGACTTGCGCCGTGCCGTCGAAAGAGGATCGCGCCAGCGCCCGCACGCTCTTGATGAGCCGCGACAGGCCATAGGCGCCGATCGGCATCAGCGCCAGCGCGATCACCGACATTCGGGCATCCTGAATGAACATCACGATGACGAGCCCGGCCAAGGTCAGCACGTCCCGTCCGGCGCTCATGATGATGACCTGCAACGTATCGCGTATGCCCGCCGCTGCGACGCCCACGCGCGTGGTGAACTCGCTCGAATGGCGATCCTGAAAGAAGGCCATGTTCTGGTTGAGCAGATGATCGAAAAGGTTGGCTTGCACCTGCGCGACGATGCGGTTGCCGGTGCGGGCAAGCAGAACGGTGTAACAATAAGTCGCGAGCCCGCGGACGAGGAACAGGCCGGCGATCGCCAGGGACAGAAGTTCGAGCGCTCTGAATCCGTTCGTCTCGACCATATGGTCGAGGACAGGTTTCAAGAGATAGGCCGAGAGTCCGGTCGCCGCGGCCGATGCCGCCATGAGGAGGCCGGCGAGGAGATAGGCGCCGACGTGCCGGCGGCCCTGATCGGCGAAGAGTTGCCGGATCATGGCGATCGACTCGCTGCGAAAGGCCCCGGGCAAGGCAGCCATCGTCTTTCGGACTCGCTCTCCCGAACTCTGCGATGAAAAGCTTCGGTACCCCGAAAGGTAGCGAAATCCAAGCCGGCAGGGCCAACCGGTCAGGGGCTGGCGCAGATGGCTCTCTCAGATCGGGGCGCCTTCGCCGTTCATGACCGGGGTTTGCGCGAGCGCTTCGGCCTCTGCCTCGGTGAACAGGCGGCTGCGGGTCAGAAAGCGGACCGATTCCGGCGCTTCGAGCGAGAAGCCGGAGCCGCGGCCGGGCACGACATCGATCGTCAGATGCGTATGCTTCCAATATTCATATTGCGCCGCGCTCATATAGAAGGGCGCGCCGCCGATCTCGCCGAGCTTTACGTCGCTCTGTCCCACCCGGAATTCGCCGCGCGGATAGCACATGGGCGAGGAGCCGTCGCAGCAGCCGCCGGACTGATGGAACATCACGGGCCCATGGATTGCTTCGAGCTTGACGATCAGCTCGAGCGCCTTCGGGGTTGCGGCGACGCGTTGGGCCAAGGCCACCTCCGGAAGGGAAAGCGGCCGCCATGCTCTGGCGGCCGCTTTTGCCAGTGCTCAGAAGAAGCCGAGCGCCTTGGGGCTGTAGCTCACCAGCAGGTTCTTCGTCTGCTGATAATGATCGAGCATCATCTTATGCGTCTCGCGGCCGATGCCGGATTTCTTATAGCCGCCGAAGGCCGCATGTGCCGGATAAAGATGATAGCAGTTGGTCCAGACACGGCCGGCCTGAATGCCGCGGCCCATCCGGTAGGCGCGGTTGATGTCGCGCGTCCAGAGGCCGGAGCCGAGGCCGTAAAGCGTGTCGTTGGCGATCGAGAGCGCTTCCTCTTCGGTGTCGAACGTGGTCACCGAAACGACCGGCCCGAAGATCTCCTCCTGGAAGACGCGCATCTTGTTGTTGCCTTCGAGGATCGTGGGCTTGATGTAATAGCCCCCGGCCAACTCGCCTTCGAGCATGTTGCGCTCGCCGCCGATGAGGACTTTCGCGCCCTCCTTCTTGCCGATGTCGAAGTAGGAGAGGATCTTCTCCATCTGATCGTTCGAGGCTTGCGCGCCGATCATCGTGTCGGGATCGAGCGGGTGGCCCTGCTTGATCTTGCGGACACGGTCGATCGCCCTTTCCATGAACCGATCGTAGATCGACTTCTGGATCAAGGCGCGGCTCGGACAGGTGCAGACTTCGCCCTGGTTCAAGGCGAACATCGCAAAGCCCTCGAGCGCCTTATCGAAGAAATCGTCATCCTGCGCCATCACATCGGCGAAGAAGATGTTCGGCGATTTGCCGCCGAGTTCGAGCGTCACGGGGATGATGTTCTCGGACGCATATTGCATGATGAGGCGGCCCGTCGTCGTCTCGCCGGTGAAGGCGACCTTGGCGATCCTCTTGTTCTGCGCCAGCGGTTTGCCCGCCTCGACTCCGAAACCGTTGACGATGTTGAGCACGCCGGGCGGCAGGATGTCCGAGATCATGTCGGCGAAGACCATGATGCTCATGGGTGTCTGTTCGGCCGGCTTGAGCACGACGCAATTGCCGGCCGCGAGTGCCGGCGCGAGTTTCCAGGTGGCCATGAGCAGCGGGAAGTTCCACGGGATGATCTGGCCGACGACGCCCAGCGGCTCATGAAAATGATAGGCGACGGTGTCGTTGTCGATCTGCGACAGCGTGCCTTCCTGGGCGAGGATGCAGCCGGCGAAATAACGGAAGTGCTCGACAACGAGCGGCAGGTCGGCCGCGGTCGTCTCGCGGATCGGCTTGCCGTTGTCGACGGTTTCGGCCAAGGCGAGCAGGCTCAATTTGCTTTCGACCCGGTCGGCGATCTTGTTTAGGAGTTTGGCGCGCGCCGAGGCCGCGGTCTTGCCCCAGGCCTCGCGCGCCGCATGCGCGGCGTCGAGCGCAAGCTCGATGTCTTCCGCCGTCGAGCGGGCGACCTGGCACACCGGCTTGCCGGTGATCGGGCTGATATTGTCGAAATATTGGCCTTTGACCGGCGGCACCCATTTGCCGCCGATGAAATTGTCGTAGCGCTCGCGCAGCGCCACCTGCTGCTTTAATTCCGCAAGGCTTTTCGCAAGCATGTCGATATCCTCCTAAGGGTTCGAAAGTTGTTACTTAGCGCCTCATTATGAGCGCGGCCTTGATCCAGAGCAAATATCCTCTTGCAATGTGACGGCGGCAATTCGCGCGCAATACCCAAGCCTGCGGTTCCCTCGGCCTTTCTGACTCAAATAAGAATTTCACCGAAGAATTCGAGGGTCGTTTCTGCCAGTGCCGCCGCAACGTCCGCCGCGGCGCGCACCGCTTGGTTTCAGATCGCGAGGGTGCCCCCCTTCTCGCGCACGGTGCGCTGAAGAACCTGGGCTTCTCTGCGCGTCGCCTTCTTTATATTCATTTTAAACAGGGAAGACTTGATGAGCTTCTTTGGAACTCATATAAAGTTTGCCGATTCACTTGCTCTATTTCGCCTTCGACACTAGAACACACCGGCACGACAACGCCCCTCGATAAGCATCGAATTGCAAACCCAATGATCGTCTGTTCCTGCAACGCCATTTCCGACACGAAAATCAGGGATTCAGTCACCAGCGAAAGTTGCCCGCGCACGCCTGGTGCGGTTTACCGCTGCCTGGGCTGCAGCCCCAATTGCGGACGCTGCTACGCTGCCGTCCAGTCGATCATCAAGCAAGCGCTCGGCCAAGCCGAAGAGCTGGCGCATGGCCACGCGGCTGCGCTCAAGCACTTCAAGGAAGAGTGGGCGATGGCGCACCCCCCGCAAGCCGCGCATACGCGCGATCATAGCGCATGCCCGGCCGGGTGCGATTGCTGCGCCGCCCCGCGCCACGCGGATACTTCGGATCAATAGACGAAGCGCCGGCCGCGATCGCGCTCGTCGGCCTCTTTGCCACAATAAAATCGATAGGGATTGCCGGCGCGGAAGCCGCGCCCCTGCTGCCCGAAGCTCCGGAGATATTGCGGAATTAGGGTGACGGCCGTAGTCTGCCGCGGACGGCCGCGCCAAGGGAGCGAGTTGATGAAAGGTGACGCCAAAGTTCTTGAATATCTGAATCGCGGCCTCAAGAGCGAATTGACGGCGGTCAATCAATATTGGCTGCATTATCGCATCTTCGACAATTGGGGCTACAAGGAACTCGCCAAGAAGTGGCGGGCGGAATCGATCGAAGAGATGCAGCACGCGGATCGCTTCGTCGACCGCATCCTGTTCCTCGAAGGCCTGCCCAATATGCAGGACCTCGATCATGTGCAGGTCGGCCAGACGATCGAAGAAATCATCGCCGCCGACCTTGCCGCCGAGCTCGCTGCCCACAGGCTCTATACCGAAGCCGCGGACTATTGTTTCTCGGTGCGCGACTATGTGTCCAAGGAGCTTTTCGACGACTTGTTGGAGGACGAGGAAAAGCACATCAATTTTCTCGAGACGCAGCAAGAGCTGGTCCGCCAGGTCGGCATCAGCCTCTATGCCCAAAAGCACATCGGCGGTCTTGGGGATTAGCGCCTCTCGTTGAATCGAGCTTGCCTAGAGCATCGGACACTCAAGTGACTCCATATCCGGCGGCAGCGAAGTAGTTTCTGCATTCGGCAGGCTCGAACAGGTCGCAGATGGACGCTTCTAACAACCTCGCCAATTCGCGGCCTTTCTGATTGCATCGTGATGGATGGATTGGAGATGATTCGATGCGAAGGCAGCCGGGATTTTTCGATGTTGATGATCGATTGAAGCGGTTGAGTGATCTCGGCGACCAGCTCGAGGCCTTCCAGGCGGCGGTAGATTTCGAGATTTTCCGCCCGGAACTGAACGCGGCGCTGGCTTATTCAGACGGCGCACAAGGCGGGCGTCCGCCATTCGATGCCGTGATGATGTTCAAGATCCTGGTCATTCAGACGGCGAACAATCTCTC
>DATFNQ010000055.1:0-7257 GCA_035266305.1 Methylovirgula sp.
GCGTTCTCAAGCTCTCTTGACTATTTTGTATTGCTCGACGGACCGCCTCTGTCGTCGTGGCGCAGCCGTGTAGAACTTGGCCCATAGTGCATCCCTCCATGCCGGAGAAAGGATCGCACCATCAAAACATGGGATCAAACAACTAGACCGAGGCTGCTCGCGAATCTGTGAAAAATCGATGGCATCGCGCGGGAAACTTTGGCACAGATTCTGGCAGATTCGGAAGATCCGGAGGCCTCCTCATCTTCCTGCCGCAAATTATCCACAGCACCGATAGCAACGGCTTCGTCTCGTCCGTGAAAGGGTGACCTGGCAGCTCGCTCTCCAGCTTCTGACGAGTTCAAGCGCCTTCGGCCGAGGTTACGCTGCCTCTTGCGGCAGTTCCGGCCGATTGTTAAGTATAGTCGCCAAACCGGAGGGCCGACCACAGATGGCGTCGCTCGAAGACCAAGATGCCGGCGGTTCCCGGACGCCGAGCCCCGAGTTCCTGTGCGCCTCGCCGCGGCTCTTCGAGAATCCCTTGCTCGACAAGCTGTCGCGGGTGCATTGGTCGATGCCGCTGGTCTTCTACATGCCCTTCGTGGCGTTGCTGGCGTGGCTGAGCTTCACCACGCTCCGGCCCGTAACCGTCGGTTGTATGGCCTTGCTCGGCTATATGATTTGGACGCTCATCGAATATTTCGGCCACCGCTACCTTTTCCACGCCGAATTTCCCGGCACATTGGGTGCGCGCATTCATTTGCTGATCCATGGCGTCCATCACGATCATCCAAACGATCCCCTGCGCCTCGTAATGCCGCCGCTCTTGAGCGCGCCGATCATGCTGGCGGCCCTTCTCGTCGGGCGCGTGCTCTTCGGGTTTCCCTTGGCCTATCCGGCGCTGATGGGATTCATGCTCGGCTATCTCGTCTACGACATGGTGCATTACTACGTGCATCATGCCGAGCCGCAGACACGTCTCGGCCGCAGCTTACGGCGACTTCACATGCTGCATCATTTCCGCGATCCTGAGCGCGGCTTCGGCGTCAGCGCGCCCTGGTGGGACAAAGTCTTCGGGACGGAACATCTCCCGGCGCGGCAAGACGGACGGCGGTGAACGCCGGCGGACTCGGGACGCCGGCCGCACCATTATCTTGTTGAAAAGCGGAATTCGAAGCCGAGCCGCCGTTCGGATCAGCTTTTCTCTGGCCTCGACCGTTCCCCATGCAGGGGGAGCGCGCCGTCCGGCAAGGCCTCGCGCGCGCCGACGAACACGTCGAAGCGGCCGTTCGCCCAAACGACGTCATAGGTCGTGAAAGCCCGCAGCCAGGCGGCGAGCGTCAGGACTTCGCGGCCGACGAAGGCGAGCGGCGACAGCGCCGAGATTTCCCAGCCTTTGAGCCGCGCTACGCCGGTCTCGCACGCAAACCAGCCGAGCAAAGTTAAAAAGAAGGCCACGGCGGGCGAGGCGGCGAGCAGCGGCGCGGCAAGCGCCGCGGCGCAAGCCGCAGGCAGCGCATTGGCGATCGGCTCGAGCGGAAAAGTCAAAGGCTCGTGCGCGCGCCGGATCACGCTCCAGCGGACCTGGCGGTCATAGACCTCGCGAAAGCTGCGGCGTCCGATGAGTTGCCGGATTGTATGGTGCGCGAAGACGGTCTTGAGCCCGATCGCCGCCAAACCTCTCGAGATCGCCGTGTCTTCGGCAATCGTATGAGCCATGGCGTCAAAGCCGCCGGCTTTGGCGAAATCGCTGCGCCTGAACAGCATCACCTTGCCGACCCCGAAGCCGAAGCCCAAAGCCGAAGCCGCGAGCAGCAGCCGCGCATGGCCGTTGATGATGAGGGCTTCGACATGGCCGGCGAGGCTCAGCGGCTGCTCGGCGACCGGCACGCCGACGACGAGCCCGACGCCGGGCGTGAAATTCTGCATGAAGATCGCCATCGTGTCGGGCTCGAGCACGATGTTCGAATCCTTCGCCAGAACGAAACCATAGGCTGCCGCGGAAAGCGGCGCCGCCAGAGTGTTGAGCTTGGGACTCACTGCGAAATCCGAATGCGACTGCAGGATGCGCGATGCAATCGCCGGATGATCGCGCTTGAGCCGCTCGACCATCTCGAGAGCCGGCGACGTCGATTCGGCTGCACTGAAGAGAACCTCATATTCGGGATAGGCCTGATCCAGGATCGAAGCCTGCGCGGTTTCAAATCCGCAATGCGTCAATTTGATTGGAAGGATCGCCGAGATGGGCGGCCGCTCACGGCAGGTCGCGCGCCGCGCCTGGATGCGCGGCTGAAGCAATGTGCAAAGGCTAGTGGCAAGCAGAAAGGCGACGGCGACGATCAACCAAGCCGCGCCGAGGGAGGAAACAAGAACTATAAGATCCATGACTCTGACACTCGGGCGAGGCGGCGCCGATCATGGCGCATGCAGGCATAGCAGCGGTCACGTGCCGCAAAGCAAATCACACGCCGATCGGTCTACGTCAATCGGCTCAGGGACGAACTCCACCGGAGCGCTCCGGCGACGCTGACGCTTGCGGCCGCAGCATCCTCCTGCTTGGGCTCAGCCCTCAAGCCCTTCCAATTCCTCGATCATTGTTTCGATCATCTTGAGGCCGATCTGCCAAAAGGCGGGATCTTTGGCATCGAGGCCGAATGGCGCCAGAAGCTCTGAATAATGCTTGCTGCCGCCAGCCGACAACATCGCCAGATAGCGCTCGGCGAAGCCTTCGCGCGCGCCTTGATAGACGCCATAGAGCGAATTCACCAGGCAATCGCCGAAAGCATAGGCATAGACGTAAAAGGGCGAATGGACGAAATGCGGGATATAGGCCCAAAAAGTCTCGTACCCCGGCCCTAGCCGGATCGATGGGCCGAGGCTCTCGGCCTGCACGCTCATCCAAAGCTCGCAGATCCGCTCCGCCGTCAGCTCGCCCTCGCGCCGTTCGAGATGCAGCTTGCGCTCGAACGTATAGAAGGCGATCTGGCGCACGACAGTATTGATCATGTCCTCGACCTTGCCGGCCAGCAGAGCACGGCGGCCCGCAATGGATGTGGTCTTGGCGAGCAAGGCTCTGAACGTCAGCATCTCGCCGAAGACCGAGGCGGTCTCGGCGAGCGTCAGCGGCGTCGGCGCCATGAGCGCCCCGTTGGGAGCGGCAAGGACCTGGTGGACGCCATGCCCGAGCTCATGCGCAAGCGTCATCACGTCGCGCGGCTTGCCCTGGTAGTTCAACAGAACGTAAGGGTGGGCCGAAGGCACGGTCGGGTGGGCGAAGGCGCCCGGCGCTTTGCCGGGCCGCACCGGCGCGTCGATCCAGTTCTGATCGAAGAAGCGCTGGGCGATCGCCGCCATTCTCGGCGAGAAGGCGGCATAGGCGCCAAGCACGGTGTCGCGCGCCTCCCCCCAAGCAAAGGTCCGGGTTTCCGCATCGGGCAAAGGCGCATTGCGGTCCCAATGATCGAGCGCGTCCTTGCCGAACCATGTCGCCTTCAGCCGGTAATAGCGATGCGACAGGCGCGGATAGGCCGCATGAACCGCGGCAACGAGGGCATTGACCACCTCGCGCTCGACCCGGTTCGAGAGGTGCCGGGAATCGGCGACATCGGCAAAGCCGCGCCAGCGATCGGAGATCTCCTTGTCCTTGGCGAGCACATTGGTGATGAGGCCGAAGGTACGCAGATTCTGCCGCAAGGTTACGGCGATCGCGTCGGCCGCCTCCTTGCGGACGTGCGCGTCGCCGTCCTGCAGCAAGTTCAGGACAGGTTCGAGCCCCAACTCCTCGCCGCGGACTTTGAACCGCAAGGCCCCGATCGTCTCATCGAAGAGCCGGTTGAAGGCGCTGCTGCCGGTGACCGTTTTCTCGTGGAACAATCTCTCGACGTCGTCGCTGAGCTCGTAGGGCTTTTCCTTACGGATGTCTTCGAGCCAGGGCCGATAATGGGCAAGCGGCACCTCCGCCGCGAGCTTTTCCACGACCTCGTCGTCGAGGCGGTTGAGCTCAAGCTGAAAGAAGAGAAGATCCGTCGAGGCCGCGGTGATCTTTTCCTGCGTATCTCCGAAGAATTTTGCCCGCACGGGATCGCTCGTATCGCCATAGTAGACGAGCCCGGCATAGGACGTGATCCGGCCGAGGAGGTCTTCGAGCGCCTCGTAGCGCGCGACCGCCTCCGCGATGCGGGCGGAATTCGGATTTGCCAAGTCGGCTTCGGCGAGCGCCGAAAGCTTGCCGCGATAGCATTGGGCGAAAGCTTTGCATTCGGCTGCGGCGCGCTCGAGATCGCGCGCGTAAATCGGCGAATCCATCGACGGGTAGAGGTCCGCAAGACTCCATTCCGGCAACGGACCGAGCGGCGCGCCCGCGACGCTCTGCGCCGCCGCCGCGGCAGCGTGTGGAACAATCTCGAACAAGCCGAACCGATGCGAAAAAATCATTGCGGGCCACGATTTCGGGGATCGTCCGCCGGCCGCGGACGCCCCCTCATAGCGGATCGATCAGCAGATGATCAATGAGGAATTATCGCCTCGGCCTGCGGCGGATCGAAATCATTCGGACCACAAAACAGAGTCCCTGAGCCGCAACGCAAGGTGCGAACGCTGCAGCATCCCATGCCGGCACCAAGATGTCGCCAAGCGCGATAGACTCCCATTAGTAATTCGCAGGAACCGGTCGCCGCGTTACATCGCGAGCGGAAATTTCATCCTCACTTTTTCTTGATGGACGGCATCGGCGTTTCCGGTAACGCGCTGATCCCGGAATTCGAAACAGACCTGTGCGAGACCGGCGCGGCCGGTCTGCCGCGGGACGGACGACAGCAGTCTTTTCCGTCTGTCGCAATGCCCAATTCTCGAAAAAAGGGGTCATCGTTATGAATATCAACTCAAAAATCGCAAGAATTACTGCCGTGGCGATTGGACTTTTGATTACTTCGGGTGCTTATGCCGGCGTCCAGGAATACATCGACATGTTCAGTCACACGGACTTGGTGATGAATGACGGCACGAAGATGCACGCCGACATCGTCAAGATGCACGGCCACATGTATGTGATGATCCGAGTGGATGATCTCCCTGACTATCTGCATCAGCAGGTCTTGAAGGTGATGCATTAATAAAACACCGGGATGATATTCCTGGGCTACTTCTGTGATTGTCGTACGGGCGGGCTGTTTCTTCAACTCGTCCGTACGCGCGTAAGGATGTTGCGGTTCTCCTCGGCTAATGGGCCTGCCCAAGCCACCCGCGTAGGCCGGCTCATCGCCTTCCACCTCACGCCCGGGGAAGCAGCGGACTGCAAAAGCTACGACACGCTGATTGATCTGCCCGAGCAGGCACCAAAGGCCCTTCTCGCCGACAAGGCTTATGACACCGACGCCATTCGTGACGATCTGAAAAACCGCGCGATCAAGCCTGTGATCCCGCCAAAATCAAACCGCGCGTAGGCCATCCGCTACAGCAAGCGCCTCTACCGCGAGCGCAATTGCATCGAGCGTGTGATCGGACATCGCAAGATCAATCGCGCCATCGCCACCCGATACGACCAGCTCGCCGAAAGCTTTCTCGGCATGCTATTCATCGCCTTAGCATGCTACTGGATCAAATTTGTCCACGCGGCCCAGAACGCCCAGGCGTGCTTTTTCGCGCACGCATGACGATCTGAACGAAGTCGCGCGGACGCGGGCGTCCTGGACCACCATAGCGTTCGCGCGACGAATATGTCGCGCAATTCGGATCATGGCCGCCGCGCTGCGACGCACGCGACGTCAAGCCCGCGCTCAGCCGCGGCTGAGGCCGCCGCCGCGATACCGGCCCGAGCAATATCTTCCCCATTAACACCGCATTTACTCTGATCCGCCAGCATGCGCAGAGGGTGGTTTGCCCCTCCCGCTTCGCGTGCGTGATGTCGGTTCACCCTCATAGCCGACGATGCGATTCATATGACGAGCGCAATCGCGTCCACGTTGGACCACTGGCGGCATGCCGGCTGCCGAAGAAAGAGCCCATGTCCTGCCTCGTGCTGATCATCGACGACGACCCGGTCCAACGCCGCCTTCTCGAGACGCTGGTGCGCCGGTTCGGGTATGAGGCGGAGACGGTGGAAAGCGGCGTGGCGGCGCTGGCCCGGCTCGACCCTTCGGCCGGGCGCGAAGTCGATCTCCTTATCCTCGATCTCGTGATGCCCGATCTCGACGGCATGACGGTCTTGGAGAGGATGCGCGAGCAGAAGCGCAGCATTCCTGTCATCGTGCAGACGGCGCATGGTTCGATCGAAACGGTGATCTCGGCGATGCGGGCCGGCGCCATCGACTTCGTCGTCAAGCCGGTCGGCGTCGAGAGATTGCAGATCTCCGTCAAGAACGCCTTGCGGGTCGATGCCCTGGAAGGCGAGGTCCGGCGCCTCAACCGGCAGGCATCGGGCACGCTTACGTTCAAGGACCTCGCCAGCACAAGCGCCGATATGGAGAGGGTCATCAGGCTCGGCGAACGCGCCGCGAGATCGACCATTCCAGTGGTGCTCGAAGGCGAATCGGGTGTCGGCAAGGAGGTCATCGCCCGCGCGATCCAAGGCGCCTCGGACCGGCGCGGCCGGCCTTTCATCACCGTCAATTGCGGCGCCTTGCCGGAAAACCTCGTCGAATCGATTCTCTTCGGGCATGAAAAAGGCGCGTTTACCGGCGCCAATGAAAAGCACCTCGGCAAATTCCTCGAGGCACGTGGCGGGACGCTGTTTCTCGACGAAGTCGGCGAGTTGCCGCCGGACGCACAAGTCAAGCTGCTGCGCGCTCTTCAAGACGGCGAGATCGATCCGGTCGGCAGCAAGCGATCCGTCAAGGTCGATATCCGCCTGGTCTCGGCGACCAATCAGGACCTGATCGAGCTCGTCAAGCGCGGCGTGTTCCGCGAAGATCTTTATTATCGGCTCAACGTCTTTCCGATCACGATCCCGACTCTGCGCGCCCGGCGCGAGGATATTGCCGATCTCGCCCGGCGTTTCACCGCGCGGTTTGCAGCAGAGGAAGGCAAGCGCTTGCGGGGCCTCAGCGCCGAGGCCCTGGCTCTGCTCGGGAGCTACGAGTGGCCGGGCAATGTCCGGCAGTTGGAGAACGCCATCTTCCGGGCCGTGGTCCTCGCCGACGGCGATGAACTCACGGTGACCGAATTCCCGCAGATCGCCGCGCAGGTGAAAGGCTTCGAGGTCCGCATTCCGGCCGCTCCCGCCGCGCTCGTTCGGCCGCAGCGCCCGGAACGCGAGGTTGTTCGCGTCGAAGTGCGCGATCC
>DATFNQ010000056.1:0-8359 GCA_035266305.1 Methylovirgula sp.
GCCGTCCAGAATTCGGCGAGCCGCGCGACGGCCTTTGAATCGGTGCCTTCGGGCGGCGTCAGGATGCACCAGCGCTTGCGGAAGAGCGTGGCAAACCCAGCCTCGGGCCCCGACTGCTCGGTCCCGGCGACGGGATGGCCCGGCACGAAATGCACGCCGCTCGGCAGATGCTTGGCCACCGCCGCTATCACCGCGCCCTTGACGGAGCCGACATCCGTGACGATCGCGCCGGGCCGCAGATGCGGGCCGATCTCTTGCGCCACTTCGCCCATCGCCCCGACCGGGACGCAGAGAATGACGAGGTCGGCATTCTCGACCGCGGCCGCGGTGGATCTGGCCATGCTATCGGCAAGGCCGAGTTCCTCGACGCGCTTGCGCACCTCTTCCGAACTGTCTGCCGCGACGATGCTGCCGACGAGTCGCTTGCGCCGGGCGACGCGTGCGATCGACGATCCGATGAGGCCGACGCCGATCAGGGCGAGGCGCTGGAAGAGAGGCGCCGCAAGCGGTGCCCCGAGACCGTCAGGCACGCGAGAAGTCCTTGCCTTTAAATTCGGCGAGCGCGGCGACGACCAGGCGGTTCGCCTCTTCATTGCCGACGGTGAGCCGTAGACATTCCGGCAGGCCATAGGAGTCGACGGCGCGCAGGATCAGTCCGCGGCTTGTCAGAAAAGCGTCGGCGGCGCGCGCTTCGGCGGCGTTGCTGAAGTGAAGGAGCAGGAAATTGGCGGCGCTCGGCGTGACGCCAATCCCGAGCTCGGCAATCTCCCGCGCAAGCCGGCCGAGCCAGGCCTCGTTATGGGCGATCGCCTTCTCGAGATGCGCAACATCGGCGAGCGCGGCAATGCCGGCCTGCATCGCCGGAGTGCTGACGTTGAAGGGGCCGCGCAGCCGATCGACCGCATCGCAAATGGGCGCGGGCGCATAGAGCCAGCCGAGACGCAGCGCGGCGAGCCCGTAGATCTTCGAGAACGTGCGGGTCATCACCACGTTCTCGCTCGTCAACACGAGTTCCAATCCGGGCGAGTAATCGTTGCGCGTCGCATATTCGGCATAGGCCGCGTCAAGCACGAGCAGGACGTTGCGCGGCAGCGCGGCCGCCAATCGCTTGATCTCGGTGAAATTGAGATAGGTGCCGGTCGGGTTGTTGGGGTTGGCGAGGAAGACGATTTTCGTCCTTGCCGTGACCTTGGCGAGGATCTCGTCGACGTCGGCCGTGAGATTCCTTTCTTCCGCGACGACGGGCGTTCCGCCCGCCGCGAGCGTGGCGATGCGGTAGACCGCAAACCCATGCCGCATGTAAATGCCTTCATCGCCGGGGCCGATGAATGCATAGGCGAGGAAAAAGATCAGCTCATCGGAGCCGGCGCCGCAGACGATGCGGGCCGGATCGAGGCCATATCGGGCGCCGATCGCTTCGCGCAGAGCGCGCGCCGAGCCGTCCGGGTAAACCGACAAGGAATCGGCGCATTTCTTAAACGCGTCCTTGGCCATCGGCGAAGGGCCGAGTGGGGTCTCGTTGGAGGAAAGCTTGTAGAACTTCCCAAGTCCTGGCGCCGCGCTCTTGCCCGGAACATAAGGTTCGATTGCGAGCACGCCCGGGCGCGGTTGTGGCCGTCCGCCGGCCTCGGAAGAGCTCATTGTTGTACACTCAAGAGCGCGAGAGGGGATGTCATGCGCCGGCCCCTGTGTCCGGCGTCCGGCTGAAATCGAAACGCGCGGCATGACTGCCGATCTCGGTCAGGGGCTGTTCGAGCGCCAAGGCCAGCTCGGCGGCAGCAAGCGTTCCCGGCGCCGAGATGAGAAGCGAAAGTCCGCAACCATCCGCGGCTTTGCCGATGATCTCGGCGCCGAGCCCCGAGAGTCTGCGCAACAGGGCATCCTCCCAGGTCTCGAGCGAAACAACGTAGAGCACGACATCGCGCGCCGCGCCTTCGGTCAAAGGTTTGGCGATCACGAAGAGCGGCATGCCGGCCGGATGATCGTGCCGCTCCACAAAGGGGAGCCGGGCGATGATTTTCGGAGCGGCAGGCTCTGCAAGCCGCGTCCACCAGGGTCCGGCCGCAGCACCGGCTTCGACGGGAATGAGGCCGAGATCGCCTTGCGAGGCGGCGACCGCATCGATCACGCTGCCGATGCCGGCGTGCGGCACGAACGGGACCGTGAAGCCGAAATGGAAGCGGCAGCAGTCGCGCATCGGCGCATCGCCGCCCGAAACGTCGGCGTGCACGCTATATGCGGCCTGCACGAAGGTGAAGGTCGAAATGATGATCCGCCAGATGCTCTCGACAGTGTCGAGCGGCAGGATGCCTTTGTGGCGGGAAACAAGGCGGCGCATCATGTCGGCCTCGCGGCCCGGCCGGAAGGCCGAGCCGGAGCCGGCGCGGGCCTTGACCGCGATCAGCCGGTCGATGATCTCGCCGCGCTCCATCAGGATCTCGTGCATGCGCGCGTCGATGCGATCGATCTCGTTGCGGAGATCGGCCAAAGTTTCGGACGTCGGTCTATCGAGCATGATCGCCATGAATTGTCGCGCTATCCTCTCTTAGAGCTAATTTTGCCGGCCTGAAAACCCCTTCGTCGAAGTCAAGCTGCGCCACGCATCGTTTAAGACTGCGGAGGCCAGAGAGCCACAAGCAGAAAACGCGGGTCTTGACACCGGCTTCGGCCCACTTCTACATACCGGACGCTGCGTTCGCCATAGCGAACGATGGACGCGGCCAATGGAGTGAGCGCGACGGCCTTGACGATCGTCCCGAACCAAAGAGCGATGAGCCAGCTTGAGGCCGATGCGCCGCATAGTCTCGTCGTCCGTTTCGGCGCCGACCAGCCGCTCAAGCTGGATGCCGGCGTGGCCTTGCGCCCGCTGTCCATCGCCTACCAGACCTATGGCACGCTGAACGCGGCGAAATCCAACGCGATTCTTATCTGCCACGCGCTGACCGGCGATCAGCATGTGGCCAATACCCATCCGACCACCGGCAAGCCCGGCTGGTGGCAGACGATGATTGGGCCCGGCCGTCCGATCGATACGGATCGCTATTTCGTCATCGCCTCGAACGTGGTCGGCGGCTGCATGGGGACCACGGGGCCGGCTTCGACCAATCCGGCGACCGGCCGCCCCTATGGGCTTGATTTGCCCTTGGTGACGATCCGCGACATGGTCCGCGCGCAGGCCATGCTGATCGATCATCTGGGGATCGACTCGCTGTTCGGAGTCGTTGGCGGCTCGATGGGCGGCATGCAAGTGCTGCAATGGGTGGCGAGCTATCCCGACCGGGTGTTTTCGGCGATGCCGATTGCCACCGCCGCGAAGCATTCCTCGCAGAACATCGCCTTTCACGAGGTCGGGCGACAGGCGGTCATGGCCGATCCAGAATGGCGCAACGGCCGGTATCTCGACGAGGGCACCAACCCGACCAAGGGCCTCGCGGTCGCCCGCATGGCGGCGCATATCACCTATCTTTCCGACGAGGCGCTGCAGCGCAAGTTCGGCCGCAATTTCCAGGACCGCGAGGCACCGACCTTCTCATTCGACGCCGATTTTCAGATCGAGAATTATCTGCGCTACCAAGGGACCAGCTTCGTCGACCGGTTCGATGCCAATTCCTATCTCTATGTCACCAGGGCCTGCGACTATTTCGATCTCGCGGCGGATTACGGCGGCTCGCTCGCGGCTGCCTTCAAGGGAACGAAGACTCGCTTTTGCGTCGTCTCATTCAACTCGGACTGGCTATATCCGACAGCGGCGTGCCGCGCGATCGTTCATGCGCTGAATGCGGCGGCCGCTTCGGTCTCTTTCGTCGAGATCGAGACGGATCGCGGCCACGATGCTTTTCTTCTCGACGTTCCGGAGTTCATCGCCACGACGCGCGGCTTTCTCGAAGCGGCGGCCCGCGCGCGCGGCATATCACCCGCGCGACCGGAGAGCTGAGCTTGGCTGACCCGGAGGGCAGGGCGGCGCTGTCGCGCACGGCGCGTATCGATCTTCTCGTTGTGGCCGATATGGTCAAGCCGAAGAGCCGGGTTCTCGACGTCGGCTGCGGCGACGGAACTTTGCTGAGACTGCTCGCCGAGGAGCGCGGCGTCGACGCGCGCGGCATCGAACTTTCCCAGCACGGCGTCAACGATTGCGTCGCCAAGGGCCTTTCGGTCGTGCAGGGCGATGCCGACACCGATCTTGCCGATTATCCCGACGACGCGTTCGATTACGTGATCCTGTCGCAGACGCTGCAGGCGACGCGCCAGCCGCGCAAAGTGCTCGAACACATGCTGCGGATCGGTCGTCACGCGATCGTCTCGTTCCCGAACTTTGGCCATTGGCGCATCCGCGCCCAGATCGCGTTCAAAGGGCAAATGCCGGTCACCGACAGTCTTGCCGTGGCCTGGTACGAGACGCCGAACATCCATCTCTGCACGATCCGCGATTTCCTTGCCCTTGCGCATGCAATCGGCGCCAAGACGGAGCGCGGCATCGCCCTCGACCGGTTCGGCAGTCCGATGCTGGTCAATGCGCCGTGGTGGATGTGGAACCTGCTCGGCGATCAGGCCGTATTCCGCTTGTCGCGGAAAGGGTGAACACGCGTCATTGCGAGGAGCGAAGCGACGAAGCAATCCAGAAGCAATGAGACTGGATTGCTTCGCTTCGCTAGCAGTGACGGCGGCCGGCGTGAATGCCGGCGTTACTCCTTCGCGGCCGCCTTGGCGCGGTCGATCGCCTCGCAGACGAGCTTGCGGCCCTCCGCGGCATCGCCCCAGCGCAGGATCTTCACCCATTTGCCGGGCTCGAGATCCTTGTAATGGGCGAAGAAATGCTCGATCTGCTGGACGGCGATCGGCGGCAGGTCGGTGTAGTTGTGCACCGCCTCATAGCGCTGCGTGAGCTTCGGCGAGGGCACGGCGAGGATCTTTTCGTCGTTTCCATTCTCGTCCTGCATGAGGAGCACGCCGACGACGCGGCAATTCATCACCGCGCCGGGAATGATCGCCCGCGCGTTGGCGACGATCACGTCGCAGGGATCGCCATCTTCCGAGAGCGTGTGCGGAATGAAACCGTAGTTGCCGGGATAACGCATCGCGGTATAGAGGAACCGGTCGACGACCAGGACATCGGCACGCTTGTCCATTTCATATTTGATCGGTTCGCCGCCGATCGGCACTTCGATGACGACATTCACATCGTCGGGCGGATTGTCGCCGATTGCAATTGCATCAAGGCGCATGCCGTGCTCCAGCGGTCTTCCTGGTTGAAGTGTCGCGGAGGTTCGGCTTCATTCGAAGGCGAAGGCGACCCGTTCCCGCATCTCGGTGCCGAACCGCTCATAGGCGCGGCGCACG
This sequence comes from Methylovirgula sp., assembly GCA_035266305.1. Classification (GTDB taxonomy): domain Bacteria; phylum Pseudomonadota; class Alphaproteobacteria; order Rhizobiales; family Beijerinckiaceae; genus Methylovirgula. The sequence continues at coordinate 5,338 of DATFNQ010000056.1, forward strand.
ATCGTTCCGCCAAGCCGGCGATAGAAGCCAAGCGCCTGTTCGTTCTCGGCCAGCGCCCAGACAAGGAAAGAGGCATAGCCATGTTCGGCCAAGTCTTTCCGGGCCGCGCTAAACAGCCTCTTGCCGAACCCAAGGCCTTGAAATTCCGGCGCGATATAAAGCTCGAAGATTTCGCCGCCATAGGCGAGAGCCGGAACTCGATTGCGCCCATAGCTGGCATAGCCGCCGATCGCGTCATCGAAATCCAGCACGACGAGCCGCGACCGCCGAACGATGGCGGAGCGCCACCATGTGGGCCCGCGCCGCGCGATCATCCTCTCGAGCTCGCATCCCGGGATGATGCCGCGATAGGCGTGCCGCCACGCGGCGTCATGCACCTCGGCGATCGCCTCGGCATCGCTCTCCCGCGCATCGCGGATGGTAATAAGAGTCTCGCCCATGGACCAATGTTAGGCCCGCTTCGCCTCCGCCTGCAAGAACTTCTTCTTCGCGCTTCCTGAACGATGCGCGACCCTGTGGACAGGGAAAATCAAGGAAATTTGAAGTTGCCTGCGGCACTTCCGCCACGCGAATCAGCAGGGCGTCACATCCGGGTGTCGGGACTGCTACGATCGGAGCCTTCGATCGAGCGACGCAAATCTTTCATGAGCCCAGGAACAGATTGACCACCACCAGCACGGCGAGCAGAACGACGCCGGTGAGGAGGCTGCCGACAATGAGCTTCTTCTCGATCGGCAACAGCGGTTCGGCCTGCTGCTCTTGGATTTCTTTGCGAAGATCCGTGTCTGCCATTTTCGTCTCCTGAAAGCCTGGTGGGCGAAAGCAAAAGCTTCCTCGAAACAATGATGTGTTCAGCCCGCGAGCGGTGGTTTGATCCCATGGAAAAAGAGCCAGGAAATCGCCAGTCCGACCCAGATGACGAAGCCGAAGAGGCTAACGACATAGACGGCGGCGAGCTTACCTAGACCATCTTCCCAGAGCTTGCGGAAATTCGACAGAACACCGATCGAGAAGAAGGTAAGAATGAAGAAGGTGACGCGGAAGATATTGGCTTCGCCGATCGCCGCGGTGAGTTGCGCCGCCTGCGCCTTGCCGAGGCTCAGAGCAAGGCTGAGACCGATGATGAAGGTCAGGATAAAGCCGAGGATGAACTTCGGGAAACGTTGGTAGATCTCGACGAGCTTGGCTCGGCTGCTGGGCTTCGCCACATTGATATAGGTCGTCCAGATATGGGCGAGAATAAAGGCCCAGATGCCGATGAATAGGTCGATGAAGACTTTGATCGTCGCCGTCGTGCCGAGAATCCAGCCGGGCTGATAATTGATCCCTTCCGCCGCATTCTTTGTAAGAATGAGCGCCTCGGTAATGCCGCCCGCGGCCACGGCGGCGCCATCGGTCTTGACCGAAAGGCCGATCCAGGACGCTGCGACCAAGGGTTCATGCGCGAGGAAGGTCTGTGCCAGGAACGGCAGGATCAGAACTTCGATCACCGCGAAGACGACGACGAGCGAGGAGACGAGGACAGCGACCTGCGGCCGCGCTCGGATCGCGCCGCCCGTCGCGATCGCAGCGGCGACGCCGCAGATCGAGATGCCCGAGGCCAGCGGCGCCGCCCATTCGCGACTGAAACCGAAGTATTTGCGCGCGATGAAATAGATCACGGCCCAATAGATCAGATAGGCCTCGATGATCGCCGCTATCCCGCGCAGGAAGACCGTCGATGCGAGATTGAGCTTGCCGGCTGCGGTGACGGCGATGACGCCGCCGAGGATGACGATGGCGATCTTGATGTAGAGTTCCGGCCTGATCGCTTCATTGAGCCAGGCCGCGAAACGCGGAAAGAAATTGGCGATGATGAGCCCGAGGAGGAGGGCGATAATGTAGCCGCCCTCGTTTGTCAGGCGCAAGGACCAGGAGATCCCGTATTTGCTGAAGTCGGCCGGCGTCACAGCCGCCAGATGCGCATAGCTGCCGAGGATCCAGCTCGCATAGGCGAGCCAGAAGGTCACGCTGAACGTCAAGGCGAAACGGCGGACATCGGCTTTGAGAGCCGCGGCGGCGGCGCTCAGCACGAGGAGCAAGGCCAGATAGGTCGCGAACAAGGCGGCCAAGCCGCTGAGCGCGCCATAAGACGGGGCGAAGGGCGCGAGCGCGTGGCTCGGATCGGTCCACACTTTCGTGGTCGCGGCCCAGCCGAGAAGATCGACATTGCCGAGAGAGGCAAGCGCGAGGCCGAAGACCAGAGGTCCAATGAGAACGGACAACCAATCTTCGTTGATCGTCAGCCTCGTCGCGGTCTGCAACCGCGAGGCCGTGGTGTCGGTCATAGCTGAAACCCCCGTTGCAAGAGGCCGGCGCGCCGCCGCTGGAAATTACCACTCTGGAATTGGTATGGCCGAAATCAACGCAATTTTTATGTAGAAAATATATTCATCCATAATTTATTTGTATTGATCAGTGCCTGTCTTGGCAAGCTGCGAAGCGTCACCTTGCCGTCAACTCCGCAATTCCAAGAGGAAATCGACGAGCTCTTCGGCCGCTTCTACCCGGCTTCCTGCATTGAGAATCGTGAAGTCGGGGACAAAGCGCGCCGAGCATTCGGCGTTGCGAGTCAGGCGGGCGTCAATGTCGGCCGAGTCTTCCCGTGCGCGGGCGGCAAGGCGCGCCGCGATCACCGCGTCGGTCGCCGTCACAAGCACGACTTTCACGCGGGCAAATGTTTGCTGTGCGGCGGCGATCGAGTCGCGCGAGATATTGCATGTGACGGCGGCGCCTTCCGCAATCGCCGCGAGAACGGACCGATCGATGGCATAGCCAAGCCCGTGCGCCCGCCAGTGGAGCGCGAAAAGATTGTCGCGCACGCCGCGTTCGAAGTCTTCCTCGGATAAGATCGCGTGATCTTCGAATGATGAGGGCGGCCGCGTGACGAGGCGGCGGGGAAACAGGAAGCCGGGCTGCTCCCCAAGTCTTTCGCGCGCCAAGCGGATCAGCGTGTCCTTGCCGGCGCCGCTCGGACCCACGA
>DATFNQ010000057.1:0-7902 GCA_035266305.1 Methylovirgula sp.
GCAATGCTTCAGGAGCCCGCATCAAATGGATGTTCACAACCGCAAACGCCCGCGCCAAAATGGGCCGCGCCTACCCCGAACCGATCGGCGCCAAATCGCCCTCGGCCAAAGAGTCATAACCATTGTGCAGAGGTACTAGCGGGCCATCCCAAGGCCACGCGAGCCTATGCGTGGTCTTCTCCGATTGAGGGCAGCGATAGGCGCCGTTTCTTTGCCGTACTGCAAATGGGAGCGATCAAGTCACCGCAGGACGCGGTGAGGGCCGCGATAGTAGCAGAGCAGAGGGCTGTAAAATGACAGATAGCCGACAATCGCCAAAAGGCTTCCGCGAAGGATATATTGAGGGCTGGCGATCGGTCACGAAGCTAACGACACTACCTAGCATTCCTTCGCACGCGATCCCCGCAGGCAAGACGGACTACGAATATGGGCTTGAACTTGGGAAGGCGCGTGGTCTGGAATGGATAGGGCGCGAGGAAAAGCCAAAATCAAATTAGGACACTACCCGTGCTTGACATTGCGTGCCTGTCTTTCTACAGCCTGCCACTCCCGGGCGTCCGTATGGGCGCCCGCAATTCATGGCGGGCTGGTCCCGCCGTGACGCACCCGCGGCGGTTCCTCGGCGCATCTTTACCCGAGCGACGGCCTGTCGGCAGAGCTTAGCTTTGCAGAGGAGGGCGCGTGCCTCCGCCACTTGCCGGCGGGAGACGCGGTTTTGCGGCACGCCGTTCCGGCGTAGGCGCTCTCTCGCGTTCGTCGGCGCAACATTTGAGGACGCGATGACGAAGCGCGCAGAAGCCAAATATAAAATCGACCGCCGCATGGGGCAGAACATCTGGGGCCGCCCGAAGAGTCCCGTCAACCGCCGCGAATATGGGCCGGGCCAGCATGGCCAGCGCCGCAAGGGCAAGCTTTCGGATTTCGGCACCCAGCTCAAGGCCAAGCAGAAGCTGAAGGGCTATTACGGGAATATTTCGGAGCGGCAGTTCCGCAAATATTACGCCGAGGCGATCCGGATGAAGGGCGATTCGGGCGACAACCTCATCGGCCTCCTGGAGCGCCGGCTGGATGCAGTCATCTATCGCGCCAAATTCGTGCCCACCGTCTTCGCCGCCCGGCAGTTCGTCAATCACGGCCATGTCAAGGTCAACGGCCGGCGCGTCAACATCCCGTCCCATCAGATCAAGGTGGGCGATCTCATCGAGCTCAAGGACTCCTCCCGCCAGCTCATCCTCGTTCTCGAAGCAGCGGGCTTGGCGGAGCGCGACGTGCCGGACTATTTCGAAGTCGATCATACGAAGATGACCGCGAAATTGACCCGCATCCCGCTGCCGCGCGAAGTGCCCTATCCGGTCCTGATGGAACCCAACCTCGTCATCGAGTTCTATTCGCGGTGAGATAACCTAGAGCTTCTTCAGGAATCCGACAAAGCGCATCAGCCCCTCCGGCCAGGGACCATGGCCGCTCTCCGCATTGATATGACCGGACGCGCCGGCATCCGCAATCTCAGCGCGCCAGGCACGGGCGAGCTCCTCGGTTTCGGCATAATGTGCGTAAGTGTCGTCGTGGCTCGCGACGAGGACCGCGGGGAAGGGCAGCGGGGCCATTGGGATGTCGGCAAAGTCGGGATCGATCGGATCGAGGCCCGCTATGATCCGCGGCGAAGGCGGCGCGACGAGGAACGCCCCGCGGACCTTTCCCTCAAGCTCCGCGGCCGCATGCGCGACAGCAACCGCCCCGAGACTATGCGCGACGAGAACGACAGGTTTCTCGGCGGCCGCGACTTCCGCAACGATACGTTTGCGCCAGTCTTCGAGCTGCGGCCGTTCCCAGTCTTTCTGGATGATGCGGCGCGCGGTCGGAAGCTTGGCCTCCCACCGGCTCTGCCAATGGTCCGGGCCGGAATTGCCGAGGCCCGGAATGATCAGGATATCTGCTTCGTTCGCGCGCATCTTGGGCCTTGTGTTATCCGCGTTGATTCCCGCCTCCGTCATTGCGAGCGAAGCAAAGCAACGCGCTGCTGGATTGCTTCGTCGCTTCGCTCCTCGCAATGACGCATGCGCCGCATCTTATTCGAACTTATGCAGCGTTTTGGATTATGCTCTAACCCCAAGCGGTTCGAGCTCACGGGCCAGCGCGCCAACGAAAGCCTCGTAGAGACCGGACTCGAGCGCCTCGAATTCTGCAGACCGCGCCGCATGGTCGGGATCGCCGGCCGCAATTCCCGCTTCGACATGCCGCAAATGGCCGACTTCCTCGGCCAGCAATGCGTCGAGCTTCGAGGCAACGTCCGAGTCGCCGAGCCCCTTCTTATAAAGCCCGTAAACGTCGAGGGCGCGGCGCTCGATGAGCCAGGTCACATAGAGATAAACCAGTTTCGAGCGTTCGAGATCGCCGAGATGCGCGAACTTTTCGTCGCACCTGTGATCGAGTTCTCGAAAATAGGTCTTGGCCGCGTCGGAGCAGAGCATCGTCTCAGGCTCGTAGAAATCGAAGGCGTGACCGGCGAGCTTCACCGCGAGTTTCTTCAACAGCAGGGCGTGGCGACCCTCCTCGAGCGCATGCATCAGCAGCGCACGGTCCAGAACCTCGGCCCGCTGGCTCTTCACGATCTTTCGGAAGCCGATGTATTCGAGGAAGGAGAATGTGTTCAGCCAACGCGCGTGCAGATGATCGTCCTTCACCACGCGGGCAATGATGGCTTCGAGGCGATCATTCGTCTTCATCGATGTCCCTTTTCGAACCAGAAGGATCAGCGAATGCGCGATTGAAGATGAAATCGACGTGTTTCAAGTGATAGTTGAGATCGAACAGCGCTTCGAGTTCGGCATCGCTCAGTCTTTTTCCGACTTCGGGGTCCTTTCTCAACAGGGTAAGAAAATCGCCTTCGCCGCGCCAGACCGACATGGCGTTGCGCTGGACGAGCGCATAGGCCGCCTCGCGGCTCATCCCCTTGTGGGTCAAGGCGAGCAATACCCGCTGGGAATGGACGAGGCCGCCCAGCGCGTTGAGATTCTTCTGCATATTGGCCGGATAGATCAGCAGGTTCTCGATGATGTCGGCCAACCTGGCGAGGGCGAAGTCGAGCGTGATCGTCGCGTCGGGGCCGATCATCCGTTCGACCGAGGAATGCGAAATGTCGCGCTCGTGCCAAAGGGCCACGTCCTCCATGGCGGGCAGAGCCATGCCGCGCACTAGACGGGCAAGGCCGGTGAGATTTTCGCTGAGCACCGGGTTGCGCTTGTGCGGCATGGCGGAGGAGCCCTTCTGCCCTTCCGCGAAATATTCTTCGGCCTCGAGCACTTCGGTGCGCTGCAAATGCCTGAATTCGACGGCGAGCCGCTCGATCGATGAGGCGACGACCGCGAGTGTTGCAAAATACATCGCGTGCCGGTCGCGCGGGATGATTTGGGTCGAGACCGGCTCCGGCTTGAGCCCGAGCTTCTTTGCGACATGGGCCTCGACGCGCGGGTCGATATTGGCGAACGTGCCGACGGCGCCGGAGATGGCGCAGGTTGCGATTTCTTTCTTTGCCGCCACGAGCCGGGCCCGGCAGCGGCGAAATTCTGCATGGGCTTGGGCCAATTTTAGGCCGAAGGTTACGGGCTCCGCATGAATGCCATGCGAGCGGCCGATCATCGGCGTGAATTTATGCTCGAAGGCGCGGCGCTTGAGCGCCGCGAGAACGGTCTCGACGTCTTTGATCAGAATCTCGGCGGCGCGGGAAAGTTGAACTGCGAGGCAGGTGTCGAGCACATCGGAGGAGGTCATGCCTTGATGCAGAAAACGCGCCTCGGGCCCGATGGATTCGGAAAGATAGGTCAGGAAGGCGATGACGTCGTGCTTCGTCTCGTTCTCGATCTCCTCGATTCGGGCGACATCAAACGTGAGTCTATTGCCTTTCCCCCAAATCGCTTTCGCCGCTTCCTTAGGGATTGCGCCGATCTCGGCAAGCGCGTCGCAGGCATGCGCCTCGATTTCGAACCAGATTCGAAAACGTGTCTGCGGCTCCCAGAGAGCGGCCATTTCAGGGCGGGAATAGCGGGGGATCATCGGTTGTCCCGATCTCAAACGAATTCGCCGCGCGCGCGCTGCGCGGCCTTGCGGATCGCGGCGATATTGCCGGCGTAACCGGCGGCTCCGCCCTTGAATATGGCTGAACCCGCGACGAGCCAATTGGCGCCGGCGCCAGCGACGGCGCCGGCGGTCTCGGCGGTTATCCCGCCGTCAACCTCGATCTCGATGTCACGGCCCGCGGTCATGGCCCGGATGATGTTGAGCTTCTCGAGACTCGATGGAATGAAGGCTTGGCCGCCAAAGCCCGGATCGACGCTCATGATGAGCACGAGGTCGATGTCATCGAGTACATGTTCGATCGTCGCAACGGGTGTCGCGGGGTTCAGAGCGACGCCCGCCCGCTTGCCGAGTTGGCGTATCAGCGCCAGCGAGCGGTGAAGATGCGGTCCGGCTTCGGGGTGAATTGTGATGACATCCGAGCCCGCCGCGGCAAAGGCTTCGATATAGGGATCGACCGGCGCGATCATCAGATGAACGTCGAGCAACCGATCCGTCACCCTGCGGATCGCCTTCACCATATCCGCGCCGAAGCTGATGTTCGGCACGAAATGGCCGTCCATCACATCGACATGCACGATATCGCCGCCGGCCGCCATCACATCCTTCACCGCCTCGCCCATATGGGCGAGATCGGCGGCGAGTACGGAAGGTAGGATGGCCAGCGGGCGCATGGATCCGTGCACATTTTCAGAAATGATATGGGTGAGCGCGAACCCTCTCCCTGAGGGTGGCTTGCCATAGGGCGCGCTCCGCGCGCCCGTCGCTCTATACGCCCTGCGCGAGCGCAGGGCTATGGCAAGCCGTGTGAGGGGTTATCGATGCTGCAATATGGGCGCGATCGTAACCCCTCATCCGCCCCGCCATAGCCCGCCGCTTCGCAGCGGGCGTCCTTCAATTTGACGGGCGCGCAAAGCGCGCCCTACGGGGCACCTTCTCCCACAGGGAGAAGGTATGCGCGCATCGATCTGCTTGCTTTCAAACCATTCCGACGTTTGCCGAGCGCGCTGTAGCATGAGGCGGCAGCGCAAGTCTAGGCGAGGTGGCGCGCCGCCGGGGCGTCGCGGGCGATCGGCGCTAAACCCTATACAGCGGCCCGCTTCACTCCGTTCCATTGCGCAAGCAGGCGGGGGATGTCTCGTGCCGGGACGGCTGGGCTGAACAAATAGCCTTGCGCCTCGTCGCATCCGGCGCTGCGCAGCCAGGCCAGCTGTTCCTCGGTCTCCACGCCCTCCGCCGTGGTGCGGATGCCGAGGCTGCTGCCAAGCGCCGTCATGGCGCGGATGATGGCGCGGGAACCGTCCTTGGCCGACATCATGCGGACAAAGGATTGGTCGATCTTGATCTTGTCGAAAGGAAAACTGCGCAGATAGCTGAGCGAGGAATAGCCGGTTCCGAAATCGTCCATCGAGATGCGGACTCCGAAATTGCGTAGCTCGTGCAGTGTGGCGAGCGTCGTCACATTATTGGCGAGCAGGACGGACTCGGTGATTTCGAGCTCGAGTCGGCGGGGCGACAGCCCGGCCATGGCCAGGGCCTCGGTCACGATCTGCACCAGACGTTCGGTCTTGAATTGGACGGCGGAGACGTTCACCGCCAGCTTGATGTGTTTGGGCCAGGAGCTTGCCTCGGCACAGGCGTTGCGCAGAACCCATTCGCCCAGCGGAACGATGAGCCCGATTTCCTCGGCCAGAGCGATGAAGTCGGCCGGCGAGACCAAGCCGCGCGTCGGATGGCGCCAGCGCAGCAAGGCTTCGAAGCTGCCGATGCGGTTTTCGGCAAGGTCGTAGAGCGGCTGATAAAAGATTTCGAACTCTTCGTTCGCCACCGCGTCGCGCAGATCGAGCTCCAAAGCGCGGCGCACTTGCAACCGAACGTCCATCTCCGGTTCGAAGAACCGCCAAGTGGCGCGCCCATCCGCCTTGGCGAGGTAGAGCGCCACTTCGGCATTTTTCAAAAGCGTGTCGTAGCTCGTCCCGTCTCCCGGCGAAACCGAGATGCCGATGCTGACGTTGGTCGTGACACGCTGGCCCTCGATCTCATACGGAGCGCTCAAGGTTTCGACGATGCGTCGCGCCAAGCCGGCCGCTTGCTCAGGCTTTTCCAGGCCGCATTGCAAGATCGCGAATTCGTCGCCGCCCAATCGGCTCACCGTATCCACTTCACGAACACAGGAGATCAATCTCTCGGCAACCGAGCGCAGCAGTTCGTCGCCGAGCGGATGGCCGAGCGTATCGTTGACCTGCTTGAAATGATCAAGATCGAGGCTCAACACGGCAAAGCCACTGGTTGAGCGGCCGATCTGGCTGATGGCCTGGTCGATCCGCTCGGCAAAAAGCAGCCGGTTCGGCAGGCCAGTGAGCGCATCATGGCGGGCCATGAACACGATGCGTTCCTCGGCACGCCGGCGCTCGGTGACGTCCTCATAGGTCGCGACCCAGCCGCCGTCGGCGGTCGGCTGCCGGGCGATTGCCACGATGCGATCGTGGCTGAGCTCGTGGAAGCGCGTGGTCATGATCCGCTGGTTGATCAACGCCAATTCTTGGGCCAGCAGGGCCGCCGCGGTCCTTCCGGGGTGATTGCCCGCGGCGACACTCAATTCAATCACCTCGCGGAACGTGATGCCGGGTTTTATCTGTTCGGGCGAGAGATTGAAGATTTCGCAGAAGCGCCGGTTGACGACCTTCAGACGATGCCCGCTATCATAGAGACAAAGCCCCTGGCACATGTTGTCGAGGGCCGCATCGAGGAGAAGATTGGTCGCCTTGAGCTTCGCCCCTTGGTCCTTCAACACGCTGATGTCGCTATAGACGGCAATGAAGCCGCCCTCCTGCGTCGCGCTGCGGCTGACCCGTAGCCAGCGGCCGTCCTTAAGCCGCATCTCATCGGTCGTGGGCGAATTACCGGCGAAGGCCAGCACTGATCTGGCGAGTTCGCTCGCTTCGCTCACCTCCGTCAGATCGCCGGATGCCATTCGCTCCGTCGTACTGCCGAAGAAATCGGCCGCCTGGGAATTGGCCAAAGCGATCCGGCGATTGGCGTCGACGACGACGATGCCTTCGCGCGAGCTCTCGAGCGCATCGGCTAGCCGCACCTGCGCGGTGCGGCGCTGCGCAACTTCGCGTTCCATCATGGCCCTGATGTTGTCGCGCATGACCTCCATGGCTGCGAGCAGGGCGCCAAGCTCATCGGGTCCGCCGCGTGGGATCGGGCCGTCGAGCTCGCCGCTGGCGATGCGCTTGGCGACCGCGGATGCGACCGCGACCGGGCCCGTGATCCGCTGGGCCAAAAGCCATGCCACAAGCGCAGAGATGAGCAGTGCGCCGGCGGTGGCGGCGAGATCGAGCTGGGTCGCCACGGCGACGGCTCGGCGCGCGCTCTGCCGATAGGTGAAACCGTCGCCGGCGGTATAGTTGATGAGCAGGTCGATCTGCTGAGCGACGGTCGTGGCATAGGGATCGAGCATCTCCCAGGCCGCATTGGGCGCGATGCCCGCCGGCAGCCGACGGCGCGCTTCGATCCAAGCATTGACGGCGCTCTGCACCTCTCCGGCCGCGCGTGCGGCGCGGACCGATTGCGACCGTTCGACGGCGATCGAAAGGTCGTCGGAGAGCGTCTGTTCGAGCGTCGCAATGTCCTCATCAAGCTTGGATTGCATGGCTGGGCTCGAGGCGCTCCAGCGCCGCGCGAAGGCAGCCTGCATCTCGGAAAAATCGACCGCCGCCGCCCGAGCGTAGTTGATCGACATCAACGATTCATCGAAGGTCTTGGCCACCAGGACGCCGGCCCGCTTGATGTCCGTAGCCGCATAGCCGCCCAGCGCCGCGG
>DATFNQ010000058.1:0-13426 GCA_035266305.1 Methylovirgula sp.
TTTGCCCCGCATGGCGGTGACCGCGCCGGTGATTTCCTCGATCGTTTCGCCGCGCACCCGGAGCGCCATGAGAAAGCCGCCCATCTGGGCCGGCGTTACTTCGCCCGACAGAAGCATGTCGAAGGCATGCTCCGCCTCGGCACGGGTGAGGCTTGAGCCACTGGCGACCTTTGCGATCAACGGTTTGAAGGCGTCCATGGGTTCTCATTGCGCCCCTCTCTGCCTGCGCGCAAGCGAAACACCCTCTCCCCGCTTGCGGGAGGGTTGCGCTTCCCCTCTCCCCACGAGCGTAGCGAATGGGGAGAGGGTAGGGTGAGGGGCAAGGTGACTGGCCGCGATGGTGGCAAATCCCTCAGCCCCTCACCTCACCTCTCCCCGCAAGCGGGGAGAGGGAATGTGCGTCCTGTTCCACTCCGCGGCGAGATCGAGAAAATTGGCCAGGATTCGATGCCCATATTCCGACGCGATGCTTTCGGGATGGAACTGCACGCCATGCGTCGGACGGGCGCGGTGCGACAGGGCCATCACGAGCCCGTCCGTCTCGGCGGTCACATGAAGATCATCCGGCAGGTTGTCGCGCTTGACCACCAGCGAATGATAGCGGGTGGCGCGGAACGGCCCATTGATTCCGCGAAACACCGTTTCGCTGGCATGGCTGATCTCGGAAATCTTGCCATGTACTGGCACCGGCGCGCGCACCACCTCGCCGCCGAAGGCTTCGCCGATCGCCTGATGGCCGAGGCAGACGCCGAAGATCGGGATTTCGGCGCTCGCGGCCTCGATGAGATCGAGGCAGATGCCGGCCTCGCGCGGCGTGCAGGGGCCGGGCGAGAGCACGATCGCATCCGGCCGCGCGGCGAGAATATCCGCGACGCTCACCTGGTCGTTACGATGAACCGTGACATCGGCGCCGAGGCTGCCGAGGTAATGCACCAGGTTGAAGGTGAAGCTGTCGTAATTGTCGATGAGCGTGACGGCAGGCATGGATCTATCCTATGCCGCTTTTTGGGCTCTCAGGGCAAGTCTCTTTCCCGGACGCATAACGGAATGCGATCCGGGACTCAAATTTGATGTGGCGCGAAGCGCCACGCCGAATCCATAGCCGCTTCGCCAACTTTTTGCGCTGGATTCCGGGTCGCTCCGGGCCTTGCGGCCCGTCGCTGCACGGCCCCGGAAAAGTGGTGCCTTCGATCGGAGTTCCAAGTAGAGATTTTTGAGGAGATCGTCATGGCCAAGAAAAAGAAAGAGGAGACCGTCATCGGCCACACGCTCTTCAAGGAGCGATTTCTCGCATTGATCGAGGCGATAACGCAGGGCAAAGCGCCTGAATTCTGGGGCGCGGCGCCGCTGATTGATCTAGATAGGATTGACACGCACAGCCGTCATGGCCGGGCTTGTCCCGGACTTTGATCCGGGGCGGCCATGACGGTGTGGTTTAGGACTTCACGCCGCGCGCTGCGTCGGCGGCGCCATGAATTCGGGCCCGACCGGATCATGGACGCACTCGGCCACGATGCGGTCGATCTCCGCCAGCGCGGCGGCATCGAGTTTCCAGCCCATGACCTCGGCGACCGGATCGAGCTGATCGGGGTGGCGGGCGCCCCAGAGCGCGATGCTGAGCGGCTGCTTGTCGAGCACCCAGCGCACCGCCAGATGCAGGACGCGCTTGCCGTAATTCTTGCGGGCGAAGGCGTCGAGCCGCGCGACCGCATCGAGATATTGCTGGAAGCGCAGGGGTTGGAACTTGGGATCGTTGCGCCGCAGATCATCGCCCGTGAACTTGGTGTCGGCCTTCATTCGACCGCTCAGCAAGCCGCGGCAGAGCGAACCATAGGCGAGTGTTGCGATCTTTTGATCGCGACAATAGGGCAGAACATCCTTCTCGGCTTCGCGTTCGAAGAGATTGTAGGGCGGCTGCGCCGTATGCAGCGGCGCGACGGCGCGGAACGCCTCCATCTGCGCGGTGTTGAAATTGCTCACTCCGATCGCGCGGATCTTGCCGGCCTTATACAGCGCGCCGAGCGCTTCGGCGGTTTCGGCTATCGGCGTGTTCGGGTCGGGCCAGTGGACCTGATAGATGTCGATCACGTCGGTCCGTAGACGGCGCAGCGAATCTTCTATCTCCTTCGCGATGCGTGCCTTGCTGGCATTGCGAAACGGCTTGCCGTCGTTCCAGTCGAGGCCAACTTTGGTCGCGATGACGACGTTCTGGCGCCGCCCGCTGAGAGCGCGGCCGACGATCTCTTCCGAATGGCCGAAGCCGTAGACCGGCGCGGTATCGATGATGTTGATGCCGCGATCGAGCGCGCTCTTTATGGTGCGGATCGAGTCTTGATCATCGCTTCCGCCCCACATCCATCCGCCGATCGCCCACGTGCCCAGCGCGACGCGGGTAGGGTTAAGCTTCGTTCCGGGAATGTTGATCGTTTCGAGTGACATCGTTCAATCCTCTGCTGGTTTCGATTGCGGGTCGACCCGCGCACCGCTGGCTTGGCTGCGAGAGCCCCAGTGCAGATACGCGCGGCGGCACCTGATCCTCCCCAAAGATTGATTGTTGCATCGGCCTTGATCCCTTGAGATGCGAGACTGCCTGGATTGGCGAGCGCCTCGGGGCAGCCAAAGGCCTTCACGATATTATGTCGTGCGCAGAAGCTTATTTTCGAGATGCACAATTGAAATTAAGCCATATCGAAAGGTCGCGGCACACCAGCCTCTTTCGATCGGCCGGACTTGGATCACGAAACCGTGACGCCAAACGACTTCTCAGCCACCCGGCCGCAAGATACGGCCCAAACGTGCTCACCTCGCCCCAAAAATCGCGCTCCCGACCCGCACATGCGTCGCGCCCAATTGGATCGCGAGCTCGAAATCGGCGCTCATGCCCATCGAGAGCGTGGTGATCGCGTTGCGCGCGGCGATCTTGTTCAGCAGGGCGAAATGCGGCGAGGCCTGCGCATCGACCGGCGGGATGCACATCAGCCCGGAAATCTCCAAGCCGAGATCATTGCGGCAAGTGGCGATGAACCGGTCCGCCTCCTGCGGCGGAACGCCGGCCTTCTGCGGCTCCGAGCCGGTGTTCACCTGCACGTAGAGGCGCGGGCGCCTTCCGCTGCGGGCGATCTCATCGGCGAGCACCACGGCGATCTTGTCGCGATCGACCGTCTCGATCACGTCGAAGAATTCGACCGCCTCGCGCGCCTTGTTCGACTGCAGCGGCCCGATGAGATGCAGCGCGATGTCCGGAAAATCGCGCTTCAGCTCCGGCCATTTTTTCATCGCCTCTTTCACCCGGTTCTCGCCGAAGACGCGCTCGCCCGCCTCGAGCACCGGCCGGATTGCATTGGCGTCGAATGTTTTCGTCACGCAGACGAGCGTGACCGTCTCGGGAGCGCGGCCGCAGTCGCGGGCGGCGCGGGCGATCCGCTCCCTGACTTCGGCGAGCCGGGTGAGAATCCCTTCGCGCCGCCCCGTGCTCTTCTCCATCGCGCCCTCGAAACATTGACCCAGCTGGCCAAATAATGCTGTATCGGACCGTCTCCCGGAGCCCCTGATAGCATGGACGCGCCGCGCTACAACGCCCGCGAAGCGGAACAGAAATGGCAGAAGATCTGGGACGAGTCGGAATCATTCCGGACCCGTAACGAAGATCCGCGGCCGAAATATTACGTCCTCGAAATGTTCCCCTATCCGTCCGGCCGGATCCATATGGGGCACGTGCGCAATTATGCGATGGGCGACGTGGTCGCGAGGTTCATGCGCGCGCGGGGCTTTAACGTCCTCCACCCCATGGGCTGGGATGCTTTCGGCCTGCCGGCGGAAAACGCCGCGGTCCAGAATAAGACCCATCCTGCGATATGGACGTACAGCAATATCGCAACCATGCGGGCGCAGTTGAAATCGATGGGCCTGTCGCTCGACTGGTCGCGCGAGATCGCGACCTGCGATCCGGCCTATTACAAGCATCAGCAGAAGATGTTTCTGGATTTCCTCGCGGCCGGCCTCGTCGACCGCAAGAAATCGAAAGTGAACTGGGACCCGGTCGACGAGACCGTGCTCGCCAACGAGCAGGTGATCGACGGGCGCGGCTGGCGCTCCGGCGCGCTCGTCGAGCAGCGCGAGCTGACTCAATGGTTCTTCAAGATATCAACCTTCGCCGAAGATCTTCTCGATTCGCTCGATCAGCTTGACCGCTGGCCTGAGAAGGTGCGGCTGATGCAGCGCAATTGGATCGGCAAGTCGGAAGGCTTGAGCATCCGATTCGCGCTCGAACCGACATCGAAGCTCGATGCGCGCGAGGTCGAGGTCTATACGACCCGGCCCGACACGCTGTTCGGCGCCAAATTTCTGGCGCTGGCCCCGGATCACCCGCTCGCGCTGCGCGCCGCGGAGCGCGATCCCGAACTCGCCGCCTTCATCGCCGAGTGCCACCACCGCGGAACATCGGAAGCGGCCATCGAGACGGCCGAGAAGAGAGGCTATGACACGGGGCTGAGGGCGCGCCATCCTTTCGATGCCGATTGGCGGCTGCCCGTCTATGTCGCCAATTTCGTCCTGATGGATTATGGCACCGGCGCCATCTTCGGCTGTCCGGCGCATGACCAGCGCGACCTCGAATTCGCCAATGCCTATGGGCTCGGAAATACGCCAGTTGTCTGTCCGCCGGGCGTCGATCCGGCCGCGTTCAAAATCACCGATACGGCCTATGAGGGCGACGGCAGGCTCATCAACTCGCGCTTCCTCGATGGGCTGTCGACCGCGGCCGCCAGAGAGGAAGTCGCCAGGCGTCTCGAGCAGGTCACGTTCGGCAATAGGCCGCAGGGGAGGCGGCAGATCAACTTCCGCCTGCGCGATTGGGGCATTTCGCGGCAGCGCTACTGGGGCTGCCCGATTCCGATCATCCATTGCCCGGAGTGCGGTGTCGTGCCGGTGCCGGAGGCCGACCTGCCGGTGGAATTGCCGCGGGACGTTTCCTTCGACGCGCCGGGCAATCCGCTCGACCGCCATCCGACCTTCAAGCACGTCGCCTGTCCGCGCTGCGGCGGCCCCGCCCGCCGGGAGACGGACACGATGGACACGTTCGTCGACTCGTCCTGGTATTTTCTGCGCTTCACCGACCCGTGGAACGCCGCGGAGCCAACCACCGAGGCCGCGGTCGAACATTGGCTGCCCGTCGACCAATATATCGGCGGCATCGAACATGCGATCCTTCACCTGCTCTATTCGCGGTTCTTCACCCGCGCAATGAACATGACCGGCCATGCCGATGCCGTGCGGGAGCCTTTCGCCGGGCTCTTCACCCAAGGCATGGTCGTGCACGAGACCTATCGCGCCGAGGACGGCAGCTATCTTTCGCCATCCGAGGTTTCGATCGAGACCGGGCCGGAAGGCCGCCGCGCCTTCACCCGCGACGCCCATCTGCCGGTCGAGATCGGCGCGATCGAGAAAATGTCGAAGTCGAAGCGCAACACGGTCGATCCGGACGAGATCATCGCGGCCTATGGCGCCGATACCGCGCGCTGGTTCATGCTCTCCGACTCGCCCCCCGAACGCGATGTCATCTGGACCGAGGAGGGCGTCCAAGCGGCGGGGAAATTCGTCCAGCGCGTGTTTCGGCTGGTTGAGGAACTCGCCGGGGTCGCGGCGCCGCCCGATGTGCTAGCCCCTGCCGAATTCTCCGCCGCGGCCACAAAGGTCCGCAAGGCCGCGCATGTGGCCCTGGCGCGGGTCGAGGAGGATTTGAGCCGCCTAAGGTTCAATCGGGCGATCGCGCAACTCTATGATCTTTCAAATAAATTGTCCGCGGCGATCGGGAATGTCGAGACCGCGCCGGTCGCCGCCGACCTGCGCTATGCCTTCCGCGAGGCGGCGGACATATTCGTGCGGCTTTTCGCGCCCATGATGCCGCATCTCGCCGAGGAGAGGTGGGCGCGTCTCGGCCATGCGACGCTCGTGACCGAAGCGCCATGGCCGGTTGCGGAAAAAAGCCTGATCGTCGAAGATATGATCGGCCTGCCGGTGCAGGTGAATGGCAAGAAACGGGCGGATCTCGTGATCGAACGCAATGCGGATGACGCGGCCATCGAAAGGGCGGCGCTGGCGCTCGAAGGCGTTCGACGCGCGCTCGATGGCAAGGCGGTGAAGAAGGTCATCATCGTGCCGCAGAGGATCGTCAATGTCGTCGCCTAGATTTGCGGATACCGGAACATCGTGGCTGTTGCGGCTTGCCGCGCTGGCGCCCCTCCCGCTGCTTGCCGGCTGTATCACCGTTCAGCCGCTCTATGGGTCCTGGGGGGGAACGGACGATGGCCTTGCCGACAAGTTGCAGGCCGTCGCCGTCGCTCCGATCAGCAGCCGGCTCGGCCACTATCTCGGTGACGACTTGATCATCGCGCTGAACGGCACCGGCGCGCAGGTGCCAGCAAAATATCATCTGATCGTCACCATACAAGAGACCTCGCAGACCCCCTTGATCGATACGGTGACCGGCATTCCCACCGGGTCGAGCGTCGTGACGACCGCCAATTATCAGCTCGTTCCCGTCGCCGGCCCGGAGCCGATCCTGAAAGGCAGGGCGTTCGTCGCGGCGAGCTATGACCGCACGAGCGCGCGATTTGCCGATGTCCGCGCGGCGCGCGATGCGGAAATCCGCGACGCGCGCGTGCTGGCGGATCAGATTCGAACCCAGGTCGCCGCCGAACTCGCCACGCGAACCTGAATGGTCGCCGTAAGAGCCGCAGAGGCGGAGCGCTTCATCAGCCGCCCTCCGCCCGATGTTTTCCTCTATCTGCTGTTCGGCTCCGATGCCGGCCTCGTGTCGGAGCGCACCCATAAGGTCATCGCGCGCAGCATCGACGACCCGAAGGATGCGTTTCAGTTCCTCCGGTTGAACGGCGACGAGCTCGCCGCCGATCCGCTTCGCCTCGCCGACGAGGCCAACACCATGCCGCTGTTCGGCGGCCGGCGCACGATTGCCATCGACGCGCAAGGCAAGAGCTTTGTCTCTGCGCTCGAGCCAGTGCTCGCGCGGCCGCCGCGCGACTGCACGATCGTGATCGAGGCGGGGAATCTGAAACGCGATGCGCCGCTGCGCAGGCTCTGCGAGGACAGCCCGAATGCGGCGGCGATCGAATGCACGCCCGATTCGGCCAGGGACCTTGCGCAGCTCATCGATGCGGAGCTGCGCGCCGCAGGCCTGGAGATCGAACCGGAGGCGAAGACGCTTCTCGTCTCGCTGCTCGGCCAGGATCGGCTCACGACGCGCTCGGAACTCGGCAAGCTCCTGCTCTATGCGCGCGGCTCCAGCACGGTCACCGTCGAGCATATCGCAGCGATCGTCGCGGATGCTTCGAGCCTCGTCGTCGACGCCGCCATCAACGGCGCCTTCGAGGGCGATTTCGGGGCGGTGGAGGAAACGGCAGAACGCGTGTTCTCGGAGGGCGGCGACTACAACCTGCTGCTTGGCGCGGCACTGCGCCATGCGATGGCGCTGCACCGCGCCCGGCTCGATGCCGAAGCCGGCCGACCCGGCTTCCGCCACGGTGCGGCCTTCGATCGGCATGTCCGGGCTTGGACGTCGGACAAGCTCGCTCGCATGATCGCCGCTTTGAGCCAGGCCATCGCCAAGGCGCGGCATGAGCCGCGACTGGCCGACATGATCGCGGTGCGCGCGCTCTGGGCCGTCGCTCTCGCCGCGAAGAAGCAGGGGTAGCACGGCTGCGTCATGGCCGGGCTTGTCCCACGGCCATGACGTTGTATCCGATGCTACGCATGCCAGCGCCGTCATTGCGCGCGCAGCGAAGCAATCCAGTATCGATGGTTCTGGATTGCTTCGTCGCTTCGCGCCTCGCAATGATGGGCCTCTATCTCTTTAGACCAAAGATCCGGCACTTCCTGGCAAAGAGTGAGAATGCGGTACGCATCCAGATTGCGGTCGCGCTCATCGCCTTCCTTCTGCTGCGTCCCGCCCAGACTACGCAGAAGGTGGTCTTAAGCCCACTTGCCTTCGCCCGTCTCGTCTGCACGCCGTCACGGCGTCATAAGCCGCGTTGGACCGGGAGTGAAATTCGATGTAGGCTGGATTAGCTTGGAATATGCATATGAACAAATTGCTCGAACGCGCAATCGCCGAGCTCGCCCGCCGGCCGGAAGACGAGCAGGAAGCCATCGCCGGTCTGATCCTGGATGAGATGGTGGCTGAGCGTGGCTGGAAAGAGTGCTTCGCCAGATCAGAAGACAGGCTCGCCGAATTGGCGCGGCGCGCGAGAGAACAGCACGCGCGCGGCGAGACCACGCCGCTGACCTTTCGCGCGCGGTAGCGCGCTGGGACCCTCAATCGTCATGGCCGGGCTTGTCCCGGCCATCCACGCCGTGCCACCGCACGTCGTTCTGATTGATAGCTCCTGCCGAGTATCTTTAGGACATGGACCTATCATCCAGCATGGTATCGATTTGAACCGCGTGGATGGCCGGGACAAGCCCGGCCATGACTGTGTGCGCTCTCAGCCTATTGCCCGCGCTTTGCCCTTATCGCAAACTTAACCGCCTCGTCCGCCGCGCGGAAGAGCGCCTGCGCCTTGTTCACGCATTCGCGCTGTTCATAGGCGGGATTTGAATCATAGACGACGCCGGCGCCCGCCTGAACATGCATGAAGCCGTCCTTCACCACCGAGGTGCGCAGGATGATGCAGGTGTCCATGTCGCCATGCGCGCCGAAATAGCCGATGCAGCCGGCATAGATGCCGCGCTTGTCCGTCTCCAATTCGTCGATGATCTGCATCGCCCGGACCTTTGGCGCGCCTGACACGGTGCCGGCCGGAAAGCCGGCGCAGAGCGCGTCGATCACGTCATGATGTTCGCCGAGTTCGCCCTCGACGTTTGAGACGATATGCATGACGTGGCTGTAGCGCTCGATGACGAACTTCTCGGTGACTTCGACAGTGCCGATCTTCGCCACGCGGCCGACGTCGTTGCGGCCGAGGTCGAGCAGCATCAGATGTTCGGCGCATTCCTTCTCGTCAGCCAAAAGCTCGGCGGCGAGCCGCGCATCCTCGGCTTGCGTCTTGCCGCGCCAGCGGGTCCCGGCGATCGGCCGGATCGTGACTTTTCCGTCGCGCACGCGCACCAGGATTTCGGGGCTTGAGCACACGATCTGAAAGTTGCCGAAATCGAGATAGCAGAGGAATGGCGCCGGATTGACCCGGCGCAGCGCGCGATAGAGCGCGAAGGCAGGCAGCGCGAAGGGCGCGGTGAAACGCTGCGAGAGCACGACCTGAAAGATATCGCCGGCGCGAATATATTCCTTGGCGCGCTCGACCATCTCGCAAAAGCGCGCTTCCGACGTGTTCGATTTCGGGATGGCTTGCGGGCCGGCAGGTCTCATGCCCTCATCGTGGACATGCGGGCCTTCGAGACATTCGACCACGGCCTCGATCCGCTCGCGGCCGCGCTCATAGGCCGCTTTTGCCGTCCCGCCCCGCGTCGGGCGGACTGGGGTGACGACCCAGATCTCGTCTTTCACGCTGTCGAACACCACTATCACGGTCGGGCGCAGCATGATTGCGTCCGGCACGCCGATCGGATCGGGCTTCGGGAGCGCCAACCGTTCCATCTGCCGGACCATGTCGTAGCCGAGATAGCCGAACACGCCGGCCGCCATGGGCGGCAGCTCCTCCGGCGCGTCGATCCGCGACTCCGCGATGAGCGCGCGCAAGGCCTCAAGAGGCGCCTCGGGGCAGGGCGCGAAGGCGTCAGGGTCGCTCAGCGGCTGCCGATTGATTTCCGCTCGATCGCCGTAGCAGCGCCAGACGATGTCGGGATCGAGCCCGATCATCGAATAGCGGCCGCGCGCCCCGCCGCCCTCGACCGACTCGAGCAGGAACAGCCGCCCGGCGCGGCCGGCGGAGAGCTTGAGGAAGGCCGAGACAGGCGTTTCGAGATCGCCGACGAGCCGGGTCGAAAGCAGCGCGGCGGCATCATCCTCATAGGTCTTGGCGAAAACCGCGAAGGAGGGCTCGATCATACCTCGCGTCCGTCAATCCGATTCGGGCGGAGCGCCGATGATCGAGTCCAACGCCGGCTGATTGATCTGAACGCCGATCTCGCCTTGGAGCTGGCCGACGTATTGGGCGACCATGTCCTCATCGAGCGCGGTCTTCATCTGATCGACGATGTTGCGGAAATCCGGTCTATTGACATCGAGCGGCGGGACTTTCGCATCGACGACCTTGAACAGCACGCGGTTGCCGTCCTCCGCAGCCGCCGAGCCGGCGGCGCCTACTTTGCGATCGAAGACCTGGGTGAGCACCGCCTGCGGCAGATCCTGGGGCTCCGAACGCTTGATGCCGGCGACGTGCTTGATCCCGAGGTTGCCTTGCGAAGCGGCGACCGCGGCAAGGGTTTCGCCAGCGTTGAGCTTCTTCACGAGGTCCGCACCCTTCGCGGAAAGGCGCTTGGCGGTCTCGTCCTGCGTCCAAGCCGCATCGACCTGCTGCTTGACCTCGGCGAAGCTCTGCGCGCGCGCCGGCTCGACGTTCAGGACATCGAACCAGATCGTACCGCCGTCGGGCGTGCCGATCGGTTCATTGTCGACGCCCACATCGGAGGCGAAGGCTGCCTTGACGAGCGCTTCCGGATCGTCGAGCTCGGCGACCGGCTTGCCGCTCTTGTCGCGGCCATGCGCATCGACTGCATCGATGCTATGCGCTTCGAGCCCGACGCTGCGTGCCGCCTCGGCGACGGATTTGCCGTTGGCGCGCTGATCTTCGATCTCGTTGTGGAGCTGGTTGATCTCGCTGCCCGCGCGGGCCAGCGCCAGCTCCTCGATGATGGCGCTCTTGACCGCGATGAGCGGCTCGACGATCGGCGGAATGATCCTGGCGACATGCAAGATCGCCCAGCCGAATTGGGTCTGTACCGGCTTCGAGACGCCGCCTGAAGGCAGCCCGAAAGCCGCGTCGGCGACCGCCTTATCGACGAGGTCTGCCTTCGTGACCATGCCGAGATCAATGTCCTTCGACGTCAATTTCCGCTCGGCGACGAGCGCATCGAAGCTCTCGCCACTGGCGAGCTTGGCTGCCGCCGCCGTTGCCGAGGCTTGATCTGGAAAGACGATTTGCTCGATCTGCCGATGTTCCGGCTGCGTATAACGTTGGGCCTTCACCTCGTCATAGCGCTTCACCACGTCCGCGTCACTGATCGGATGGTCCTTGATAAGCTGCTCGGCGAGGCTCTTGGGCGTCACCACCAAGACGCTGATCTTGCGATATTCAGGCGTGCGGTAGGTGTCGCGGCGTGCGTCGTAATAGGCCTTGAGTTCCGCATCGCTCGGAGACGGTATGCTGCCGGCCGCGCTTTTCGGAAGCACGAAATAGTCTATGCTGCGCGTCTCATTGTAATAGCGGTTGATGAGTTCGAGCATTGCCTTGGGCGCGCTGAAGCCGCTGTCCAACGCGCTAATCATCTCTCCCCGCAGATAGTTGGCGCGCTGTTCGGCAACGAAGCGGCTTTCGGTCAGGCCGGCCTCACGCAACCTCTCCTCGAAGGACTGGCGATCGAACTGGCCGTTTGGTCCCTTGAAGGCGTCGTCCGCGACGACGCGTTTTGCAAGATCCTGGTCGGACATTGCGAGACCGAGTCGGCGCGCCTCTTGTTCGAGCACCGCATCGCTGATGAGCCGCCACAGAACCTGCCGGTCGAGGCCCATTTGGTGGGCTTCATCGGCGGTGATTGCTCGGCGCTCCTTTTGCTGCAGGCGCAGCAATTCGTTTTGATAAGCATCGCGATAGGCTTCGGTCGTGATTTCGACCGAACCGACGCGGGCGAGCTTGTTCGCGCCGAAGCCGCGAAAAATATCGGCGATCCCCCAAAAGCCGAAAGCTATGATCAGCAACCCCATCACCACGGCCATGATGGTGCGGCCGACCCAAGTCTGGCTGGAGGCACGCAAAGCGTCGAGCATATTGGGGAATCTCCGGGGTCGGGTACGATAAGGGAGGTTTGCCGGCCGGCGGACTATAGGGAGGCGACCCCGGGCTTGCAACGCCTTGGCCGGACCTGGTCTATGCATCGGGCGTTGTTCGGGGTAGCCCGGCTTCGGCTTTGCCGAGGGGGGTGGCATATGGCCGGGTTGGAGAGCAGGATGTGCTATGCGGGATAGATTGAGGCCGCTTGTGGCCGGAAACTGGAAGATGAACGGCCGCGGGGCGGACCTCGCCGAAATCGCCGCCATTCGCGCCGCGGTCGTTGCCGGCCGCGCCGGGCAGGCTGAAATTCTCGTCTGTCCGCCCGCCACGCTGCTCATGGATGTGGCGCGGCTTTGCGCGGGCTCGCCGGTCGCGCTCGGCGCGCAGGATTGCCATCCGGCCGAAGGCGGGCCCCATACAGGCGACATCTCGGCCGAGATGCTGAAGGACGCCGGCGCCTCCTATGTCATTGTCGGCCATTCGGAACGCCGCGCCGAGCATGGTGAGAGCGACGCTTTGGTCCGCGCCAAGGCAAAGGCCGGATTGCGCGCCGGCCTCAGGGTGATCCTCTGCGTCGGCGAGAGCGAAGCCGAGCGCGCGGCCGGCGCGGCACTGGAGAGGGTCGCGGCGCAACTCGAACAATCCTTGCCGGATCGGGTATCGCCGCACGATCTCGTCATCGCTTACGAACCGGTGTGGGCGATCGGTACCGGCCTCACTCCGACCCCGGCCGACGTAGCGGAGATACATGCCTTCCTGCGCAGCCGCCTGGCGCAATATTTGCCCGGTTCCGGTTGCGCGGTCCGCATTCTCTATGGCGGCTCGGTGAAGCCCGCCAATGCGGCGGAATTGCTCACGATCGGCGATGTCGACGGCACGCTTGTCGGCGGCGCGAGCCTGAAGGCGGCCGAATTCATGGCGATCGCCGGCGTCTATCGAGGGGTAAAGCGGCCGGCCCGGCATGCCTGAACGCGCCCTAGCCAGAAGCCCGATCTCGGTATATGACGCGGGCCACTGGCCGGGCAGGCGGGAGCGTGACACCGGAAGGGTGATTCACGCGTCGTTTCAATGGTCGCATGAGAGGTCGCCGACTTTCGGGATCATGCGCGAGAGGTTTTGATGCAGACGGTTCTCATCGTCATCCACATCATGGTGGTGATCGCCCTCGTGGCGACAGTGCTGCTGCAGCGTTCCGAAGGCGGCGCATTGGGGATCGGCGGCGGCGGTTTCATGACCGGCCGCGGCCAGGCCAATGTGCTCACCCGTGCCACGGCAATTCTGGCGGCGATGTTTTTCGCGACCAGCCTTGCCTTGACGATCGTCGCCAATGTGACCCGGGCGCCGAGGTCGATTCTCGAGGGAGTGACGCCGCCCGCAGGGACCAGCGCGCCGGCCGTGCCGACCGGGCAGGGAAGCTTGGTCGATCAACTCAAGAAAATGCAGCAGGAGCGGCAGGAGCAGCAGCA
>DATFNQ010000059.1:0-8421 GCA_035266305.1 Methylovirgula sp.
ACCCGTGAGCCGATCAAGGCCTTCATGAGGCCGGGCTTGGCATAGCGGAAGGAAAGCGCGCCGGTCAGCGCCGCAAGCCCAAAGCCGCGGTCAGGATCCGGCACGCTGCGAAAATAGTCCGTCATGAGCCGCAGCTTGGCAAGCCGCGAGGGCTCATGCTGAAGCCGGTCGAGAAGCAGAGCGAAGCGGTTCACGCCGGGGTCTCTGCTGGCACCTCATCGTCGCCGTAGCCGATCATGTGAAGCGGTTCGGCGTCGATCCCGCGGGTCTTGAAATAATGGACGAGTGCATCGGTCTCGCCATGCGTGACGAGAAGCTTCGAGCAGCCGGTCTCGACGATCGTGGCGCAAAGCCCATCCCAATCGGCGTGGTCGGAAATGACGAGCGGCAATTCGATCCCACCTTGCCGCGCTCTGGCGCGCACGCGCATCCAGCCGGAGGCGAAGGCCGTGACGGGATCGGCGAACTTGCGGCTCCAGAGATCGTTCAAAGCGGTCGGCGGGCAGAGCACGATTTCGCCTGCGAGCTCGGCCGCGCCAGCGACTTTGCGTACCTCGCCAAGCACGATGCCCCGGCTCGCATAATAGTCGGTGAGCTTCTCAAGGCCGCCGTGAATGAAGAGCGGCCGGTCGTAGCCGGCTCGCCGCAACAGAGCGATCAGGCGCTGCGCCTTGCCGAACACATAGGCGCCGACGAGATGGGTGCGCTCCGGAAAGAGACGCAGCGAGGCGAGAAGCTTTTCGATTTCGCCGGCGGCGTTGGAGTGGCGGAAGACAGGCAGGCCGAACGTCGCTTCGCTTACGAAAGTATCGCAGCCGAGCGGCTCGAAAGGGACACAGGTAGGATCAGCCTCGCGTTTATAGTCGCCGGAGACCACGGTTCGCAGGCCGCGGCGGGAGACAAGGATCTGGGCGGAGCCGAGCACATGGCCGGCCGGATGAAAACTTATGTCGACGTCGCCGATCCTCAGCGGTTCGTTGTAGCCGATGGCTTGCTCTTCTCCGGCGAAATCCGCGCCGTAGCGGATGGCCATGATGGCGAGCGTGTCGCGCGTGGCGAGAACCTTGCCATGGCCGGGGCGCGCGTGGTCTGAATGCGCGTGGGTGATCAAGGCACGCGGCACGCAGCGTATCGGATCGATGTAGAAATCCCCCGCCTCGCAATAGAGGCCGGCAGATCCGAGCGCGAGAAGATCCGCGGCTTGCATAGTAAAAAGAGATAGGTGTTCAGCAGCTCTCTTGCGAGCCGAACCCGCGAACCAGACAGGCAGGCGAGCAAGCCGGGTGCCCGGCTTGCTCTAAAGGAAGAAGGCGGCTAAGTCGCGCCGCATCCATCACCGATAATAGTACGGATAGCTGCCGTAGGGGTAGCCGTAGGGGTAGCCGTAGGGGCAGCCATAGTAGCCGCAAGGATAGCCCTAGCCATAGGGATAGGCCAAGGCTGCGCCGAGCGCCAAGCCGCCGAGGATACCCGGCCCCCAGCCCCAGCCGCCCCAACCATAGCCTCTGCCCCAGCCGCCGCGGGCATAGCCCCCGTGCCAGCCGCCGTGGAAGCCGCCGCCGCCCCACCGGGCGTCTGCAGGGGTCGAGGTTGCAACAAGGGTGAAGCTCAAGGTCGCGGCAACCAAGGCTCCAGCAATGACCTTCTTGAGGAATTGCGACATTGCTTGCTCCTTTATACATCTGGGCTGGCAGGCGATGCCGGATCCAGCCTCGACGGGAAATGCTCAGAACGATCCCGCAGTTCCGAATGTGCTCCGATCGGCGTTGAGCCCGAATGCCTGGGTGACAGGCGAGTTAGGCTAGCTGTTGGTGCCCGCGACCGAAACGCCCGCTGGCCGAAACGAAAACCAAAGCCGCTTATCTACACTTCATGGGGCCCCAGGTCAGCTGAACCGTCGATGAATGCGATAAGCGCCCTGTGGTTCCTCTTTATTACGTATGTAAGACTTCGCGACTTTGGTAAGAAGCGGCCAAACCATGATGAATATTTTAGAATGGCTCCTCTAAATAATCTTCAACCTGCTTTTCGCTCGTCCGGCGACCTGATCGCGGATCGGCGCTTCAATTATGCGTGTAGTTACGCGCGAGCCGGCGAGTTCCAGGCGGCCGCCGAGCTTCTCGAGCAGGCGATCGACCGCGCTCCGACCTGGCCTGTCGGCTGGTTCGCGCTCAGGCGGGCCCGCGAAGCAGCCGCCTGCCGGCAGGCTGCGATCGCGGCTTTTGCCCGAGCGGCGGCGCTCGATCCGAGCGGCGAATTGGGTGCTTGCCTTCATCTCGCCCGGCTCGGCGGTGCTTCCGCGCCCGCCATCGCGCCCGAATCCTATGTCAAACGCCTGTTCGACCAATATGCCGAAGATTTCGACACCCATCTCGTCGACAAGCTCTGCTATCACGCGCCCGGCTTGCTGGCCGATGCAGTCGGCCGCCTGCGCCCGAAACGCGCGGCGCATGTCGTCGATCTCGGCTGCGGCACCGGGCTTAGCGGTGCGGCCTTTCGCGCCGGCACCGCGTCTCTGACCGGCGTCGATCTTTCACCGCGCATGATCGAGGCGGCGCGCGCCAAGCGCCTTTACGACCGGCTCGTGGTGCAAAGCCTCGGGGATTTTTTGGCAGCCGAACCGGCGGCGAGCGCGGATCTTTTGCTGGCCGCCGACGTGCTCGTCTATGTCGGCGATCTCGATCCCGTGTTCCGCTTGGCGCGGCGCGTGTTGCGGAGGAGTGGGATCTTCGCTTTCACCTTGCAGAGCGCGGAATGCGGCTTTTGCCTCGGAGAGGACCTGCGCTATGCGCATGCGCCTGCCTATGTGCGTGAGGTTGCCGAGCGGCACGGCTTCACGACGGCGGCTATGGCCGCGGCGGCAAGCCGCCGCGATGCCGGTGTCGAGGTGCCGGGCCTCGTCGTCGTTCTCGACGGTTGACCTTTAGACTCGCGGCTGCTTGGGCGAATGGCCGATCGCGAGCGTCTCGCGGGTCGTCGTGGCGAGGCGTTGCTGGAGCGGGCCGGCGAGACTCGCAAGCAGCCAAGGCAGGATGATCTCGATCCGCACGCTGTCGGCCATCACGTCGAGCCGCGCCTTGACTTCCTGAGCGAGCGCGACGACGCGGACATCGGCGCTGTCGCCGGTCCAGTTCACCTCGGAATGGGCGAGCTTGTCGACATAGGCGTTTCTGAAGTGATCGATCATGGCCGCGATCCGGCGGCGCGCCTCGGCCGTCGAAAGGTTATGGGGCACGCTGACGACGATCGATTTCATGGGCGTCTCGGTTCATAGGCGCGCTGTCTGGCCGAAGAGAATTTTTCTTGCCTCTTCATCCATAACTGGCGGGGTGGGGTTGATGTCCTTGGCTTTGGCATAGGCGGCGATCGTCGCCGGGCGCGCCGCAATCGCGTCGAACCAGCGCTTCAAATGCGCGAAGTCGTCGAGGCTCTGGCCCTGGTTTGCATAAGGCACGATCCAAGGATAGCAGGCCATGTCGGCGATCGAATAATCGACGGCAAGATATGGCCGGTCGGCGAGGCGCTTGTTCAGCACGCCGTAGAGCCGGTTCGTCTCATTCTCGTAGCGCTCGATCGCATAAGTCAATTTTTCCTTCGCATAGGCGCGGAAATGATGGTTCTGGCCAGCCATGGGGCCGAGCCCGCCCACCTGCCAGAAGAGCCATTCGAGGGTCTCGACGCGCCGGCGCAGATCCTGCGAGAGGAACTTGCCCGTCTTCTCGGCGAGATAGACGAGGATCGCGCCCGATTCGAACACGGAAATGGGCGCGCCGCCATCCTTCGGCGCGCGGTCGATGATCGCCGGAATGCGGTTGTTCGGCGAGATGGCGAGGAATTCGGGCGTGAACTGCTGGCCTCTGCCGATGTTGACGGGATGAATCGTGTAAGGCACGCCGGCCTCTTCGAGGAAGAGCGTGATCTTATGTCCGTTCGGCGTCGTCCAATAGTAAAGCTCGATCATTCACATCTCCATCCAGCGCAGTCATTGCGGGCGATGCGAAGTGCGCGAACCCTCTCCCCTTGCGGGAGAGGGTGGCTTGCGGAGCAAGCCGGGTGAGGGGTCGCGACAGTTTGAAATCGCGTGAACCCCTCATCCGCCCTGCTTCGCGGGGCACCTTCTCCCGCAAGGGGAGAAGGAGCGCGCGCAACCGCTTCTGCGTTGCTTCCTCGCTTCGCTCCTCGCGATGACGCCATGGATACATAGGCACGTGCCTCGCCTCTCTCATCCGCGGCCCTCGCCCGCGTCCCAGAGCGCTGCGAGCCCTTCGCGATAGGTCGGATAAGCCAGCGCGACGCCGAGCTTTTCTTTCATCTTGCGGTTCGAGGCGCGTTTGTTCTCGTCATAGAAGCTGCGCGCGAGAGGGCTCAGCTCGACGGTATCGATCGCCTGTTCGGGCGGCGGCGCGATCCCCATAAGCTTCGCCGCATAGGCGATCACGTCCTGCGGCGGCGCCGGCTCGTCATCGGCGGCATTCCAGATCTCGCCTCCGTCGTAGGCGAGGACCGCGGCGATCGCGGCGCTCACATCGGCGACGTGGATGCGGTTGAAGACCTGATCCTGTTTGACGATGCGCCGCGCCGTGCCGTTCCGCAGATTGACGAGCGCGTTGCGGCCGGGGCCGTAGATGCCGGCAAGCCGCAGGATGTGGATCGTCTTGCGCCCGTCCCTGGCCAAAGCAAGCCAGGCCTTTTCGGCGCGCAGCCGCGCAATCGAGCGCTCGTGTTTCGGCACGGGCAGGCGCGTCTCGTCAACCCATTCGCCGCCCCGGTCGCCATAAACGCCCAAGGTCGAGAGATAGACGATCGTGAGCGGCCGATCGAGCTTGGCAAGCTGCCGCCCGAACTTGGCGAGGACTGGATCGACCGACGCGTCCGGCGGAATGGAGACGAGCAGAACATCGCTCTCGGCGAGCGCGTCGGCGATGCCGGGGTCAGCGCGCTCGCTGTCGAAGACGTAGGCCTGCGCGCCGCCGAGCCGCTCGGCCGCATCCTTGCTCCGAACGGTGCCTGCGATCGAGTCGAATTGGGCGCCATGACGCGCAAGGAAATCCTGCGCGCAATATCCCAATCCGAAGCCGAAGAAATTCATGGCGCGACCTCGGCAAGCGATGCGGCATGCCCGAGCGCGGCGGACCATTCGGCTTGTACATCGGCGTCCGTCTCGACGGGCCGCCGGCGCGCCGCCCATTCAGTGATGCGCGCGGGCGCGAGCCGGCCGAGCGCCCAGATGGCCATGGCGCGCACGAGCGGAGACTCATCATCGAGCCGCGCTTCGATCAGCGGCACGAATGCCGTCTCGCCTGAATTGCCGGCGGCGATGAGCAGATTGCGCAGGAAGCGCGCAAGGCCGATGCGCTTCACCGGACTGCCGGAGAACAGCCGGCGGAAGCCGGCCTCATCGAGCCGCAGCCAATCCTCGATCTTCGGCGCAAGCAAAGCGGCACGCGGCTGCAATTTCGCCTCATGCGCGGCCTCAGCAAACTTGTTCCACGGACAGACGGCGAGGCAATCGTCGCAGCCATAGACGCGATTGCCGATCGCTGCGCGGAACTCCGCCGGAATATGCCCCTTGTGCTCGATCGTGAGATACGAGATGCAGCGCCGCGCATCGAGCAAATAGGGCCGCGGAAACGCCTTGGTCGGGCAGATGTCGAGACAGGCGCGGCACGACCCGCAATGATCTTCTTCCGCCGCGTCGGGCGCAATCGGCAGATTGGTGAAGAGCGAGCCGAGAAAGAGCCAGGAGCCCGCCTGGCGCGACACGAGATTCGTGTGCTTGCCCTGCCAGCCGAGGCCGGCGGCCTCCGCCAGCGGCTTTTCCATCACAGGCGCGGTATCGACGAAGACACGCAAATCGACGCCCGCCGCCTGCGCCGCGAGCCAGGAGGCAAGAAGCTTCAGCCGGCCTTTGACGAGGTCGTGGTAGTCGCGATGCCGCGCATAGACGGAGATGTTGGCGCGCGACGGCTCCGAAAGCAGCGCGAGGGGATCGCCCGCTGGCGCGTAATTCATGCCGAGCAGGATGATGCTCTTGACGTCAGGCCAGAGCGCGCGCGGCGCGGCGCGGCGCTCGCGCGTTGCCGCCATATATTCCATGTCGCCGGCATAGCCCGCATCTAACCAGGCTTCGAGCCGGGCAGGGGCCTCGGGCACGGCGTCGGGCGGGGCGATCCGGCAGAGGTCGAAGCCGAGTTCGCGCGCCTTGGCGGCGAGCGCCGTCTTGAAGTCGGGCTCTAGAAATCGAGGTCCGCGTAGACCGGCGGGGGCGTCAGCCCCGGAACGCGGTCGGCGAGGAGCGCGCGGAAGCTCTTGCGCGATTTCACCCGCGCATACCAGAGCTTCGCCGTTTCGTCCTCGTCCCATGGCACGTCGCCCAGAAAATCCACGACCGATATATGCGCCGCCGCAGCGAGATCGGCATAGCTGAGCTTATCGCCGGCGAGCCAATTCCGCCGCCCGGCCAGATAGCCGATATAGCGCAGATGATAGCGGATATTGGCGCGGGCCGCGCGCACCATGTCCATGTCGGGGGCGCCCGCGGCCGTGAAGCGCTTGAAGACCTTTTCGGTCACCAGCCACATCGAGACTTCGCCGTAGAATTTCTGGGTGAACCAGGCGACGAGGCGGCGGACCTCGATGCGCGCCGCCGGGTCAGCCGGCAAAAGCCGGTGCTCGCCGAGCGAAGCGCCGCTCGTCTCGTCCAGATATTCGGCGATCGTGGCGGCGCCCGGCACCACTTGTCCGCTGGCGTCGATGAGAACCGGCGTCTCGCCGGCCGGATCGAGCATCAGAAACTCGCGCCGCCGCTCGATCGGCCGCTCCTCGATCAGCGCAGGCTCGACGCCATATTCGGCGAGCGCAAGCCGCACGAAACGCGACTGCGGGCAGAGGGGGTGGTGGTAGAGTTGGACCATTCAGGGCGCGGGAAAGAGGAGTGGCCGGACAGTATAAGCCGGGGCTGAGCGGGGGGCAAGTTCGCACCCGGGGTCAAGGCCTTCACGCAATTGCGCCGGACGTTCTCGCTGCGGCAAGCTCAGCCGCTCTGGCGCTGAGCCTTAGCGAGAGACAGAGCCGCGCGCGCTGCTCACGGCAAGCCGGGCGTGTTCGGCGGCGCGTGCGCCATGATGTTTTCTCATCAGCTCTATGATTGCGTCGGAAACCAGCGGCTTTTGCGGCCTGGCGCTTGAGCGACGAACGAGCGTATCCAGCCAGTCCATGACAATTGCCGCTGCGGCAGCAATGGCTTCCATCTGGCAGTGTGAAGCACCGCCCGTCTCGCGCGTGAACACATGGATCTCGCAGGCCGCCAGCCGCGCCATGAAATCGACCGTGTCCAGCACCAATTTCGAGCGCGCGAAAAGCTCATGCGGACTCGTGATGCCCATCGTCCAGCGCGCGTGCTGCATCGCCCAGCGCGCGTTCGTGCTCATCCTGGCGATCCCCGCGGCGAGGCTGTCCGCCTTGCGGCGGCTCGCAATCATCGATGCCATGGCGATCCTCCAGCCTATGCGTTGGCATATAGAGCCGAGGATTTAAGAACCCCGCTTGCGCGCACCGCCGTTTCTCGACGGTCGCGGTGAGGTTCTCTCAAGACTTTTGCAGCCGATCCTTTAGCGATTTGAAAAGCATGCTGTCGCGCCTTCTTCTCCCACGAGCGGGAGAAGGTGTCATGCCAAAGGGCGCGCTCTGCGCGCCCGTCACATTGAGAAGACGCCCGCCGCATCGCGGCGGGCTATGGCATGACGGATGAGGGTTCTTGCAAGCGGCACCGCCCCTCAGCAGGCCCTCGCTGACGCAAGGGCCACCTTCTCCCGCGAGCGCGAGAAGGGACGCGAGAAGTTGCAGCAAAGACACACGGCGCCAGAAAATGGCCCCGAGCGACGCCTTTGACGTGCGCGTGCGTTTTTCCGCCTTCATCTTTCGCACATAACTTTCATGCGGCGTTAGCACCACCGACCGTTGGAGGTGGAGCATGATTGACCCGAAAACAGACGCATCCGTTCTCCAAGTTCAGGAGGAAGCAGCTTCCTCTGCGGCGGAGATTGCCAGGATGAAAAGGCGGCAACTTTCGTTCGTCTTGCACACTTGGAACCAATTCCGAATGCAAGAGGCGCTTGCCGTTATGGAAGACCGGAGGATGGCGGCTCGGAAAAAGATATTTTCTGAACTGAACCGACTCGATCGCGCACATTAAGGCGAAGAAATCCAAGCTGTTCTCCTTCTCCCGCAAGCGGGGGAAGGAGAGGCGGTCCTCCCTACCGCGTGGATGGCCGGGACAAGCCCACGGCTGTCCGGTTTAAATTTGGCATAGATTGAGGCTCAACTGGCGGTGATCTTTGATGAGCAGTGGTGGCGGTTCGAGCAAACGATCGAGCGGCCGTCGATGCATGAGGTTGTGGGCGATGAGGCGAGTGAAGGTGA
>DATFNQ010000060.1:0-44216 GCA_035266305.1 Methylovirgula sp.
CTGGATCGCCGCGGCCGACGCACAAGGCAGAAAGCGCAAATATCGCAAAGGCGATATTGGCTTCCATCACTATGCGTTTGAGCTCTCCAGCCGCGATGACGTGGACGAGCTTGGCGCTTTTCTGGAAAAGAACGCAATGACAGTGCTCGACCCGCCGGGCGAGTATTATGGCCGCAACTACTACGCCGTCTATTTCGCCGATCCGGACGGCATGAAGCTCGAAGGCATGATCTGGGCGCCGCGCAAACCAAAGCAGACGCCGGTCTCAAGGAAGAAAACCCGCGCGCGAAAATCGTGAGCCGCACTCATCTGCGGAGTCGAAACTCAACTCGCCACACTGAGCTCCCACAAAAGGGACGCCAATGGGACAACTAGCTCACCGTTCAGTTTTGGCACGATCAATGGGCGTTCGTCACGAGTGCGCCGTGGGTCATTATTCCGCTGCTCTTGATTGCCGTGATCGTTGGATGGAAAATCAAAGGCGCGCTGGACGATCGAGAGATCAGAGGACTTAAGGCCGAAAATAATCGCCTTAATGAGGGCATCTGCCATGCGCGCGACTCAGATCCGTTCCTTCGGCGACCCGGCTGAATTGCACGTCGTCGAGGTACCTGATCCGGTTGAGGGGCCGGATATTGCCGTGGTGCGGATCGAAGCCGCCTCGATCAACCCGAGCGACGTGAAGAACGTGCAAGGCGCCATGCGCCAGACCACCCTGCCGCGCATCCCGGGACGCGATTTTGCCGGCGTCGTGATCGGCGGACCGCCGGATTGGCTCGGCGCCGAGGTCTGGGGCACGGGCGGCGATGTCGGTTTTACCCGCGACGGCACGCATGCACAGAAGATCGCGGTGCCGGTCGCCAGCCTGCGGCGCAAGCCCGCGCGGCTGACATTCGATGAAGCGGCGTCGGTCGGGGTCAATTATATGGCGGCTTGGTGCGGCCTCGTGGAAGCGGCGGGCGTGCGCGCCAATGAGACGCTCGCGATCATCGGCGCGGGCGGTGGAGTCGGCGGCGCGGCGGCGCAGATCGCCAAGCGCATAGGCGCGCGCGTGATCGGAGTCGATCGGCAAGCGCCGCTCGATGACGCGCCGATCCGCTCCATTGCCGAGGCGCTGATCATCAGCGCGGCGGATGTCGGCGCGGCGGTGAAGCAGGCCACCGGGCGCGGTGCGGACGTGGTCTTCGACTGCGTCGGAGGCGTGATGTTCCGTCCGGCGCTTGCGTGCCTGGCCCTGCGCGGCCGTCTCGTCGAAATCAGTTCGACCGGCAGCCGCGAGGTCAGCTTCGACCTCGTCGACTTCTACCACAACGAAAGCCGCCTCTTCGGCGTCGATACATTGAAGCGCGATCTCGTCGCTTCGGCGAAGATCCTCGATGCGCTCACTGCGGGCTTCGAGGCCGGCGCTTATCGCGCCGCGCCGATAGCAGCAACCTTTCCGCTCGGCGAGGCCGCGGCGGCCTACAAGCGCGTTGCCGACGGTGCCCCCGGCCGAGTCGTGCTGCACCCTCAGGAGTGAGGAGTCACGGCACAGCCCAGGGAGCCCGTGTGAAACGCTGGGCCAAAAAATCCATCAGGACCTGCACGCGCGCCGGCCGCATGCCGCTCGGCGGCCTGACAAGATGCAGCGCTGCGGGCGGCACTGACCAATCGTTCATCACCGCCTCGAGGCGGCCTTCGGCGAGGTCGCGCCAGACAAGGAACTCCGGCTGCAGGGCGACGCCCAGGCCGGCGCGCAGTGCCGGTTGCAGCACATCGGCATTATTGGCGCTGAGCGGCGCACGCACGTGCACGCTGTATTCGCCATGCTGCTGGTGAACGAAACGCCAGACGTCCCGGCTGCGGGAATAGGTGTAGAAAAGCACGCTATGGTCGGCGAGGTCCTTGGGGTGGCGCGGGCGGCCATGGCGCTCGAAATAGGCCGGCGCGCCGACGAGCAGGATGCGCACGCTGCAGAGCCGGCGCGCCAGCAGGCTCGAGTCGGCAAGCACCGCGATCCGCAGCGCCAGGTCGAATCCTTCGCTGACGAGATCGACGATCTGATCGCTGAGGCTCAATTCAATGGAGACATCCGGATAGAGGCTGAGGAATTCAGGCAGAAGCGGCGCCAGATGCGTAATGCCGAAAGACATGGGCGCGGCAACGCGGACCGTGCCGCGCGGCGCGGCGGATTGGGCTGTGGCCTCGGCCTCCACCGCCTCGCCCTCGGCCAGAATCCGGGCGGCGCGTTCGAGCGAAGCGCGGCCGCTCTCGCTGAGCGACATGCACCGCGACGTGCGGTGCAACAGGCTCGTGCCGAGCTTGGCCTCGAGCCGACCGACCGCCTTGGACACAGTGGCTTTGGACAAGCCAAGTTCCGCCGCGGCACGGGCGAAGGAGCCAACCTCGGCGACTTTCGCGAACACCGCCCAGGCCTCGAAGTCAGGGAGCATAGCAGATTCAGAAACGGTCGATTTCCATCATTTCTATTTCAGATTCGATCGTCCCATTCAATATTCCTCGAAGACGCGGGCGCCGCGAGCGTCCCGCAGGAGGTTTGACCGATGATTGAACGCAGACCTTTTGAGAGCCTCGGCGGTGCCAACCACGGCTGGCTCGATACCAAGTACCACTTTTCCTTCGGCGACTACCGCGATCCAAGCCGGATGGGCTGGGGCGCGTTGCGCGTCTGGAACGACGATGCGATCGCTCCGCAGAACGGTTTTCCGCCGCATCCGCACGCCGACATGGAGATCGTTACCTATGTCCGGGAGGGCGCGGTGACCCATCAGGATAGTCTCGGCAACAGGGGCCGCACCGAAGCCGGCGATGTTCAGGTCATGAGCGCCGGCACCGGCATCCGCCACGCCGAATACAATCTGGAACCGGGCACGACGCGGCTGTTTCAGATTTGGATACTTCCGAACGAGCGCGGTGTCGGTCCGTCGTGGGGCGCCAAGCCCTTCCCGACAGGGGATCGCTCGGGCCGCTTCGTGACGCTCGCCAGCGGCTTTCCGGCCGATACGGACGCGCTGCCGATCCGCGCCGACGCGCGGGTACTCGGCGCCAGCCTTAAGGCCGGCGAAACGGCGGATTATCCGCTCGGCGGAGAAAGACACGGCTATCTGGTGCCGGCCAAAGGCGCCATCGAGGTCAATGACGTGAAGCTTAACGCGCGGGACGGCGCGGCGGTTTACGGCGAGAAGACCTTGCGCGTGAAGGCCCTCGAAGACGCCGAAATCGTCCTCGTGGACGCGGCGTAATATTCAGCGCTTACGTTCCAACCATTGAGGGCAAACATGGCCAAGGTTCTCGTTCTCTATTATTCCTCCTACGGTCATATCGAAACGATGGCCGAGGCGGTCGCCGAGGGCGCTCGCGAAGCCGGCACCCACGTCGATATCAAGCGGGTGCCCGAACTGGTACCCGCCGATGTCGCCAAGGCGGCGCATTTCAAGCTCGACCAGGCTGCGCCTCTCGCAACGGTGGCCGAGCTTGCCAATTATGACGCGGTCATTGTCGGCGTCGGCACAAGGTTTGGCCGGATGGCTTCGCAGATGGCCAATTTCCTCGACCGGGCCGGCGGCCACTGGATGAGCGGCGCACTGGTCGGCAAGGTGGGAAGCGCCTTTTCCTCAACCGCCAGCCAGCATGGCGGGCAGGAGGTGACCTTGTTCTCGATCATCGCCAACTTGTTGCATTTCGGCATGATCATCGTCGGTCTGCCCTATAGTTTCCAAGGGCAGTTGAGACTCGACGAGATCACCGGCTGCTCCCCTTATGGCGCCACGACGATTGCCGCGGGCGACGGGTCCAGGAAGCCGAGCCAGAACGAGTTGGCCGGGGCGCGCTTCCAAGGCCGCCACGTCGCCGAAGTGGCCAAGAAACTGTTCGGCTAAGTCATGAACCCGCCTCCTCCCTTTACGGTCGAGACGGCCGGGCAGAAGGCGCGGCTGGCCGAGGACGCCTGGAACAGCCGAGACCCGGCACGCGTCGCGCAGGCCTATACGGTCGATAGTCGCTGGCGCAATCGCGCCGAGATTTTCCAAGGCCGCGCAGCAATCGAGGCCTTTCTCACGCGCAAATGGCAGCGCGAACGCGACTACCGCTTGATCAAGGAGGTCTGGGCCTTCCGCGAGAATAGGATCGCCGTGCGTTTCGCCTATGAATGGCACGACGACGCTGGCCATTGGTTTCGCAGCTACGGCAACAAGATGTGGGAGTTCGACGAGAATGGGCTGATGCGCGTGAGGATTGCCAGCATCAACGATCTGCCGATCAAGGCGGCCGAGCGCAAATATCATTGGCCGCTCGGCCGCCGGCCTGACGATCACCCTTCCCTGAGCGACCTCGGTCTTTAGTACGCCGCCGCACGCGCGGAACAGCTCATGCTCCTCGGCGTTTTCCTGGCAGCTTCGCGAATCGACCCAGAGCACCGGGCACGAGGGCCTCATTCAGATCGCCGGCCATTTTGTTCGGCCAAGCTCGCGCTCGGGGTCAGATAGGCACGGCACATCGCCGGATATTCTGCTAGGTCGCCTAGCGGCGAGCCCGGGAGGCTGGGATGACCCTATCGATTTTCGGCTATCTCATTGCGGATGCAGAGTCGCCGCCTGGGAGCACGGGCGCGCCGCGACTGCGCGATCTGATCGTTGGTCTGCTTTCGGGCGATATCGCCGCCGCGACGATTCTCGGACGGCTCGACCCGAACCTTTCCGACGAGGTCCGCGCCATGGTTGCCCATCGGGGCATGACGGCGGAAAGCTTCCTGGCAAATGCGCTCATGGCCTTCGCGTTCGATGTTGCAGACGAGTCCTGGCGTCAAGCGATCAAATATCGCGAGCCGATTGCCGAAGATGCTGAAGCGGAGGCATTCGCCGATTTGCTCAAGGAAGCCATGCGACAGAGACTCGAGCGTGAGGTCTATCTTGGCCGGCAGGCGGAAAGCTCCGAGCCCCACATGCCGCTCGGCCGCAGGATCGGCTGACATTTTTGGCACAACCGAATGTATTTTTCCGCGCGCCCTGCGTGAGAGTGACTTGCGCTGCAATCTTTGAAAGACCATACTCTGCCTGCATGGTGGAGCGCGCGCCCAAGTTTACCAGACTTGCCGGCGTTCACGGTGAGCCCTTTGGCCCGGCAGCATGCTTCTCCCATGCCGATGTCACACGCCGGTCATTCGATTGGTCTCATGTGCGAGCAACCACCCGTCAATCGCTTGCGGCCGCCGAGCCCGGCATCTCGAATGGGTGAAGAGCCGAATCGCCATTCCTCTGGACATGGATTCATGCTCGATCTACCGCCCTGCCCCAGCGACGAGAAGGACGAGCTGCCCGTGGTCGTGGCATCGGCGAGAGCCTTATGGGCGCAACGGCTGCGGCGCGCCGATCTCGCCGCTGTTCGCATCATATCGCGTTCGGCGCGTCCAAAGGTCGGGCGCGCCTCGGCAATAGTGATCAGCAAGCTTGGAAATAGCTGGCTTTACCTGATCATTATTTCCATCGTCTTCGAGGGCCTGGGCCGCACTGGCTTCCGCGTGGTCTTCGTCGGGGCGTTGAATGCCGGCCTGCTGCATTGCCTATTCCCCTATATCAAACGGTGGGTCGGCCGGCCGCGACCCTTCCGCGTCGACCCGCGTCTGCCGTCATTGCTCGCGGTGCTCGACGAGCACTCGTTCCCGAGCGGACATGCGATGACGCTGTCCGGCGTGCTCGTGCCAATCGTGCTCGTCTGGCCGGCGACCGCCATTTCGGCGGTGACCTTGATGATGCTGATGGCTTGGTCGCGCATCGCGACGGGCCACCATTATCCAAGCGATATCGTCGGCGGCGCCGTACTCGGGATCGTGCTCGCCTATCCGCTGTCGATCTGCGTTCTCGCGATATGGTGAAGCCCAGATCGGAATAGTTCCTAGGCATGGCCACGCGCGTTTGCATGACTTTGTCGCCCTTGCGTTGTTAAGCTTGATCCGCCTTCCCGAAGACATTGAGGCGCTCGCCCGCCGCCTCGCTGAGGCGCAAGGGCTCTCCATCCGCGAAGCCATCAGGCGAGCGCTTGAGGAGCGCGCCCGAGCTGTCGACCTCGCAGCGAGTCCACGTGATCAATCTCGGGAGACCGTGGCCGCACGCCCCGCGCGCATTGAGAGCATTGTGAAGGAGATCACGGCCATGCCGGTCCTCGATCCGCGCTCTCCGATCCAGATCATGGATGATCTCAACGCCCTATGATCGTCTTGGACAGCTCAGCCCTCGTTGCCATCCTGTTTGACGAACCCGAGAGGCAGGCCTTTCAGGAGGTCATTGCCGGCGGCGAGCGATGCATATCTCGGCCGTCAATGCACATGAGACGGCAAGCGTATTGCGTCTACGCCATGGTATGGGCGCCGTTGAACGGCTTTGGGAGCTGCTGGCAGACAATGAAATTGAGGTCATCCCTTTCGATGAAGTACAGGTACGTGTTGCGGTTGCCGCGTTCGACCGCTAGGGGAAGGGCATCGACCCGAAGGCGCGGCTCAATCTTTCAGACTGTGCAGCCTATGCGCTAGCCAAGACGATGAACGCTCCCTTGCTGTTCAAGGGCAATGACTTCGCTCAGACCGATCTCAGATCCTGTTTTTGAAGCCATCTACCTCGCCGGGTTGACCGATTTTTCGGTCGTGTCTAAGTTTGAATTTGCCGCCCCATTTCCCTCTTGACTGCTGATCAGCCTGGCAGACTTTTCATGAGTTCGCCTTCGGATGGACGTTTGGCAAGGCATCGCTAGCTTCGGCGAGGCCAGGTGGGCTTTGGTGAGGCGAGGCCGGCTAGGCCCCGGCCAAATTGGCTGGGGCCTTTGCATTCAAGAGACCACTACAATGCTGACGATCAAGATTTGATCGAGGACTGGATTGAGATGCGAGCGACGCTCAAGCGCCAGCTTGAAATGCTCAAATCCGGCCAAATGCATACGGGGACTGATCTTCCCAATACGACGACGAAAGCGGCGATCACCAGAGTTGAGGCATGTATCGGCGAGTTAAACGCTCTCTTGAAGGAATACTCGCATGCCCAAAGGCCCTAAAGGCGAGAAACGTCCTACCGACGTGATCGGCGCTGCCGTCATGGTCGGCAAAATCGCCACTGGCCGATCTCGTTGCGATGATCGATGCCGCAAATGAGGCTCCAGCAAAACGCGGTCCCCCCGAACAACAACGCGTGCCCGAATAAAGTGAATGCGACGGCAAAAGCCCCGAAGCCAAGCGCCCCGCCAATCAGAACGCTGACTTGCGGATCGGCCAAAGCGATTCTGCGGACCAGCGAGAATAAATATTTTTCAAACTGAGACATGATGGATTTTTCACAAGTCCGTTTAGAGAACGCCATGCGCCATCGGCGCCTCCACCACGCCGCGCGTTTCAAGGTCATGCGCGACACGCAGCACCAGGTCCTCGCGCCACTGCGGCCCGATCACCTGCACGCCGATCGGCAAGCGCTCGCCCTCCGTGAACACAGGAACGGTTGCGACCGGCAGGCCGATGAAGGAAATCGGCTGCGTATAGATTCCGAGATTGGCGCGAACCGGAACGTCCACGCCGTCGAGGTTCATGAGTTTCTGCCCCGAGAGCGGCGCACGGCAAGGCGTCGCCGGCGCGAGAATGATGTCGACTTCTTCGAAGATTTCGCCCGCGCGCCGGCGAAACCAGGCGCGGAATTTTTGCGCCTTCACCACGATCTCTGCGGGAATCATCGCGCCGGCGAAGAGGCGGTCGCGCACGGCAGGATCGAAATCGTTCGGTCGCCGGCGCAACCGCTCAAGATGCAGAGCGGCGCCTTCGGCGGCGGTGATGAGATAGGCGGCCGCCCGCGCCTCTTGTGCCGCGGGGAGGATCACCTCGCGGGTTGCGCCGAGCGCCTGGGCGATCCAATCGACCGCGGCAAATGATTCCGGCCTGCCGCCGCGGCGGAAATAACCCCCGGCGACGGCGATGCGCAGCCCCTTCATGCCTTGCTCGAGCAGCGGCGAGACCGGCTCGACGTCGCGTTGCGCCAAAGCCTCGTCAGCCCGGTCCCTGCCCTGCATCACGTCATAGACGAGCGCGAGGTCGGCAGCCGAGCGGGCGAGCACGCCGACATGATCGAGGCTCGCGACGAAGGGATAGACGCCCTGTCGCGAGAGGCGCCCGAACGTCGGCTTCAATCCGAAGAGGCCGCAGAGCGAGGCCGGCACGCGGATCGATCCGTTGGTGTCGGAGCCGAGCGCAAAGGCCGCCATGCCGGACGCGACCGCCGCGGCGGAGCCGCCCGACGACCCCCCGGTCATGTGGCGGGGATCGTGCGGATTGAGCGAATTGCCGTCATGGATGTTCTCGCCGGTAAACCCATAGGCATATTCGTCCATGTTGAGCGCGCCGAGCAGGGTGGCCCCCGCCGCGTCGAGGCGGCGGATGACGCAGGCATCCGACCGCGCCGGCGGATCGTCGCGGGTGATTTTTGCGCCCGCACGCGTCACGACACCAGCGATGTCGTAGAGGTTCTTGACCGCGAAGGGCACGCCGGCAAGCGGACCGAGCGGATGGGCCACTGCCCGCGCCTGATCGATCGCCGCGGCCGTCGCGCGCGCCCTCTCGTGCGCGACATGCGTGAAGGCGTTGAGCTCGCCATCCCGCGCAGCGATATGGGCGAAGGCGATTTCAACCACCCTAGGCGCCGTGATGGCGCCGACCGCGACCGCCCCCGCGATATCGCGCGCCGTCGCACGAAGGACGTCAAACCTCATGCTCCCTGAAACACGGGCGCGGGCTCGGCGCGATCGTCAAGCGGAAAATCCGCGACGAGCTTCATCTGCCGCGCGATAACTTGAAGATTGGCGATGATCTCGGCGCGATCGCCTGCTTCGATCGGCAGATCAAGCAGCGCAGCCATGGCATCGCACCAGGCCGCCAGCGAGGCTTCGTCGTCCATTGTCCTAACTCGACAGAAATGGAAGAAGTGACTGAAGCCTATTCCGCCGCCGTCTTCAAGGCTTCCCTGATCGTCGTGCGCAGCGCATCGATCGGCGCGAGCTTGCCGGCCCGTTCGACATGCCAGAAGGTCCAGCCGTTGCAGGCCGGCAGGCCCTGCGCCAAGGCGCCGACCTTGTGGATCGAGCCGACGATCGCGAGTGTCGAACCGGCAAGCGCGAGCGTCCCGTCGGCGCGCACCAGAGCGCGATGGCGCTTGCGCTCATCGACGAGAATCTCGCCGGCTTCGACAAGGCCGGCCTCGACCACGGACGCAAAGGCGACGCGCGGCTGCGTCCGTTTGCTCGGCGCGGCGGCGATCGCCGCCTCCGGCAGAGGCGCAACCGCGGCGATCCGCGCCCGCGCCGCGGCGGCATAGCATTCGTCGCGTTCGATGCCGATGAAGCTGCGGCCGAGTCGCTTGGCGACGGCGCCCGTCGTGCCGGAGCCAAAAAACGGATCGAGCACGAGATCGCCGGGATTCGATGCGGAGAGAAGCACGCGCGCAAGCAGCGCCTCCGGCTTCTGCGTCGGGTGCGTCTTTGAACCCCGATCGTTCTTCAGCCGCTCGGCGCCGGTGCAGATCGGAATGAACCAGTCGGAGCGCATCTGGCAATCCTCGTTGCCGGCCTTCAGCGCTTCGTAATTGAACGTGTAGGATTTCGCCGCCGCGCTTTTGGCCGCCCAGATCATGGTCTCGTGCGCATTGGTCAATCGGCGGCCGCGGAAATTCGGCATCGGATTGGCCTTGCGCCAGACGATGTCGTTCAAGATCCAGAAGCCCAAATCCTGCAGGATCGCGCCGACGCGGAAAATATTGTGATAGGAGCCGATCACGAAGATTGTCGCGCTCTCCTTCATCACGCGGCGCACGGCCGAGAGCCAGGCGCGGGTGAAGGCGTCGTAGTCGGCGAAGCTCGAAAACTTGTCCCAGTCGTCGTCAACCGCGTCGACCAGGCTCTGGTCCGGCCGCGACAAGCTCTGTTCGAGCTGCAGATTATAGGGTGGATCGGCGAAGACGAGATCGACGCTCTCGGCCGGGAGCCGCGCGAGCCTTTCGATGCAGTCGCCGATCAAGATCTGGTTGAAGGGCAGCGGGGATGCCGGAGACACGGCCGGGAGCCGCGCCCGCGAAGGCTCAGTACGCGTGACCTTGAGCTGAGGCTTCGCGTCGGGAGTCCCGGCACGTGCGATACGCATGAACACCACCGGATACGCGACGAATGCGTCACTCTGCGCTGTGGCGGTAAAGGTCGCGTGTAAGCCGGCGAGGCGGTGCTGTCCCTTTTCTGAACGATTTGATTAAAAATAGCTTTCGGCGCTCTGAGCATTCGCGCGTTCGAACGGAAACCCTCGCGCGCCGGCGCGGCTTCAGGCGTCGGGCTTGAAGGGCGAGAAGCTCAAGCGGTGGTAGGGACAAGGCCCGTGCTTGGCGATCGCCGCGAGATGTTCTTCCGTGGAATAGCCGACATGGCGGCTGAACCCATAGACGGGATAGATGCGGCAGAGGCGGCGCATCAGCCGGTCGCGCGTCACTTTGGCGATGATCGACGCCGCGGCGATCGACATCGATTTCGTATCGCCATCGATGATCGTCTCGCCCTCACAGCAGAGCGCGGACGGCAGGTCGTTGCCATCGATCAGCACGTAGCGCGGCTTGACGGCAAGCGCGGCGAGCGCGCGGCGCATCGCCAAGAGGCTCGCCTGCCTTATGTTGATGAGGTCGATTTCCGCGGCGGTCGCGAAGGCGACGGCGACGGCTATGGCGCGCTCGAGGACCTTTTCGTAAAGCTCCTCGCGCTCTTCACGCTCGAGAGCTTTCGAATCGTTGACGCCTTTCGGCAGACGGGCAGGATCGAGAATGACCGCGGCGGCTGCGACGGGACCCGC
Source organism: Methylovirgula sp. (assembly GCA_035266305.1). Classification (GTDB taxonomy): domain Bacteria; phylum Pseudomonadota; class Alphaproteobacteria; order Rhizobiales; family Beijerinckiaceae; genus Methylovirgula. The sequence continues at coordinate 10,847 of DATFNQ010000060.1, forward strand.
GAGCGGCCCGCGCCCGACCTCGTCCATTCCGGCAACCGGCCAGAGCTCGCGCTGAACGAGCTTCTTCTCGAAGCGGAAATGGGGCAGCGAGGATTGCATGCCAGGACTCTTGGAGGCGGGGTGCTGCCATCATTGCGAGCGAAGCGAATCAATCCAGATGCGTGCGCAAACCCTCTCCCCTTGTGGGAGAGGGTGGTCGGCGGAGCCGACCGGGTGAGGGGTCGCGCAACCCCTCATCCGCCCCGCTCCGCGGGGCACCTTCTCCCGCAAGGGGAGAAGGAACGCACACTCACCGACACTGGATTACTTCGTCGCATCGCTCCTCGCGATGACGATGAGCGCCTTTCTTCGAGTCTTAGACCACGGATTGCAATCTAGGCAATCTGCGCTATTCCCAATCCTCACAACAATTGCAATTGCTCGCCGATCCGCGCCGGCGGCGTGAAGAGATCGTGGCGCAATTTCAGCTTTGTCTTGGCGAAGCCGAGCTTCGCGGCGGCGGCCTCGAAGCGTCGCCTGATCATCCAGGCATAGGGCCCCGTGCCGGTCATCCTCTTGCCGAACGTCGAATCATAGATCTTGCCGTCGCGCGTGGAGCGCACGAGCGAGAGGATATGCTTCGCCTTGCTTGGATAATGGGCGACGAGCCATTCGCTGAAGAGATCGTGCAATTCGAGCGGCAGGCGCAGCATGACGTAGCCCGGTTCGCTGACCCCGATGGCCTTGGCGCGGGCCAGAATGGTCTCGATCTCGGCATCGTTCAGCGCGGGGATGATCGGCGCGACCATCACGCAGGTCGGAACGCCCGCTTCCGCGAGCGCCTTCAAAGTCGCAAGCCGCTTTTCCGGAGCGCTGGCGCGCGGCTCCATCTGCCGCGCGAGGACGGGATCGAGCGTCGTCACCGACAGCGCGACTTTGACGAGACCTTTCGCCGCCATCGGCGCGAGCAGGTCGAGATCGCGCAGCACAAGCGAAGACTTGGTCACGATCCCGACCGGATGATTTGTGCGCGCCAGGACTTCGAGGATCTGGCGCATCACCCTATGCTGGCGCTCGATCGGCTGATAAGGATCGGTATTGGTGCCGATGGCGATCGTCCGCGGCTTATAGTTCTTCGCCGCGAGTTCCCGTTCGAGCAGGCTTGCCGCGTCCGGCTTGGCGAACAATTTGGTCTCGAAATCCAGCCCCGGCGACAACCCCAGATAGGCGTGGGTCGGCCGGGCGAAACAATAGATGCAGCCGTGCTCGCAGCCGCGATAGGGGTTGATCGAACGGTCGAAGGAAATGTCGGGCGAATCGTTGCGGGTGATGATCGTCTTCGACCGATCGAGCGTCACCGTTGTCGCAAGTCGCGGCGGCGGTTCTTCCTCGTCCCACCCGTCATCGACTGGGATATAGGCGTGAACCTCGAACCTGCCGCTCTCATTGGATTGGGCGCCGCGCCCGCGCCGCGGCGGGCTCTGACGCGCTTCTTCACCGGAACGATCCGAACGAGCCCCCGGTCGGCGTGGCTCGACGCGGGTCTCGCTCCAAGCTTTGGCTGTGGCGGACATGCGGAACCCACCTCAAAAACTAGAACATAATGAGAACATCTAGAGAACTTGGCGGCCCGTGTCAATGCCGTCTCGGAAGCGCTTCGGGAGGCTCGTCGACTTGGCCACGCTCTCGCTGATCCTCTTGTGCGGCACGCGCCGGAGCCGCGGCTCGGGCGCCGAGCCCGTGGTGCGAAGCCTCTCTGGTTTCGTCGCCGCCTCGATCAACGGTCTCATAGGCGACGCCGTCTTGGCGGGGCCGCCGCAAAAGGATCTCGGCTTCATCGCCGATCACGCCGGCTGTGCCTTCGTCGAAGCCGAAACCGAGGTCGACGCGCTAAGCCAGGCCCTCGTGCTGAGCCGCGGCACCGATCTCCTCATTCTTCACGCGGGTCATGTTCCGGAAATCGGCTTCATCGAAGGGATCGAGGATCTTTTGGCTTCGGGCCAATCCGCAAGACGCGGCTGGCTGCTGCGCGCCCCCGGCAACTCGGCCGAGCGCGCATTTCCGGCCCTCGCGCCGGCTGTCGGACTCGTCGCCGCGCGAAGGCTATGCGCCGATGTGGCCGTTCCCTCCTTCGCAAATCTCCTCAAGGCGACCCGGGCGCGCTCGGCCTTCCGCCTGCGCCTGCGGCGGATCGCGTGACTGCTGGTCCTCAGGCCGCGCGACCCACGCCTTGGCTGTTCACGGCGGGCGCGACAACATTGATAAGTCGGCTGGGACAGAGTGCAGCATCTGTTCGAATATGGCGATCGATGTCGGCCGGCAGGGTCGAAACCGCTCAGCCCAATAGGCCTGTTCGAGCCCGAGGAGGCTGCGCGGCAGCGCAATTTCGCGTAACCGCACGCCAAGGCCGTACGGCCAATTCCGCAGGAGCGACCGAACCGTATAGACGTGGCCAAGCGTCAAAAAGCGCAAGTTATCGTTGCCACAGCCTTCAACGGGCCGATTGTTGACGCAAACGACGAGATCGCCTGGTTGCATCGGGAGTGATCCTATTGCCTGGTTTCGCTTCGAGGAGCCCAGACAAGCCGATCAGTTCAGCTGCCGTTCACTTCGCCCAATATCTCTTTTTCCGTACTTACCAGCGTCACCGCAGCTTGAACATTTTAGCAGAAAAATCTCGGCCGGGAACATGAGCCCGGAGCGGTGTCAGTTCGGACAGTTCTACCGCGAGAACGTATTGCAGGAATCGATCAGCCCCGACTTGAGGCCCGCGTTCAACCATTGCACGCGCTGGGCCGCGGTGCCGTGCGTGAAGGAATCGGGCACGACATAGCCCTGCGCGGCCTGTTGAAGGCGATCGTCGCCGATCGCCTGCGCGGTCAAGATGGCCTTGTCGACATCGCCCGGATCGATGACGTGGAACTTGCTCTGCGCATTGGCGGCCCAGACGCCGGCGAGACAATCGGCCATCAGCTCGATGCGCACCGAGAGCGCGTTGGCCTCAGCCCGGGTCGGCGCACTGAGTTCCGCCGCGATCACTTTGCCGAGGATTCCGAGCTGGTCCTGGATGTGGTGGCCGACCTCATGCGCGATGACATAGGCGTAAGCGAAATCGCCACCGCCGCCGTAGCGCTCCTGCATGTCTTTGAAGAATGACGTGTCGAGATAGACCTTCTGGTCGACCGGACAGTAGAACGGCCCCATGGCGGCCTGGGCGCCGCCGCAGCCTGAATAGGTCGCACCGCTGTAGAGCACCAGATGGGGCGGAACATAATTGATGCCCTTCTGCGCCGGCAGGACGGAAGACCAGACATCTTCGGTCTCGGCGAGGACGGCGGCGACGAATTGGCCCATCTGGTCGCTTGGCATCGCGCTCTGGCTTTGCGCCCGCTGCTGCGGCGCAGGCGCCTCGCTCATTTGACTATACTGCCCGCCATGGCGGGCGTTCTCCGCCATCTCTGCGCCGCCGATCAGCACCCGCGGGTCGATGCCCAGCGCCCAGCTGATGAGGCCAAGAACGATGATCGCGCCGAGCCCGAGATGGCCCGTGCCTCCCAGGCTCGGGATACTGATCCCGCCCTGCGGATCGCCGCCGGAATCGTCGCCGCGCCTGTCTTCGATATTGTCCGACCGGCGAAAATCTTGCCATTCCATTGAGCAGCTCCGATGTTTGCTCGTCCCTTTACCAGCGCGCGGCGGAACGCTGGGCTCGATCTAGATCTTCTCCATCATCTTGGCGAGTTCGCGCAGATCCTGCCAGGCGAATTTCTTGTGCGCCGGCTGACGCAGGAGGTAGGCGGGATGCAGCATGGCGATCGCCGGGATTTTCGCCCCCGCCATGTCGTATTCGTACCAACGCCCGCGGATGCGCATGATCCCTTCCTTGACGCCGAGCAGGGTCTGGGTCGCGGCGGCGCCGAGGCAGACGAGGATCTTCGGGTGAACGAGTTCGATCTGGCGGCGCATGAACGGCAGGCAGATTGAGGTCTCGAGGGGCGTCGGGGTGCGGTTGCCCGGCGGTCGCCAGGGCACGACATTGCCGATATAGACGTGGCGGCGGTCGAGGCCGATCGCCGCCAACATCTTGTCCAGCAATTGCCCGGCCCGTCCGACGAAGGGCAGGCCTTGGCGATCTTCGTCGGCGCCCGGCGCCTCGCCGACGATCATGATGTCGGCGTTGGGATTGCCGTCGGCGAAGACGAGTTGCGTTGCGGTCGCCTTGAGCCCGCAGCCTTCGAACGCGAGGAGCTGCGTCCGCAATTCTTCGAGCGTCCGCGCAGCCACCGCGGCATCGCCCGCCGTATGCTCCACCGCCTCTGCCGAGAGCGCCGATTTGGGTGAGGCCGCCAAAGCCCTTGCCGCTGTCGCCGGCAAAGGTCCGACGGACGTGTCCGAAGCCACGGCAAAACGGTCATGCGGATCGGCATCGATCGCAACATCAACGCCCATCTCCGCATACCAGCGCAAAAGCCAGGCGAGAGCTTGCGCATCATCCGGCGAAGTATGGAGGGGATCAGCAGCCATGGGCGTTCATAGCAAGATCGCGGCGGCGAGGCCATTCGGTGGCCGCGCGCTGAAGTCGCCCAGTCAGGCGACGGCGTATTTCGCCAGGAACATGGCGACCGCCGCCTCGACGTGGCGCTGGATCTTCTCCTCGGTCACGATGTCCCAGTCCGGCGCGACGAGCGCGATCATGTGACGGTTGCCTATGACCGAGCCCAGAAACAGTTTGGTGGCCAACGGCGGGTCTGGACAGTTCAAGAGCTTGCGTTGCGTCGCGCTGCCGAGATAGCTCGCCAGTTGCCGCATCACTTGCGCCGGGCCCTGTTCGAAAAAGATCCGGCCGACTTCGGGTGTGCGCGGCGTCTCGGTCAAGACGAGCCGATACAGCGCGAGCGATTCGGGGCTCATGAGCAGCCGCAGGAGATTCAGGCCGAGATTGAGGAGAACCTCTTGAGGCTCGCCTTCGAGGCCGAATTCCATCCCCTTGAAGACGCGCATCGCGCGGGCCCGGACAATCTCCGAAAAGAGATCCTCCTTGCAGCCGAAATGGCGATAGAGCGTTTCCTTCGAGGCTCCGGCGCGCGAGGCGATGATCTGCATCGTCGTGTCGGTGAAACCGCGTTCGAGGAAGACGCGTTGGGCGACGGCGGCGATTTCTTCGCGCCGTTTCTCACCGCGCGGGACGCGTCTCGGTTTCTGCATATCTGCTCGGGCCAGATCGGTTGACATCAGATAATGAGCATCCTATACGAACTCAGCAGTTCGGTTAAGCCTAATTCGTGATTTTATCCGCCGCCGGGCCGGCTGTTGCAAGTCTTGCCCCTGCGTTCCACCGCTCATTCGGCGCGACTCCCAATGCCCGATTCGAAAGCTGAAGCTGAGCCCCCGGCGCGGGAAACGGCGCCTTCGCAAGCGGCCTCAGGCGCGGCAGACCCCCGGGGCACCAACGCCAAACCGCGGCCGCGCGGGCGCCGTCGGCTGGCCTTGCTCCTCGCGCTCCTGCTCGCTGCCGGCATCGGCTATGCCGCCTACGACTATTGGCTTGCCAATCGCGACTACGAGACGACCGACGATGCTTATGTCGATGGCCGGGCGATCTCGATAGCCCCACAGGTTTCCGGCGACGTCGTCTCGCTTGATGTGAACGACAACCGGTTCGTTCACAAGGGCGATCCGATCATTCATATCGACGACCGGCAATATGTGATCGACCGCCAGTTAGCCGAAGCGGTGCTGGCGACGGCCAAAGGCCAAGTTGGCGGTTTCAAATATGCCGCTCAAGTTGCGCGCAAGAATTTTCCCGCCATGCTCCTTGCCGCGCAAGCGCAGCTTGCCTCGGCCCAAGCCGTGCTCGCCAGGGCACAGTCCGATTATAACCGCCAGAAGGCTCTGCCGCCCCAAGCGACGACGCAGCAGGAGGTCGATGCTGCCACCGCCGCTTTGCAACAAGCCCAAGCGCAAGTGCTGCAGGCCCAGGCGCAAGTGCGCGAGGCCGAGCCGGTTGAACAGCGGATCGGCCAGGCCGACGCGCAGGTGAGCGAGTTCAATGGTCAGGTCGGCCAGGCGCAAGCGCGGCTCGATCAGGCCTTGCTCAACCTCTCCTATACCGTGGTGAAGGCGCCGCAAGACGGCTGGATCACCAAGCGCAACGTCGAGGTCGGCAATTACGTCACGCCAGGCCAGCAGATCCTCGCGATCGTCTCGCCGCAGGTCTGGGTGACGGCCAATTTCAAGGAGACGCAACTGGCGGCGATGCGGCCGGGTCAGCGCGTGACAATGTCTGTGGATGCCTATCCGGATCTCCATCTTGTTGGCCATGTCGATTCCATTCAGCTCGGCACCGGGGCCAGATTCGAGGCATTTCCGCCCGAGAACGCGACCGGAAACTTCGTCAAGATCGTGCAGCGCGTGCCGGTCAAGATCGACATCGACAGCGGACTCGATCCCAATCGCCCGCTGTCGCTCGGCCTTTCAGTCGAACCGAGCGTGGACGTGAAATGAGCAGACCGCCGCGTAACACTCCGGAGAGACCCGATCCTGCCGATCGCCCGGGCGGCCGCGCCCCTGCCGCGCCGACCCCGGTCCCTGAGGACGAGAAAGCGATCGCTCCCGCCGTGGCCGAAGCGCTCCCTGCGGCGCCGGGCGCGTCGACCCCCGCCGATCAAGGCGCCTGGCGTCCCGCCTACAATCCTTGGCTGGTCGCAGTGGTCGTCACGCTTGCCGCTTTCATGGAAATCCTCGACACAACGATCGTCAACGTGGCGTTGCCGCATATCGCCGGCAGCCTTTCCTCAAGCAATGACGAAGCGACCTGGGCGCTGACCTCCTATCTCGTCGCCAACGGCATCGTGCTGACGATCTCAGGCTGGCTCGGCAATGTCTTGGGGCGCAAGCGCTATTTTTTGATCTGCCTCGCTATGTTCACGGTCTGCTCGTTCCTGTGCGGAACATCGCGCAGCCTGCCGGAACTCATCTTCTTTCGTCTGCTGCAGGGCTTTTTCGGCGGCGGTCTGCAGCCCAATCAGCAGTCGATCATTCTCGACTATTTTCCGCCGGCGCGACGCGGCGCGGCATTCGGCGTCACCGCGATTGCAACCATCGTCGCGCCGGTGCTCGGGCCAACGCTCGGCGGCTACATAACCGACTCCACGTCGTGGCGCTGGATTTTCTTCATCAACGTCCCGGTCGGCATCATCGCGGTCTTTCTTGTCTGGGTTCTCGTCGAAGATCCGCCCTGGCTCAAACGAGAGCGGCGCGGGATCGACGCGATCGGCCTCGGATTGATCGCGCTTGGCCTCGGTTGCCTCGAAGTGATGATGGACCGTGGCGAAGACGAGGATTGGTTCGGCTCGAGTTTCATCTTTATCATGGCCTTGCTCGCAGTGACCGGCATCGTCGGCAGCGTGCTTTGGCTGATGGTTGCGAAAAAGCCGATCATCAATCTCGACGTATTCAAGGACAAGAATTTCGCCGCCGGCTGCCTGATGATCGGCGCCATGGGCGCGATCCTCTATGCGTCGGCGGTCATCATCCCGCAATTTGCCCAACGGATCATCGGCTACACGGCGTTGTGGGCCGGGCTCATCCTGTCGCCCGGCGGTTTCGTCGTCATCCTTCTCATTCCGTTCGTCGGGCGTCTGCTGACCATCATGCAGACGCGCTACATCATCGCCATCGGCTTCTTCATCATGGGATGTGCGCTGATCTTCTCGAGCAAGCTGGTCGTCGACATCACTTACCTTAGGCTGGTCATGATCAGAGGCGCGCAAACCGTTGGGCTGGCGTTTCTCTTCGTTCCGATCAGCACGATCACCTATGCGACGCTGCGGCGCGAGCTGAACGGGGATGCGACGGCGCTCTACTCAATGTTCCGAAACGTCGCGGGATCAATCGGCATAGCGGCCTCTACGGCCCTCATCGAGCAACGCTCACAGACGCACCAGGCCTATCTCGCGCGATGGGCGTCGCCGCTTCATCAGCCCTTCGATCAATTGATCGCCCGCTATCAAGCCGCTCTTGAGAGCATGGGCCATGTCGCCAGCGCCGCGCGTGACCTCGCGATCGCCAAAGCTTTCCAGATGTTCAGCGCGCAAGTGGCGGTGATGGCCTATTCCGACGTTTTCCTGCTCTGTTCGATTGTCGCCTTCGCGATGGTCCCGTTTTGCTTCTTGCTTTCGCCGATCAAAGGCGGCCGCGGTGCGGGCGCCGGTGGGCACTAGCGCATGTTGGCGACGGTGTCGCCATCCGGACACGCAATGGAGCAAAGTGGTAGGCGTCGCGGTGAATCGGCGTCCACTTGGCTGCAAGTTCGTCTAGAGTGGGTTGTCGCGTGGGATCGTTCATGTTGACTACCTTGCGTCTGGCCTTCGGCCTGTCGTTCGCGTCCCTCGTCGCCAGCTGCGCGGTCGGCCCGAATTTCACGCCGCCCGATCCGGACTTGCCGCAGCGATCGTTTTTCGGCGACGCGCAGAAGTCCGGCCAAACGTCTCTCGAGCCGCCCGATCCGGACTGGTGGGCTCTCTTCAAGGATCGCGAGTTGACGGCGCTCGAGCGCCGCGTCGCCGCGGCCAACCTCGACGTGCAGACCGCGACCATGCGGCTGGCCGAAAGCCGGTTTCAGCGCGGCGTCACGGCCTCGGCGCTATTCCCGTCGCTTAACAGCAACGGCTCCTATGAAAGGGAGAAGGCGAGCGCGAACGGTCTTCTCGGACTGTTCGGCCAGCAGACTCCGGGGACGGAGGCGAGCGGCGCCTTCGGCACCGGCGCGGGGGGCGCCCCCACCAATCTGGCCACCACTCTGTCGAGCCCGTTCAGCCTCTGGCAACAGGGGTTCGACGCCTCTTGGGAGCTCGATCTCTGGGGCAAGGTAAGACGCGAGGTCGAGGCGGCTGACGCACAGGTCGATGTCGCCGCCGATCAGCGCCGCGACATTCTCATCTCGAGTCTCGCCGAGCTTGCGCGCGATTATGTGCAGTTGCGCGGCATTCAGGAGCAGATCAAGATTGCCCGCGATAATCTGACGACGGCGAATGACATTCTTTCCGTCACTCAGGAACGATCGCAAAAGGGTTTGGTGACGGGCCTCGATGTCGAGAATGCCGCGGCGGAAGAGGAATCGATCCGCGCGGAAATCCCCGATCTCGAACGCCAGGAATCCGAACAGATCAACGCGTTGAGTCTCTTGCTCGACGAACCGCCGGGCCGGCTCGCAGCGGAACTCGCCGCGCCACGCGCCCTGCTCTTGCATGCGCCGTTGCTACCTGTGGGCATACCATCCGAACTGGCGCGCCGGCGTCCCGACATCCGCCAGGCAGAGGCGCAGTTGCATGCCGCCACCGCCAATATCGGCGTCGCGGTCGGCGACTTCTATCCGAGCGTGACGCTCAACGGGAGCGTCGGTTTCCAGGCCCTGGACTTGACCAACCTTTGGAAGGGCAGCTCGCTCCAATATGCGATGGGTCCCAACGTCACTCTGCCGATCTTCGAAGGCGGCCGTCTCAGGGCGACGCTCGAACTGCGTGACGCGCAGCAGCAGGAGGCGGCGATCGCCTATCACGAGACGGTGCTCAAAGCCTGGCATGATGTGGTCAACGCGCTCGTCGCCTACCGCACCGAACAGGAGCGGCGACAGGATCTCAAGCTTCAGGTCCAGCACGCCAGCGCGGCGCTCGATCTCGCCCGCAGCCGCTATAACGACGGCGTCGCGCAATTTATCACGGTGCTTGACGCTGAGCGCACGCTGCTTTCGGCCGAGCAGCAACTGGCGCTCAGCGCGACGAATGTCGCCGTCGATATCGTCGCGCTCTATAAGGCGCTTGGCGGCGGCTGGGAAACGACCTTTCCGGTCGAGCCGCCGGCGCCTATCGCGATCGAGGCGCCGTAGAAACGCGGCGCCTGCCGAGAAACGCGGCGCCTGCCGCCGATCGCTTATTCGAATGCCACGGTCAGGCCCCGCCTTTCGCATTCGGCGGTGACGCCCGCGGCGATCTTCTGCAAATCCTCGGTTTCGACTTCGCTATCCTCATGCGGCGGATCCCAATTCAGGATCTCGTCGAGGCGAATGACGAAATCAACCGGCGCCGCCGCTCCGGGAAGATCCGCCGCCGCGAAAATCGTCAAAGATTTTGCCCCGCAGGTGACCCGAAAAGCGCCTTCGGTGAGCTCGACCGTCAAGCGGGGCCGGCCGCGCCCCGCGCCCGCGCCTTGGCCGCTCATAAGGACGCCCCTTGATCGCGCGTCTTCACCAGCCGCTGCTCCTTACCGCTGCAACAACCTTGCGCATGACGCTCGGCAAAGCCTCCGCCTCGAGATCGGCGTCCTTCACCCAACGGCACCCGACCGGGGCCTCGGTCTCTTCCGCCACGTCGCCCACGAAAATATCGAGCGATAAGGAAAAATGGGTGAAGACATGCGCCACCGGCAGTGGCAGTCGCAGATAATCGACGATCAAAGGCGCTTCACGCAATGCTCCCTGAGGATCGCAGGTGTCCATCCAGATCGTACCCGGCAGCTCCGTCATGCCGCCGAGCAGCCCGTGCGGAGGCCTTGTGCGCAGCAGGACAGCCTCACCGCGGCGCAAGAAGAATGCCGCACCGCGCCGCTTCGGCCGCTCGGGCCTCGCCGATTTACGCGGCCAATCTTCCGGGGCGGCATGCGCCGCCGCAAGGCAAAAGGCGCGAAGCGGGCAGAGCCCGCAAACCGGCCGCCGCGGCGTGCAGATCATTGCCCCGAGATCCATCATCGCCTGGGTAAAATCACCGGGCCGCTCTGCCGGTGCCAGCGTCGCGGCTTTCGCCCTCAGCACCGGCTTTGCGGCCGGAAGCGGCACGTCGATCGCATAAAGGCGGGCGACCACCCTTTCGACATTTCCGTCGACCGCGACGGCCTTTTGCCCGAAGGCGATCGCGGCAATCGCCGCCGCCGTGTAAGGGCCGATCCCCGGCAATGAGCGCAGCGCCGCCTCGCTTTTCGGGAATTCGCCGCCATGCTCGGCGACAATCCGCTTGGCGCAAGCATGAAGATGACGCGCCCGCGAATAATACCCAAGCCCCGCCCATTGCCGCATCACCGCTTCGCTCGGCGCGGCGGCAAGTGCGTTCAGGTCCGGCCAACGGCGGAGAAAAGCCGCGAAGTAGGGCCTGACCGCCGCAACCGTCGTCTGCTGCAACATGATCTCGGAGAGCCAGACGACGTAGGGGGCGGACGGCTCCCCGGGTGCCGCCCGCCAGGGCAGCATGCGGCGATGCCGATCGTACCAGGCGAGCAGTGCCGACGTCACGCCGGCGTGCAACTCCGACGGAATATGCGACTCCTGCCGCAACTCGCGAGAAGCTCTTCGCATCTGTTTCGTTTAGCCGGTTTTCCGCGCTCCGCATACGGGCGCTCGTGGCGTTTGCAACGGCATCGGCAGCTCAGGCGCAAGATCGGATGCGCAGTGGCCTTTGAACCGTCCCGCGCGCGGGTTATAAGAGCCCATGCTGAAAAGTCCCTCGCATAAGGCCGCTGCATGGTCACGCCCGCTCGCCGACCTTGTCGGGGCGGCGATCGATCCGGTTCTTGTCCGGCAGGGCTTCGGCGAATCGGACATCGTGCTCTTTTGGGAGGAAATCGTCGGCGAAAGGCTCGCCGCCATGTCGGAACCCTTGTGTCTACGCTGGCCGCCGCGCGGCAGAGCCCAGCGCGACCACGTGCCGGCAACGCTTGTCGTCCGGGTGGAAGGCGGCTACGCGCTCGAACTGCAGCACCTTTCAGGCCTCGTGATCGAGCGCGTCAATGCGCATCTGGGCTTTGCCTCAGTCGATCGGATCGCGATCAAACAAGGTCCGCTCACGCGCCGGCGGCCCGCGCAGGCACCACGCCGTCCGCCCCTGGCCGAGGCCGTCGCGGCGGCTGAGGCTGCCGTCGTGGGCGTGCATGACGAGGCGCTGCGCCGGGCGCTCAGCCGCCTCGGCGCGCGCGTGCTGGACGCCGCTCTTGACCGAAAGCCCGCCGCGTGATCCGAGCTTTCCGGCTTGAAGCGAAGATCGCGTTACCGCGCCTTAATTCCGGCCGCCGCATGCGCGACCTGCACAAGACAGCAGATTTCGTCCATACTGCCGCATTCTTCGGCATCCGCGCCGACTCGGCTCCCCACCCCTATGGAAAAGCTCATGCCCTCGCAGAAAAAGCGTCCCCTGATGAGTCGCCGGAATTTCCTTGAGCTCGCGGCCGCCGCCGCACTCACCTTGGCCGGCATGGCCGCGCTTGTCGGAACCTGGAGCAGGCCGGCTCATGCCCAAGGCACAGTCGTTCCGACCGACCAGCTGATGGCGGAACAGGCCCTGCCCGACATTGTCCAGGGCAAGGCGGACGCCCCGGTCACGATCGTCGAATATGCCTCGATGACCTGCTCCCATTGCGCCGCTTTCCACGCGATGACCTATCCAACCCTCGTCAGCAAATATGTAGATACCGGCAAAGTGCGCTTCATCCTGCGCGAATTCCCGCTCGATCCGCTCGCAACCGCGGCCTTCATGCTGGCGCGTTGCTCCGGTCCGCAGAAACGCAACGCCGTCGTCGATCTTCTGTTCGACCATCAGAAGGACTGGGCGTTTACCGACAAGCCGCTCGAAGCCCTCTCCAATCTCCTCAAGCAGACGGGCATGACCCAGGCGAGCTTCGAGACCTGTATCAACGACCAAAGCCTTTACGAGAAGGTCACCAGCGAGCGGGATCAGGCATCCCAGAAATTCGGCATTGAGGCCACGCCGATGTTTTTCATCAACGGCAGAAAGATCAGCGGCGAGATCAGCCCCGACGCGCTCGACAAGCTGCTCGATCCCCTGCTGAAGAAATAGGATCGGGTGAGAGCGCTTGTCGCGCGGATTGAAAACACCTGTCTTACCGGAATGGGGTCGCCATGTCGCTCCTGCGGCTGCTTTTGAACGTGCTTTGGTTGCTGACCGGTGGGCTTTGGATGGCCGCCGGGTGGTTGCTCGCCGGCATCATCATGGCGCTGACGATCATCGGCCTTCCCTGGACGCGGGCAGCGTTCAACATCGCTGCCTACACTTTGCTGCCCTTCGGCTATCGCGCCGTTCCCCGCAGCGCCTTGACCGGCCGCGAGGACCTCGGCACAGGACCGCTCGGCCTGATCGGCAACATCATCTGGCTCATCCTGGCCGGCTGGTGGTTGGCGCTCGCCCATATCGTCGCCGCCATCATCCTGGCGGTCACGATCATCGGCCTGCCCTTCGCCTGGGCGCACCTGAAGCTCGCCGGCATCGCCCTTTGGCCGATCGGCAAGATGATCGTTCCGGTCGAGGCCTGACGGCAGTTGTTTCACACAGAAAAAGCGCTGCGCCGACTTGCGCTCCCCGGTTCGCTTCGCGCGTAATCGCCGCTAGAAGGTGATTCCAATTGTCGGGCATTCCATGCGGAAGCAAAGGCTTATGACATTTCCCCGGGACCGGTCTCGGGCGGTATCCGGCAACATGCGGCGCGCTCATGTATGATGGCCTGATTCGCGGCATGAGGGCTGCGCCATGAAGTTCACCAAGCTCCACCTCGCAGGATTCAAGACTTTCGTCGAGGCGACGGACTTTCTGATCGAGCCGGGGCTGACCGGCATCGTCGGACCGAACGGCTGCGGAAAGTCCAACCTCGTCGATGCGCTGCGTTGGGTCATGGGAGAGAATTCGTCGAAGACCTTGCGCGGCGCCGAGATGGACGACGTGATCTTCTCGGGCAGCAACAGCCGCCCAAGCCGGAACATGGCGGAAGTTCGCCTCATTCTCGACAATGCCGACCGTAGCGCGCCCGCCGCCTTCAACGACGCCGAGGTCATCGAAGTCACCCGGCGCATCGAGCGCGAGGAGGGCTCGATCTTCCGCCTCAACGGCCGCGAAGTTCGGGCCCGCGACGTGCAACTGCTGTTCGCCGATGCCTCAAGCGGCGCCCGCTCGCCGGCCATTGTCCGGCAGGGCCAGATTGGCGAGATCATCGCGGTGCAGCCTCAGCAGCGCCGCCGCATTCTCGAAGAGGCAGCCGGCATCGCCGGGCTTTATTCCCGCCGCCATGAGGCCGAACTGCGGCTCAAAGGCGCGGAAGACAATCTCGACCGGCTCGAAGATGTGGTCAAACAGCTCGATCTGCAGATCGATGCCTTGAAGCGTCAGGCCAGACAGGCGACGCGCTATCGCAACCTTGCCGCCGATATCAGACGCAATGAGGCGCTGCTCGCGCTCGTCAATTACACCGACGCGACCGCCCACCTCGGCACCGCGCAACGCAAATTCGAAGCCGATCTCAAAAAGCTCGCCGAGGATATGCTGCGGCAGGCCGAAACGGCCCGTCAACAGGCGGTCGCTGCGCATGAGCTGCCGCCGTTGCGCGAGGCCGAATCCGCGGCGGGCAGCGACCTGCAAAAGCTCATGCTCGCCCGAGAAACACTCGACGGCGAAGAGAGACGCGCCAAGGCGCGGATGGCTGAACTCGAGCGGCGCATCGCCGAGATGAACGCGGATCTCTTGCGCGAACGCGCTTTGACCGAGGATGCGGCCTCGGTTCTCTTGCGGCTCGACACGGAGTCGGCCGAACTTGCCGAGATGGGCGCCGATGATGCGCAAGCCGAAGCCGCGGGCCGCCACCGGCTCGAAGCAACCGAAGCCGTGCTCGCCGTCTCCGAGACGGCGCTCGGCGCGGCGCAAAGCGCCTTTTCAGATGCGGAGGCGCGACGCGAAGCGTTCAGCAAAACTCTGCGCGATGAGGCGCAAAGGCTCACGCAGTTCGATGCCGAACTCACCAGGGTCTTCGAAGACATCGCAAGCCTGCGCGCCGAACTCGCCGATGCCGGGGCGGAAGCCGGGCTGGAGGCGGCGCTTCACGCTGCGATCGGCAAGGCGAAAGCCGCCGAGCAGGAGACGCTCGCCGCCGAATCGCATCACGCCCAGGCACGCCAGGCGGAAGCGCTGACCCGCGCGCCGTTTCAAGCTGCCGAGCGCGCCGCCAACAGCCTCGAAACAGAGGCGCAGACCTTGGCGAAGCTGCTGAGATCCGAGACCGGCGGGCTCTGGCCGGCCGTGATCGAAGAGATCAGCGTCGCCAAAGGCTATGAGGCGGCGCTCGGCGCTGCGCTCGGCGATGATCTCGATGCTTCGACCGATGTCGCGGCGCCGGCCCATTGGGCGCGATTGAGCGGCAAGCACGATCCGGCCTTGCCCGAGAATGTCGCGCCGCTTGCCGCTCATGTTCAAGCGCCGGCGGCGCTTGCTCGCCGGCTCGCCCAGATCGGAGTCGTCCCAAAAGGCGAAGGCAAGGCTTTGCAGGCGCGCCTGCGGCCCGGACAAAGGCTCGTCTCGACCGAGGGCGATCTTTGGCGCTGGGATGGTTTTACTCTCGCCGCGGAAGTGGCGACCCCCGCGGCGCGCCGGCTTTCCGAAAAAAACCACCTCGACGATCTGATCCGAGAGGCAGAGATCGCCCGCGATGCCGCCGATGCGTTCAAGGCCGCGGCCGACCGAGCCCAAGCCGATCTGCGCGGCAAGGCAGAGGCCGAGAGCAAAGCCCGACAAAACCATCGCGATGCTTTGCGCGAGCTTGAGGCAGCGCGCGAAGAGGCCGCCACGGCCGAGCGCAGGAAGGCGCAAGTCGCGGCGCGTCTCTCGGCCCGCGAAGAAGCCCAACAACGCCTGAGTGTGAGCTGCGGCGAAGCACGCGACAATCACGCCAAGGCGCAGGACGCTTTGGCGGCTCTTCCTGCTGCAAGCGAGCTTTCGATGAAGCTCGAGGCGGCGCGCGCCGCCGCCGCTCAGGACCGCGCCACGGCCGGCGAAGCGCGCGCCGAATTGCAAGCGCTTCTTCACGCCGCCCAGATGCGGGCGAAACGCCGCCAGGCAGTCGCCGAGGAGCGCAGCTCCTGGCGGAACCGGCGCGAGCGCGCGCTCTCGCAGATCGGCGAATTCGAATCGCGCCTCAAGGAAGGGGCTGCGGAACGGGCGAAACTCGCCGACGCGCCGAACGAGTTCCTCCGCATGCGGCGCGTGCTGCTGGACCAAATCGAGGCGGCGGAAGCAGCGCGCCGCAAGGCCGCCGATGCGCGCACCGCGGCGGAGCAGCGTCTCGCCGAGGCCGACCGGCTGGGACGCGCGGCGCTCGACGAGATGAGCGCGGCGCGTGAGGAAAAGGCGCGCAGCGAAGCGCGGCTTGAGGCGGCACGCGAGCATTTCGCTGAACTCACCCACCATATCGCCGCTGACCTGCAATGCGAGCCGGATGAGCTTGCGCCGCTCGCCCAGGTCGAACGCGGCGCCGCCCTGCCGCAAGCCGCCGCGATTGAAGCCAAGCTGGAAGGCCTGAAACAGGAGCGCGAGCGCCTCGGCGGCGTCAATCTGCGCGCCGAAGAAGAACTCGTCGAAATTGAATCCTCGCGCGCCAATCTCGTCGCCGAACGGGAAGATTTGACCGAGGCGGTCCGGCGGCTGCGGCAAGCGATCCACAACCTGAACAGAGAAGGCCGCGAAAGACTGCTTACCGCCTTCGACGCGGTCAATGTGCATTTCAAGGACCTGTTCATCAGCCTGTTCGGCGGCGGCACGGCCGAATTGCGGCTCGTCGAATCCGAGGATCCGCTCGAAGCGGGGCTTGAGATCCTCGCCCAGGCGCCCGGCAAGAAGCTGCAAGCGATGACGCTTCTCTCCGGCGGCGAACAGGCGCTGATCGCGCTGTCGCTGATCTTCGCCATCTTCCTCACCAACCCGGCCCCGATCTGCGTGCTCGATGAGGTCGACGCGCCGCTCGACGACGCGAATGTCGAACGCTTCTGCGATCTCCTCGATGAAATGTGCAAGCGGACCGACACGCGTTTCGTGACGATCACCCATAATCCGATCACCATGGCGCGCATGGACCGGCTGTTCGGGGTGACCATGGCCGAGCGCGGCATCAGCCAGCTCGTGTCGGTAGAACTTGCTGAAGCTGAGCGGTTCCTGGAAGCGGTGTGAAGAAGCCGAGCGGGCATCCGAACTCCGCTCCTTGCCCTGCCTAAAGCTGCGCTATGCGAGCAGCGCGTGCGCTCTTCATTCAGCTGAGGTTAAGGATCAGCCTCGAATAAAGCGCACCCCCGAACTGCGGCCATTCCGCAGCTTGCATTCGCACCGGTGGCCGCTTCGCTCAGCTTCTGTTCAGCTTAGGTTAACATGCCACTTCCGATGATGGTGCGACCTGCGACGCTGTTCGCAGATTTCATCTAACAACTAAACGGGAGGTCACGCCGTGTTCAAGAAGCTTATCGCCGCGACGCTGTTGGTTTCCGCGCTTGCGGTTACGCCCGCAATCGCTCAGACGACGCAAGCGGCTCCGACGATGCAGGATAAAATGATGATGAAGCATCACCACCATCACCACCATCACCATCATCACCATATGAAGCCGATGACGCCGCCGCCGTCCAAATGAGGGCTCTACGCAGGCTTTGAGTGCCAACCCCGCACTGGCCTCAGCGCCGGCGCGGGGTTTCGCATATGTGGGGAGCCGCGACGCTTTGTTCGGCGAACCTGCTGCGACATGTTTGCATGATTTCCCCTAGCAATCTCAATGCTAACCGGCACCAGCAAAGGGTGGCTGCAGCAATCGCCGGGAGCCCACCGATCGAGACGCGACGACGAATCTTCTGCGCGTCGGGATTGCTTCTTCGCATGACCCAAGGATAAGCTGTGCAATCCCGAGAGGGGGAAGGATGGAGAAACGCTCAATGACCAGGTTTTTTGTTGTTCTCGCGGCCGGCTCGGCCGCGCTTGTTTTTTCGTGCGTATCCGCGGCCGCGCTCGAATCGACCTACCAAGACGTATCGACCAGCCCGGCTGATGCGGTATGGAAGGAGGTCGGCGATTTCTGCGGCATCGCGAATTGGCATCCGGCCGTGGCGAAATGCGAATTGTCGCATGGCAACAAGATTCGCACGCTCACCTTGAAAGGCGGCGGCACGATCGTCGAGCGCCTGCTGAAGTGGGACGACAAGGGGATGAGCTATACTTACGCGATCGTGTCGAGCCCGCTACCGGTCAGCCATTATATTTCGACCATCAAAGTCGTCCCGGAGGGCGCCGTCTCGCAGATCGTCTGGACGGGCAAGTATAAGGCCAAGAAGGGCACCAGCAGTGCCGATGCGCAAAAGACGATCGACGGCATCTACAAGGCCGGCCTTGACGCGCTTGCACATGAATGACCGACATCTCTTCTGGCCTTTCAAGGCCAGAAGAGACCCGGCCGATCTCCTGCCCGATGCTCATTTCGGCGGAAATACCATTTGGGCGATGAAACCATGCGGCTCGCCCGGCGGCGGTTCCGGAAAAGGCGCGGCGCGTCGGACGTCAGCCAGGGCTTCCTCGTCGAGTTCCGAATAGCCGCTGGTGCGATACAGCGCCTGATGGACGAGCGCGCCGCTCTCGTCGATCCAGAAAGCGACGACGACCATTGCGTTTGTATGGCGAGGATGCGAGCTCGACGGAAAACGCTGCTGGCGCATGATCAGCCCGTAGAGGACCGATAGATACCTCATATCCTCCGTACCGCCGGTAACCGGTGCGACCTTGGCTTCCGCAGCGATGGAGTAATCCGGTGACGGCAAGAGCGACGCGAGCTGCCGCGCCACCGCCGTTCTCTGATCGTCCGGCAGCGTCGCCCTTTGCTTGGCCGGCTTCATTCTTTGCTTGGACTCCGCCGCCTTTATGGGCGCCGCTTTGTCGAGCGGCTCCGCGTCTGGCGTATTGTCCGGCTTGTCGGGCGCTTGAGTCTGTTCGGCTGGAGCGGGTGCAGCATTCTGCGCCGGCTTTGGCTGATCGGGCGTGGGCTTTGTCTCGTTGGCCGGAGCAGGCTTGGCTTGGAGAGGTGCGCGCGTCTCATTGGCGGTATTCTGGCGTTTCAGAGTTTCGTTGTTCGGGGTCCGCGGCGCGTCGAAGGCCGGCTTCTCCTCGCGCACATATTTCTGCTTTTCCGGAGGCGGCTTTTGCTGGGGCTCCGCCTTCTTCTCCTGCGGAGGTGGAGGCGGGGGCGGCGGCGGTTCCACAACGACTTCGACCGGTATTTCGGTGTCGCGCAAATTGACGTCGGTATCCGGCTGATCCCCCAAGATGAGAATGGCGATCAGCGTCGCGTGGAAGAGAAGGACCGCAACCAGCAGAGGCCCAAAGCGCCGCTTTGCCGCGCGCCACAGCGGATCGGCCGACGCAAACAGCCGATCCTCCGGACTCGCGGCAAGCAGCAATGCCGAGATGGAAGGCTTGATGGTCACGAGCAATGGTCGATGTCAGGCAATAGCATCGGGATTACGCACGAGCCCTCCGCACCAACCCCGGTCGGCGCCGCATCCGTCACGCGCCGCCGGACATCGGGTTTTGTCACATATGGCTCGGCCGCGACAAGCGCTGCATCGAAAGTTGCGCGCCCGGTGCCGCGCGGAGCCACGAGCGCGGCCATCTGCCGCGCTCGCTCCGGATCGCTTCGCTTTGAGTCCCGGGGATGAAATCCCTGCATTTTGAATGAGTTGTGCGATTGGCGCGATGTCGCGGAAGCTTGACAGGCTGGCACGGCGTTTTTAAGGTGCGCCCGTTTCCAGCGGCAAAGTTGTGCTTGAGCGGCGCGCGGCCCCTTCGACGCGGGCGGCGCTCGCTTTTCATACCGGATCACATTATAGAGCGCTGTTCCGTCTGCAGGCGGGGCGGGAAACGGCGATGGCGAAGGGCAAGAACACGCACGATCGGAGCGCGGCCGATCGCGACATGGGGCGAGACGCGGAGAGCGAAGAGGCGAGCTTGCAGGCGCGGCTCGCCAAGTTGTCGGACGCGCTCGAAAAGAGGCAAGCGCCGTCCGAGCCGAACGATGGCGGCGCCGATTCCGCGCGCCAATCTCTCGGCGCGGCGACGAACCTCGGCCTTCGAGCGCTCGCCGAATTCGTGACGGCGATCGTTGTCGCTCCCCTCATCGGCTGGCAGATCGATGCCTGGTTTAAGACCGGGCCGATCTTTCTCATCATCTTCCTGATCCTCGGGATGGTGGCGGGGTTGGTGAACGTCTACCGCATGGCTGTTGGAGCGGCCTCGACGCGCGGTTCAAAATAGGAGCGGCACAGCCGTATCGCGGCAGAACTAGAGGTTTCAGAAGTGGCCGAAGAACAAGGCATGGATCCGATTCATCAGTTTGTGGTCAAGCCGATCATCGCATGGCATCCGTTCGGGATCGACGTCAGCTTCACGAACGCCTCGCTTTTCATGGTGCTCGTCGTCGCCGCCATCTGCTTCCTGATGTTCGTCGGCACGTCGCAACGCGCCATTGTTCCGGGACGCCTGCAGTCGGCCGCCGAAATGTCGTATGAATTCGTCGCCTCGACGGTACGGCTCACCGGCGGCACGGCAGGCATGCAATTCTTTCCGCTCATCTTCGCGATCTTCATGTTCGTTCTGTTTTGCAATCTCTTCGGTCTCCTGCCGTTCAGCTTCTCCATAACGAGCCAGATCGCCGTCACGTTCTCGCTGGCCATATTGGTGATCTTCCTGGTCATCGGCATCGGCTTCTATCGGCACGGGCTTGGTTTTCTCAAGATTTTCGTCCCGTCCGGCGTGACGCCAATTCTGTTGCCGTTCATCGTTTTGGTCGAAATCGTGTCGTTCGCGACGCGTCCGATCAGCCTCTCGGTTCGTCTCTTCGCCAATATGCTTGCCGGCCATATCACGCTGGTAGTCATGGCCGGGTTCGTGGCCACTTTGCTCGGAGCGGGCGTCGCCGCGATCCTCGCGCCGATCCCGCTCGCCGCCACTGTCGTGCTGATGGCCTTCGAGCTTCTCGTCGCCGTTCTGCAGGCCTACGTCTTCGCCATTCTTTCTTGCGTCTATCTCAACGACGCAATTCATCCGGGCCACTGAATAAAGAGCGCAACAACAGATCGGTCGCCCCAATAGTCAGGAGCATATAATGGACGTGACTACAGCAGCCAGATATGTAGGCGCCGGCCTCGCCGCGATCGGCATGGGCGCCGCCGCGATTGGCGTGGGCTTGATTTTCGGCCATTTCCTTTCCGGGGCGCTGCGCAACCCGACGGCGTCCGACGCCCAGTTCGGGCGCGCCTTCATCGGCGTGGCGCTGGCGGAAGGTCTCGGCATTTTCGCCTTCCTCGTGGCGATCCTGCTGTTGTTCGTTCTCAAGTAGCCGGGGAGCGCGGGCTTGCTCTGGGGTCCGCGCTTCGTCCTCACATTTGGAGTTACCAGGACTGATCATGGCAAGCACCGAACACGCAACGGGCACGCAAGTGGCAACGGATGTTGCGGCGGGCGAGAAGCCTTTTCCGCCCTTCGACTCCGCCAATTTCGTCTCCTTGCTCATCTGGCTCGCGCTGTGTTTCGGTGGGCTCTATCTGCTGATGTCGAAGTTCGCTCTGCCGCGGGTCGAAGGCATCCTGCACGACCGGCGCGCTAAGATCAGCGGCGATCTCCACGACGCCTCCACCAAGCGGGCTGAAGCCGATCAAGCGGCCGCCGATTACCAGAAAACGCTCGCCGAGGCGCGGGCCAGCGCCCAGGCGCTCGCCCAGCAAACCTATGCCCGTCTTGCCGCTGAGACGGAAGCCAAGCGCAAAGCGCATGAGGCGGGCCTCGCCGCCAAGCTTGCCGCCGCCGAAGCGCAGATCGAGGCGACGAAAAACAAGGCAATGGCCAATGTCGAAGAGATCGCACGGGAGACCGCCGCGGCGATCGTCGAACATATCACCGGCAAGCCGGCCAATGCGAAAGCAATCGCTTCGGCGATCGCCAAATCGAAGGCTTGAGCGTGTGTCGCCGCCGTGATTTCATTCGGCGAATTTTCGGATTGATGTCGCGAGAACCAACATGCATTTCGACGCGGAATTCTGGGAGTTCATCTGCTTCATCATCTTCATCGGGCTGCTTGCCTACGTTGGCTTGCCCAAGAAGATTACCGCGGCGCTCGACAACCGCAGGGCACGAATTTCGGCGGAACTCGCCGAAGCGGCCAATCTGCGCGGCGAGGCGGAGGCGCTGCTCGCTTCTTTCGTCAGGAGGAAGGCAGAGGCTGAAGGCGAAGCCAAGGCCATCATTGCTCAGGCGCAGACCGAGGCCGAGATTATTGCGCGCGAGGCGCATGAGCGCGCCGCCGAATTCGTTCGGCGCCGGACCAAACAGGCGGAAGAGAGGATCGCCTCCGCCGAGACACAGGCCATGGCGCAAGTGCGTGACGCCGCCGCCGACGCGGCGACGAAAGCCGCCGAAATCGTGTTGAAGGCGCAGGCCAAGGGTGCCTTCGGCGAGGAACTCGTCGACGAGGGCATCGCAGACCTGAAGCGGCTGCTGCATTAGCAAATGTTGAAGGATATCGCCCTCATGCTGAGGCACGCGAAGCGTGCGTCTCGACCCATGCGGCATTCGCGTGGCGCTTCATCAGGACACCGAGACACCTCCTGTGAAATGGCAGACCCTCGACCGCCGGATCGCCAAGCGGCGCGAGGGCAAGCAAGGCAAGGCTCCGTACCCCGAGCGGGATTGGCCGCAAATTCGACAGGATCATAGGTGCTCCATCGCATCGAGAAAGAGGCTGCCGCAGGGTCAACACGGGTTCGCCGCCCGGTTGCAACAACCCGTTTGCATAAGGGGAATAATGGCCGCTTGGCAATTTTCCCGGCCAAGGACCACAAAGCGCTTCCGCGAATCACCGGATTATGCGGCCGGCCCATCGACCGACGCGTCGGTCCTATGAGGTTTCAATGACGCGATCATCGCACGGCGCCTATTGCCCCGCCACAGGTGGCCGCCGAGACCGGAAGCAAGGCGCGTTCTTCGCGGCGCTCCGCGTCACTGTTCCTCTCTTGGCGATGATATGTCTCGCCCCCGGCGCGGCGCTGCCTCAAGGCATCGACTGCGCCGGGCTTCGCGCGCAGATCGCGGCGCTCGATGAGGCCAATGCGCGGACGAACCCCTATCTGGGCGCGGCGCAAAGACGACGTTCGGACATCCAGCGCTCGGTGAGCTACGCGCACTCGATCGGTTGCGACCGGCAGCAATTCCTGTTCTTCGGCAGCCCGCCCCCACCGCAATGCGCGGGATTGAACGCCCATATTCAGCAGATGCAGGCCAGTCTCGGGCAGGTGGAGGCGAGCGCACGCGCCAATACGTCTCCCGAGAGGCAGCAACTCGCGGCCCGCTTCTACGCCTATTGCCGCGGCGGAGATACCGCGGCGCAACCGCGCGACTTCTTCGAATCGCTCTTCGGCGGCCGGAGCAGCCCGAACGCCCCATCCCCGCAGGACCCGCTGGAGCAAGTGCCGCCGGCCGAGGCGGATCAAACGCCGCAAGGCGGTTCGGAAGTGCTTTGCGTGCGCCATTGCGATGGCTACTTCTTCCCGCTGAATTACTCGGAGCGCGGGGGTTCCGAGAGCCTCACCGATTTTTGCAAGGCTTCCTGTCCGAATGCCGAGGTCAGCGTTTATACGCGCGTGCCGGGGGAAGTGATCCAGACGGCGGTCGGGCTCGACGGCAGCCCTTACATGGACCTGCCGGCGGCCCTCAAATATCAGAAGACCCTTGATCCGGCCTGCACCTGCCGGCCGCCCGGCGCATCCTGGGCCGACACCCTGGCAGAAGCGGAACGCATCGTCAGCTATGGTGGCAAAGGCGACGTCATGGTCACGCCGCAAAAATCCGCCGAAATGGCGCGGCCGAAGCCCGATCCGCACGCCAAGTCGACCACGCCGGGCAAGGCCACGCCTGACGATATTGAGGCGAAAGACGCCGCGGCCGCCGCGCAGGTACCGACCGCCAGCACCGATTCTGCCGGGATCGCGACCGGCGATGTCAAAAACGGCACCGCCTATTCGCAAGGCCAGGGGCAGACGGTCGAGGTCACCGGACCCGACGGGGTCAAGCGGCGCGTCCGGATAGTCGGGCCTCCGCTTTGACCCTGCCGATCAGCGGCAGAAGAGCGGCGAGCTCCGGCCCCTGCTCGCGCCCCGTGAGCGCCAGCCGCAGCGGATGAAACAAGGCCTTGCCCTTGCGATGGGTGCGCTCTTTGAGCGACGCCGTCCAACGGGCGAAAGTCGCCGCATCCCATGGTTCCTCTGGCAGAGTCTCGCGCGCCGCGGTAAGAACATCGGCATCTTCGAGGCTCGGCTCGATTTCGCCGACGACGACATGCCACCAATCGACGACCTCGCGAAAAGTCGAAAGATTGCCACGCACGGCCAGCCAAAAGGCTTCCGCCTTGGGGCCGGAGATTCCTGCTGCGGCGAGTCGCTCACGCGCATCCTCGAAGCTCATCTGATGCAGGGTGCGGGCCGAGAGGCTTTTGAGTTCCGCCGGGTCGAATCGCGCCTGGGTTCGCGACACATGCTTGAGGTCGAGCTCCGCGGCAAGCTCATCGAGCGAATGAACCGGGTGCACCGACTCGGAGGTCCCGGTCAGAACCGCGCAGGCGGCGACCGCCAGCGGCTCGATTCCTTCCTCGCGCAAGGCAGCAATCGACAAAGCGCCGCTGCGCTTCGAGAGCCCCTCGCCCGAGGCGGTCGTCAGCAGGTTATGATGGCCGAAGAGCGGAGCGGCGTCCGGTCCCGCCAAAGCCTCGAAGATCTGGATCTGGACCGCCGTGTTGGTAACATGGTCCTCGCCGCGGATGACGTGGCTGACCTCGAGGTCGATGTCGTCCACGACCGACGGGAGGGTATAAAGATAGGTTCCGTCCTCGCGCACAAGCACCGGATCGGATAGGGAGGCGCAGTCGATATGGCTCTCGCCGCGGACGAGATCGTCCCACCGGACGATGGCATGATCGAGCTTGAAGCGCCAATGCGGCCGGCGGCCCTCGGCCTCAAGCCGGGCGCGGTCCGCCGCGGTCAGCTCGAGCGCGGCGCGGTCATAGATTGGGGGCAGGCCGCGCGCCTGCTGGCGTCTGCGGCGACGCTCAAGTTCTTCGGCCGTCTCATAGGCGGGGTAAAGCCGGCCGGCGGCGCGCAATTTTTCCGCAGCGGCCTGGTAAAGGGCAGAGCGCTGCGACTGGCGCACGACCGCATCGGGGCTGATCCCCAGCCAGGCGAGGTCGAATTCGATGGACGCCGCGTATTCCTCTTTCGACCTTGCCACATCAGTGTCATCGAATCGGAGAATGAATTGACCATGCTGCTTCTTGGCGAAGAGGAAGTTCATCAGCGCGGTTCGCGCATTGCCGATATGGATCCGGCCGGTGGGCGAAGGCGCGAAACGGACAATGGGAAGCATGATTTTCCTTTCGCTCAGGCCTACCGCCGCGCCCCCTCAGCCGCAAGCGCCCTTGACAATTTAGTGTCGAGCCCGGCTCATCGCGGCGAGAGATGCAACAAAGCGCCGCGCCGGGGCGTTTCATGCATTCGGCGCAACGCGCGGGATTTCTTCCGCAGATCTCATTTATGCTATTGCATGGGAAACGGACGACGGAGCTGGGGGCTTGAAAGATGACTTTTGGCTATGGAGTAGGCCTCGTCTGTCTCATCCTGGTCATCCTGAATTTTATCAGCGTCGGCATCGCGATCCGGCGGGCGAAGCCGCGCAAGACACCGCTGCCCCCGCGTCCCGATGCGCCGCCCGTCAGCCTCGTGCGGCCGGTCTGCGGCATCGATAATTTCTGCGAAGAGACACTGGGTTCGAGCTTCCGGCTCGATTATCCGCACTACGAAGTGATCTTCTGCGTGGCGCGGGCGAGCGACCCCGTGGTCCCTATCGTCGAAAGGCTGATCGCCGCGCACCCGAACGTGGCCGCCCGGCTCATCATCGGCGACGAGAAAGTCAGCGCCAATCCCAAGCTGAACAATTGCGTGCGCGGCTGGGACGCGGCGCGTTACGACTGGATCATCCTCGCGGACTCCAACGTGCTCATGCCGCGGGACTATATTCAGCGGCTTTTCGCAAGCTGGGGACCGAAGACGGGCCTCGTCTGTTCCATGCCGCAAGGCTCGCATCCGAAGAACATCTGGGCCGAGTTCGAGATCGCCTTTCTCAACACCTACCAGGCGCGCTGGCAATATGCGGCAGATGGCACCGGCACTGGCTTCGCGCAAGGCAAGAACATGCTCTGGCGGCGCGATGTCCTAGAGGCAGGCGGCGGCATACGCGCGCTCGCCGCCGAGATCGCCGAGGATGCCGCTTCAACCAAGGTCGTGCGCCGCGCCGGCCTGAAGATCAATCTCGTCGACAGCCCGTTCCAACAGCCGCTTGGCCGACGCACGTTCCAAGATGTCTGGCACCGGCAAATCCGCTGGGCGCGGATGCGGCGCAAGACGTTCCCGGCGTATTATCTGCCGGAAATCCTGGCGGGCTGCGCCACGCCGGCGCTGGTCGGAAGCTATGCCGCGGATCTCATTGGCTGGAACGTGCCGCTGACGGCCGGCCTCGTGCTTCTCTCGCTCTATTGCGCCGAGACGATCCTGGCCTTCGCCAACAAATGGTATTTCTCCTGGCGCCTGCCCTTGCTCTTTTTGCTGCGCGACCTGATGCAGCCGGCGATCTATCTCGACGCCTGGCTCATGGACGATTTCGTCTGGCGCGGCACCGCCATGACGGTGAGCGAGGAAGAAAAGCCGAGCACTTAAACCTCCTCTCCCCGTGAGCGAAGCGAGACGGGGAGAGGCCGGGTGAGGGGCGAGGCGATTAGCTGCGGTCGTGGCAAATCCCCCGGCCCCTCACCCTACCCTCTCCCCGCAAGCGGGGACAGGGTGCCGTCCTCGCCTTTCGTGATGCTCGCCGGCCATTATGGAAGGCCTCAGCGAAGTGGAGAGCCGGGGTATAGGAATCTCTTCCCATGTGCTTGATTAGACGTGCTTATCGATTATTATAATGAATATAGCTATCTTATGCATGACAGTGCTCAAGCTGACCACAATCGGCACGTCCACCGGCGTCATCATCCCGAAGGCGATGCTGGAGCGCATGAACGTCGGCAGAGGCGATAGCCTTTACGTGACAGAGGCACCGGACGGCAGCTATCGCCTCACCCCCTATGATCCGGTCTTCGCCAAGAAGATGGAAAAGGCCGATGACATCATGCGCCGCTATCGGAACACGCTCCACGTCCTTGCGAAATGACTGAGCCGGTCTGGATCGAGGAACCTGAAGTTCTGGCGCATGATCGCTTTTGGCGCTGCACGGCGGCGCGCCCGGCGTGCGGGACGAAGGATTGCTCCAATCCGCGCTCGCGCGACCAAGGCAATTGGCGTCATACGGCAGCAAGGTCGATCTGGTCGATATGGCGAGCGCCTATACGGCCGGAAGCCTCAAGAACCACCCTTTCGTGGACAGGAACAAACGCACCGTGTTCGTGATCGGCATCCTGTTCCTCGAGCTCAACGGCTATCGCTTTGCCACGGCGGAGGACGCTGCGGCGGAAGCTGTCATTGCGCTGGCGGGCGGCACGTTGAATGAGGCCGGTTACACGGCCTTTCTCCGGGAGAATGTCTCGATGTGAAAGCGTCATTGCGAGCGAAGCGAAGCAATCCAGTTTCGTTTAGGCTTCTGGATTGCTTCATCGCTTCGCTCCTCGCAATGACGTTGGCAGCGCAACGGAGGCCAGCGAAACATTGCATCCCGCAACCTCACTCTACTCCGCCGCGACCTCGGCGCTCGGACGCTGCAAGCGTTCCGCCTTCAGCAACTCCGCCACCAAAAAGGCGACTTCGATCGCCTGCTCGGCATTGAGCCGCGGATCGCAATAGGTGTGATAGCGATCCGAGAGATCCGCCTCTGAGATGGCGCGCGCCCCGCCGGTACATTCGGTGACGTTCTGCCCGGTCATTTCGAGATGTACGCCGCCGGCATACGTGCCTTCTGCCTGATGCACGGCGAAGAACGTGCGGGTCTCGCCGATGATGCGCTCGAACGGCCGCGTCTTGTAGCCGCTCTTAGCCTTGATCGTATTGCCATGCATCGGATCGCAGGCCCAGAGCACGTTGCGGGCCTCGCGTTTGACCGCGCGGATGAGCTTCGGCAGAAGATCGCCGACCTTGTCCGCGCCGAAGCGGCAGATCAGCGTCAACCGGCCCGGCTCGTTCTCGGGATCGAGAATATCGATCAGTTGAAGCAGCTCATCGGGCTTGAGCGAGGGGCCGCATTTGAGGCCGAGCGGGTTCTTGATCCCGCGCACATATTCGATATGGGCGTGATCGGCCTGCCGCGTGCGGTCGCCGACCCAGAGCATATGGCCCGACGTCGCGTAATAATCGCCGGTCGTCGAATCGACGCGCGTCATCGCCTGCTCGTAGCCGAGCAGCAGAGCTTCGTGCGACGTATAGAAATCCGTCTGCCGCAATTCCTGATGCGACTCAGGATCGAGCCCGATCGCCCGCATGAAGCCCAGCGTCTCGGTGATCCGGTCCGCGAGCTCCTGGTAGCGCGCCGATTGCGGGCTGTCCTTGATGAAGCCGAGCATCCAGCGATGCGCGTTCTCGAGATTGGCATAGCCGCCCGAGGCGAAAGCGCGGAGCAAGTTCAAAGTCGCCGCCGACTGCCGATAGGCATCGAGCTGGCGGACCGGATCGGGCGTGCGCGCCGCCTCGGTGAAGGCGATGTCGTTGACGATATCGCCGCGGTAGCTCGGCAGGGAAACGCCGCCTTTCGTCTCCATCGGCTCGGAGCGCGGCTTGGCGAACTGGCCGGCGATCCGCCCGACTTTGACGACCGGCAGAGCGGCGCCAAAGGTCATCACCACCGCCATCTGGAGGAAGACGCGGAAGAAATCGCGGATATTGTCGGCCGCGTGCTCGGCGAAGCTCTCGGCGCAATCGCCGCCCTGGAACAGGAAGGCTTCGCCCTTAGACGCCTTGCCGAGCAGCGATTTCAGCTTGCGCGCCTCGCCGGCGAAGACGAGCGGCGGAAACGTGCTGAGCTGGCGCTCGACGTCGGCGAGCGCGGCGGCGTCGGGGAAGACCGGCGCCTGCTCCATGGGCTTCGTCCGCCAGCTCTCCGGCGACCATTGTTCGATCGGCATAGATCCAGTCCAAAGATGGGCGCGACCCCTCTCCCTGTGGGAGAGGGTGGTCGCACGCCCATCACTTTATATACGCCCTGCGCGAAGCGCAGGGCTATGGCCGGCCGGGTGAGGGGTTACAACGCGGCAAATTTGGATGGGTCGTAACCCCTCATCCGCCCCGCTTCGCGGGGCGCCTTCTCCCACAGGGAGAAGGTATGCGCGACTGGCGCCTTTTACACGGACCCGCGGCGGTTGGCGACCGCGATCTGCCTCTTTGGCCGCCCAGCCAAGCTCCGGAGCCTCACGCCATTCTCTCCTCATCCGGAAGCGCCGCCGCCTCGCCGGGATCGAGCTTGACCTGCTCGCAGCGCGCGGTGCGGGAATGCAGAGTGACGAATTCCTCGGCTGAGGTTGGGTGGACCGCCACAGTCGCATCGAAATCGGCTTTCGTTGCGCCCATTTTCACCGCGATGCCAAGCAGTTGCGCCATTTCCGCGGCGGCTTCGCCGAGCACGTGCACGCCCAGAATCCGGTCAGTCTCGCCGTCAACCACGATCTTCATCAAGACCGTGTCCTTGCGGCCGGACAGGGCCGACTTCAGCGGCCGGAAGCGCGTCGCATAAACGTCGCCGCAGGCATATTGCGCCCGCGCCTCGGCTTCGGTCAGGCCCACGGTGCCGAGTTCCGGCGTGGTGAACACGGCGGTCGCAATGTTCGTGTGATCGACCGCTCGCTTCTTGTCGCCGAAGACGGTGTCGGCGAAAGCATGGCCTTCGCGCACCGCCACCGGCGTCAAGGCGACGCGGTTGGTCACGTCGCCGACCGCATAGATTGAGGGGACCGTCGATCGCGACCATTGATCGACCTTGATCGCGCCGACCGCGTCCAAGGCGACGCCCAGCTTTTCGAGCCCGAGCCCCTGCGTGTGTGGATGCCGACCGGTGGCCACCATCACCTGATCGACGTCAAGCTGTTCGCCATTGACGAGCGACACTGCGAGGCCACGCGCCCTCTTGTCGATGCGCGTCGGCAGATTGGTGAACTTGAACATAACGCCCGCTTCGGCCAGGGCGTCGCGCAGCGAAATCCGCAGATCCTCGTCGAAGTCGCGCAAAATATTCTCGGCGCGCATGGCGAGCGTGACGTGGCTGCCGAGCCGCGCCAGCAGCGAGGCGAATTCGACCGCGATATAGCCGCCGCCGACGATCAATATGCGGCGCGGCAGCTCACGCAGATCGAAGATTTCGTTGGACGTGATCGTATGTTCGAGGCCCGGTATGTCCGGAGCCAGGAAGGGCGCGGAGCCGGTCGCGACGAGAATGACGCGGGCGCTCACGACGCGATCATCGGTGAGAAGCCTGACCTTATGCGCGTCTTCGACGACCGCCCGCGTTTTGACGATCTCGATGCCGGCGCCTTCGAGATGCGTGCGATAGATGGCGGAGAGCCGCGAGATCTCCTTCTCCTTGGCGGCGACGAGCTTGGCCCAGTCGAATGTCGCCTGCGGCACGCTCCAGCCGTATCCCGCCGCGTCGGCGAAATCGTCCGCGAAGCGGCTGGCGTACACCATCAGCTTCTTCGGCACGCAGCCGCGGATCACGCAGGTGCCGCCGATGCGGAATCCCTCGGCGACCATGACCTTCGCGCCGTAGCCGGCGGCGATGCGGGCGGCGCGCACGCCGCCCGATCCCGCCCCAATGACGAAGAGATCGACATCGAATTCCGCCACTATTTGAGGCTCCCGTGGACTTCGACGCCTTCGGGCCCTGCCGCGATCACGGCCTTCGCCAGACCGATGAAGAGCCCGTGCTCGACGACGCCGGGGATCGCGATCAGCCGCTCGGCCAGTTCCTCGGGCGCCTGAATGGAGCCGAAGGAGCAATCGACGATATAATGGCCGCCTTCGGAAACGAAAGCCTGGCCATGCGGCGTCTTGCGCAGTTCGATTGCGCCGATACAGCCAACAACTTCCGCCTCCCGCGCAATCAACCTTCGCGTCGCCTCAAGGCCGAACCGATCCACCTCGACAGGGAGCGGGAACTTCCCCAGGCTTTCGACGGCCTTCGATGAATCGGCCACGACAACCATCCGGCGCGAAGCCGCGGCGACCATCTTTTCGCGCAAGAGCGCGCCGCCGCCGCCTTTGATGAGGCGCAGCTGCAGGTCGAATTCATCCGCCCCGTCGATGGTGAGATCGAGTTCCGTGAGTTCGTCCAAGGTCGCAAGCGGAATGCCGAGTGCATGCGCCTGTGCGCGGGTGCGCTCCGATGTCGGCACACCAACCACCTTTAGCCCCTGCGCGACGCGCGCTCCCAGAAGAGCCACGAAATGCGCCGCCGTGCTGCCGGTGCCAAGGCCGAGCCGCATGCCGGGGCGCACGAGGTCAATGGCCGCGGCCGCGGCCCGGCGCTTTGCTTCTTCCCGGTCGTTCATGCTGTGCGGTTAGGCCCTGGCCTCAGCCGCGTCAACCAGCGCGGGGCTACGAAGCCGGAAGATCGGCGCGCCTATTTGGCCTGCGGCGTGCAAACCACCGCGTCGTTCAGCACATAGCAGATCGACATCATCCCGGTGCGCAGATCGACGCGGAAGACGCCGCCCTCACGCTCATGGCTCGAGGCGACAAGCGCATAGTCGCTCGACCCCTGCGGGCCGGCGCCTTCGCCAGGCTGGTAGCAGAGCGTCACGCCGATCGTTCCCTCCTTCAGGCCATATTGGCAGGCACCGACCTCGCCCGTGGCCCGATCGAGCCTATAGATGCGGTTCAGATCTTTTTCCGGCGCGGCGAGGAATTCGTAGTTCGCCGCCAAGGCGGGCGTGGCGCAGCACGCAAGCCCAAGGCAAATCCAGCGAAAGGCGACAGGTGGCAGAAAAAATCGCATGATCGGGCCCCGCGAATCGGCTGAATCCTTATACGCGAGCCTTGCCGGAAGCGCATCGGCTGCGGCCATGGCGCGCTTGATCCGCGCGCCGCCCGGCCCTATGCGGAGCCTATGACAACGCCTCTCCTCGTCTTCGATCTCGACGGTACGCTCGCCGAAACGGCGCCCGATCTCGTCGCCACTCTCAACATGATCCTCAACCGCGAGGGTCTGCGGCCCCTGCCCTTCGAGACCGCCCGCGCCATGGTCGGCGGGGGCGCCCGGCTGATGATCGAGCGCGGCCTCGCGCATGCCGGGGCGCGCCTGCCGGATGAAGAGATCGACCGCCTGTTCGAGGATTTTCTGAGCCACTACGAGGCCCATATGGCCGATGCCACGACGCTCTATCCGGGCGTCGCGGCGGCCCTCGACCGGTTCGAAGCGGCCGGCTGGCGCTTCGCTGTCTGCACCAACAAGATCGAACAGGCGTCCGTCATGCTGCTCGAGGCGCTCGGCGTCGCGAATCGTTTCCAGGCGATCTGCGGAAAGGACACGTTTCCGGTGAGCAAGCCTGATCGCCGCGCCCTTCTCATGACGATCGAGAGAGCCGGGGGCAGCCACGAGAACACGATCATGGTGGGCGATTCGAAGATCGACATCGAGACGGCGCAGAACGCCGGCGTCCCGGTGATCGCGGTCGATTTCGGCTACACCGACCAGCCGGTCGCGACCTATGGGCCGAACCGCGTGATCTCGCATTTCGACGACCTGTGGGACGCGGTCGCCGACCTCTGGAAAGGGCCTGATTCTCAGCGCCGCCGCTCGGCGCCTTGACTCGGCAGATTCGGCTTTCGTAAACCGGATCGCTGGCGCCTTGGTGCCTGCGCAGCGGGTGCGGCAAGGCTGCCAGCGGTACTCATGATGATGGGCGCGTAGCTCAGCGGGAGAGCACTCCCTTCACACGGGAGGGGTCACAGGTTCAATCCCTGTCGCGCCCACCATACGCAACATATTGAAATAAAAAGGTGATTTGCAATATGCGGCTCGTTGCAAGATTTGCTTCGCCCACGATTCGGCCCAGGAAATGATCATCATTCAACACCCGCCGATATAGCCGCCGGTCCAGCTACCGCGACGCGATGGATGAGGCCGCTCGACGCCCGCTTCTCGCGCAAGCTGGGCGACGCGTGCTGCGGCTTCGACGTGAACGGAATGGAAGGTCTGTGGCCCGCTCTCCCTATAGAGGCTCACGGCATTGCGAACGCCCTCGAGCAGATGAGTCCGTCGAGACGGCGGCGCGCTTGCTTAAAGCTCATTCGACTGAGGAAGAAATTGGCTTAGCCGATCGCTGACGAGGCGCAAGAATTGCGGCCTCGGCACTCCCCAGCCGCTTCCTCACTTCGAACCGAATGGATAAGCTGTTCGCAGCGAGAGCCGGGCGAACATGATCACGACAATCCAAATTCTGGTGTTGCTGCTGATCGTCATTGCCGCGGTCGCCGTTATTGCGGCGCGGCTGAAAATTCCACCTGCCATTCTCCTGGTGCTCACGGGCGTCGTCCTGG
>DATFNQ010000061.1:0-3127 GCA_035266305.1 Methylovirgula sp.
GGAATATTCGCGCTACAACTTCGAGGCCGCCGACACCGAGATGCTGTTCCGCCACTTCAAGGACGCCGAGGACGAGTGCAAGCGGCTTTTGCAGATCGGCGGCAAGGACAAGCGTAACGAGCTGGCGTTGCCGGCCTATGATCAATGCATCAAGGCGAGCCATGTGTTCAATCTGCTCGATGCGCGTGGCGTGATTTCGGTGACCGAGCGGCAGAGTTACATTTTGCGGGTGCGCGAGCTCGCCAAAGCGTGCGGCGAGGCGTGGCTCGCGACCGAAGGTGGAGGTTGGACGAAATGAGCGAAATGCCTGAAATCGGCGGACGGCGGTCAATTCCGGTCAAAGTCGAGGCCGGCAAGAGCTATTGGTGGTGCGCCTGCGGCCGCTCGAAGTCGCAGCCGTTCTGCGACGGTTCGCACAAAGTCACTAGCTTCACGCCCATCGAATTCAAGCCGGAGGCTGCCGCGGAGGTTTGGTTCTGCGCCTGCAAGCGCTCGGCGAAAAAGCCGCTGTGCGACGGGACCCACAAGACGCTGCCCTGATGCCCGACCTTCTGCTCGAGCTTTTCTCCGAAGAAATCCCCGCGCGCATGCAGGCGCGCGCGGCGGAGGATTTACGAAAAGCTGTCACTGATCGGCTGGTCGACGCGGGGCTTGTTTACGACGGCGCCAAAGCATTCGTGACGCCGCGGCGGCTGGCGCTCGCGGTGCACGGCGTGCCGGTGCGGCAGCCGGACGCGCGCGAGGAGAAGAAGGGCCCGCGCGTCGGCGCGCCGGAGAACGCCATCGCCGGCTTTCTCAAAGCCGCGGGGCTGAAATCGATCGGCGAAGCGAAGGTGCAGCCCGACAAGAAGGGCGACTTCTATGTCGCCGTGATCGAGAAGCCGGGGCGGGCGGCGATCGAAGTGATCGCTGAAATTTTGACGGAGGTTATTGGAGATTTTCCGTGGCCGAAATCGATGCGCTGGGGCGCCCGGTCGAGAGAGCCCGGCGCGCTCACCTGGGTGCGGCCGCTGCATTCCATCGTGGCGACGTTCGGACCGGAGACCGAGGAGCCGGACATCGTGCCGTTTTCGGTCGACGGCATCGCGGCGGGCAACCAGACGCGCGGCCATCGCTTCCTGGCGCCGGAGCCGTTCACCGTGCGCCGGCTCGCCGACTACCAGCACAAGCTCGACAAGGCCAAGGTGGTGCTCGACGCCGAGCGGCGGCGCGACATCATCCTCGCCGAGGCGAAGCATCTCGCCTTCGCGCAAGGGCTCGAACTGATCGAGGATGACGGCCTTTTGGCCGAAGTCGCCGGGCTGGTCGAGTGGCCGGTGGTGCTGATGGGATCGTTCGATCGGCAGTTTCTGCAAATTCCCGAGGAGGTGATCCGCGCCACCATCCGCAACAACCAGAAATGCTTCGTGCTGCGCGACGCGGCGCACGCCAAGCTGGTCGACAAATTCATCCTGGTTGCCAATATCGAAGCGGAGGACGGCGGCGCGGCGATTGTCGCCGGCAACGAGCGCGTCATCCGCGCCCGGCTCGCCGACGCGAAGTTCTTTTACGAAACCGACCTCAAAACGCGACTGGAAGACCGGCTGCGGAAGTTCGAGCAGATCGTTTTCCATGAAAAGCTCGGCACGCAATGGGATCGCATCGAGCGCATCGAGCGGCTGGCGGCGGAGCTGGCGCCGCTGGTCGGCGCCGATGTGGAGAAAGCCAAACGCGCCGCGCGCCTATGTAAAGCGGACTTGCTCACCGAAATGGTCGGCGAATTCCCCGAGCTGCAAGGCGTAATGGGCAAATATTACGCGGAAGAACAGGGCGAGGATGAAGCGGTCGCCCACGCCTGTGAGGACCACTACAAGCCAAGAGGCCCTGAGGATCTGGTGCCGTCCGATTCCGTCTCAGTCGCCGTCGCGCTTGCCGATAAAATCGATACCCTAATCAGCTTCTGGGCCATCGGCGAAAAGCCGACAGGGAGCAAAGACCCCTATGCACTCCGTAGAGCAGCCTTGGGGGTCATCCGAATCATCCTCGAAGGCAATCTGCGACTCCCGATCTTGGCGACGCAATTTTCGGATCATTTTGGCATTGTCTTTGCCGCGATCAGACTTCGACAGTTTGAGATCGACCGGAGGATCGAGGCGACAATGGGTGGGAGAATAGAACGGACGGAACCACCCCTGCCGCTGACGATGGTATTGCCATATCCTCAACACCTAGACCTTCTTTCCTTCTTTGCCGATCGTCTAAAAGTTCAGCTCCGCGAGCAAGGCGCGCGGCACGATCTCGTCGATGCCGTGTTCGCGCTGGAAGGTCAGGACGATCTTCTTCTCATCGTCCGCCGTGTCGAGGCGCTGGGAAAATTCCTCGATACCGATGACGGCAAGAATTTGCTTGCCGGCTACAAGCGCGCGACCAACATCATCCGCATCGAGGAAAAAAGAGACGGCCGCGAATATACCGACGCGCCCGATCCGAAGCTCTACCAGCAAACTGAGGAAAAGACGCTTGCGGAGGAGATCGACCGTGCCAAGGCGGCGGCTACCAAAGCTATCGAAGCGGACGACTTCGAGGCCGCCATGCGGCCTATGGCGAGACTGCGGGCTAGCGTCGATGCCTTCTTCGACAAGGTGACGGTCAATGTCGAGGACAAGGCGCTGCGCGAGAATCGGCTGAAACTGCTCAACGAAATCCGTGCCGCAACCCGCGCCGTCGCCGATTTCGCGATGATCGAGGGATGATGCTGGGCTCCTCGCTTGGCTCGGCCCCGGCATGACGGACAAGCGGTTCCCAATTTCCCGGAATCTGCTAGAACCCAACTCGCCCCTGCGCGTTCTCCTGCAGCCGGGCCCTTCCGGTCTCGCTCGGCTCTCTTTTCGTCTCCCCAACCCGAGGAAAAACTATGGTCATCACCGCCGCTCATATCACGCCGCTTGTCGCCCTCATTGCCGGGATACTCATTTTGATCATGCCACGGCTTCTCAGCTACATCGTTGCCTTCTATCTCATTTTCGTCGGATTGGTCGGGCTCAATGCCGTCCATCATTTTATCAACTGGCACTGAACCGTCCGCCCGGCGTTGCATTCGACGCCGGCATCTGCATTAACGTGGCCGCGCCGAAAGACAACGACATCC
>DATFNQ010000062.1:0-40832 GCA_035266305.1 Methylovirgula sp.
CTCGCCAGTCCCTGCATGGGCGGTCGGTCCATGTCGGCGAGGTCGTTCATCACGATGGTTCGATTTTGCGCATCAGATTTGCCTTAGAACGCTTTCGAGATCGGCGAAAGACCGTCTCGCGCCAATCTCCTAGGCGCGATAGCCCCCTCTGACCACCTGTGCGCGGCATATCGCAGGCGCCTCTCGACTTTCGCCCACTCGAACCCAATGTCTCGGCCAAGCCTTGCGCCCTCATTTCAGGGGAACTCCCATGCTCATCGATCTGTCAAGCAAGAGCGCCGTGGTCACCGGCTCGACGCGCGGCATAGGCTTCGCGATTGCCAAGGGCCTCGCCGAATCCGGCGCGGAGGTCGTCGTCAACGGCCGCACGCAGGCGGCGATCGAGAAGGCCATCGACGCTTTGAAGAAGGCCATGCCAAAGGCTCGTTTGCATGGCGTCGCGGCCGATCTCGGCACGGCGGCAGGCTGCGACGCGCTCATCAAGGCCGCGCCTTCGCCGGACATCCTCGTCAATAATGTCGGGATTTACGGCCACCAGGATTTCTTCGACATTCCGGACAGCGAATGGACGCGCTTCTTCGAGCTCAACGTCATGTCCGGCGTGCGTCTCTCGCGCGCCTATCTGCCGGAGATGATCAAGCGCAATTGGGGACGCGTCATCTTCATCTCCTCCGAATCCGGGCTGAACATTCCGGTCGAGATGATCCATTACGGCTTCACCAAGACGGCGCAGCTTGCGATCTCCCGCGGATTAGCCAAGCGGGCTGCCGGCACCGGTGTTACCGTCAATGCCGTCCTGCCCGGCCCGACCCTGTCGGAAGGGGTGATTGACATGCTGAAGCATGTGCCTGCCGCAAAAGGCGCTTCTGTCGAAGAGACGGCGGCCGCCTTCGTGAAAGAACATCGGCCGAGTTCCATCATTCAGCGCGCCGCGAGCATCGAGGAAGTCGCCAATATGGTCGTCTATGTCTCCTCGCCGCAGGCCTCGGCGACCACGGGCGCGGCGCTTCGGGTGGATGGCGGCGTGGTCGATACGATCGCGTGAGTCACACAGCGCAACCCTCTCCCCTTGCGGGAGAGGGTGGCCGGCGGAGCCGGCCGCGTGAGGGGTCGCACCTCAGACCTTTGATTGGTAAGAGCGGTCCGAAACTGGCGGGATTTGCGCGACCCCTCATCCGCCCCGCTTCGCGGGGCACCTTCTCCCGCAAGGGGAGAAGGAACGCAAGCGCTCAACCGCCATCATACTCGGCTGAGCAATTCTTCGTCTCGTGCACGATCACGGAAGCAAGTTGCGGCAGCGCCTTTTTGATGCGGTCGTAGATCCACACCGCGATGTTTTCCGCGGTCGGATTCTCGAGACCGCTAATCTCGTTCAGGCAATGATGGTCGAGTTCGGCGCGCAGCGGTTCGACCGCCTTTTCGATCGCGAAGAAGTCGACGACGAAGCCGGTCATCGGATCGACCGGGCCTTCGAGCTTCAATTCCACACGATAGGAATGGCCATGCATGCCGCGGCAGCGATGCGTCGGGGCGACATTCGGCAGGAAATGCGCGGCTTCGAAGGAAAAGGCCTGGGTGATCTTCATGTCGCGATCTTAAGGCAAGCCGATGAGCTTGTGGGTCTGCAAGCTGAGGCGCCAGCGCGGATGCGCCAGGCAATAGGCCGCCGCCTTCTCCGTATTGGCGACGCGGTCCGGCCCATCCATCGGTTGCAGAAAGAAGTGATCGAAGGCAAGCCCTTCGAGCTCCGCAGGGTCAATCCCTTGCTGCGGAAAGACAAGCTTCAGCTCGTCGCCGGCGCGCAGAACGAACGGCGCGCCGGCCTTCGGACTGACGCAAATCCAATCGAGGCCGGCAGGCGGCATGAGCGTGCCATTGGTCTCGACCGCGCAGGAAAAGCAGCGCGCATGCATCGCGGCGATCAGCGCCGCGTCGAGCTGCAGCAGCGGCTCGCCGCCGGTGAAGACGACCAGCGCGCGCTCACGAGGCCCATCCCATTGCCGCGCGATTGCGTCGGCGAGGGCTTGCGGGGCATCGAATCGTCCGCCGCCCGGCCCGGCGGTGCCGACGAAATCCGTGTCGCAGAAGGAGCATTCGGCATCCGCCCGATCCGCCTCCCGCCCGGACCAGAGATTGCAGCCGGCAAAGCGGCAGAAGACCGCGGCGCGGCCGCTCTGCGCGCCTTCGCCTTGCAGTGTGCGAT
Source organism: Methylovirgula sp. (assembly GCA_035266305.1). Lineage (GTDB taxonomy): Bacteria > Pseudomonadota > Alphaproteobacteria > Rhizobiales > Beijerinckiaceae > Methylovirgula. Next base: position 2,204 of record DATFNQ010000062.1, read on the forward strand.
AGATCTCTTTGACGGCGTAGGTCATGCGCGTTCACCGCAAGCAAAAAGGACCTCTCGCGAGGTCCCTTGCCAAGCTTCTAGGTCGCCGCGCGGCGTCAAATCGCGGCGGCGATCCATTTCTTCAATTCGCCCTTCGGCGCGGCGCCGATCTTCGAGGACGCCATCTTGCCGTTCTTGAACAGAAGCAGGGTCGGGATGCTGCGGATGCCGAAGGCGCCAGCGACGCCGGGGTTCTCGTCGACATTGAGCTTGGCGATCGTGACTTGCCCCTTCATCTCCTCGGCGATCTCCTCGAGCGACGGGCCGATCATCTTGCAGGGGCCACACCATTCCGCCCAGAAATCCACGACCACGGGCACTTTCGCGCCCTCAATCTCGGTCTTGAACGTGGCATCGGTGACTTTCACGGTGGCCATGGGCGCCTCTTCATCTGGCCGCGGCAAATCCGCCGGCTTTCGCTTCCAAGGTAGGAAGCGCGCTCCGGCGCGTCAAGCCGAAGGCACGGCGCACCCTCTCCCTATGGGAGAGGGTGGTCGGCGGAGCCGACCGGGTGAGGGGTTACGACCGTGCAAGTATCGGCATGAGCGTAACCCCTCATCTGCCCCGCTTCGCGGGGCACAAGGAGAAGGTGTGCGCATGCTGATGACTGATTGCTTCGCTACGCTCGCAATGACGGAGCAATGTACTCAATCTCACCGGTAAAAGTGGCCAGCGCCGCGTCGAGCGCCGCCTGCTCCAGCTCCACCACCTTCGGTCCCGCCGTCCAGATGAGCAGCATGCGCAGGCGCTTGCCCGGCCAGAGCGACGCGAGCACCGCGCGATAGAGCGCCATCTGGGCGAGATAGGCTGGCGGCGTCGCCGCCGCCTCGCAAGGGCCGCCTGTCTTATAGTCGGCGACAATCACCTCACGCTCGGTCTCGACGATGCGATCGACCTGGCCGCTGACCTCGCGCATCCGCCCATCAGGGCCGACGATCCGCCCGGCTATGGCCACCTCACCCCGCGCGCGCGCTCCGAAGAGATCGGTGAGCGCAGGGGTCTGAAGCACCGCGAGCGCTTCGCCGATCAGAGCCTCGCGCAAGCCGGCATCAAGGTCGCTCGCGCGCGCGGCCAAGAAAGCCTCAGCCGTCCTGCGCCGCGCGTCCGTCGCGACATCGGGCAAATATTGCAAAAGAATATGCATCAGCCGGCCGCGCTCCAGCGCGGCGCGGGGCAGGGCGGCGGCGCTCTCGTCATAGATTGGCTCGGCGGCGGCGAGCGCCGTCGAAGGTTTGAGCGGTGGGAGAGGCGTGGTCTCCCGCGGCGCCCGACGCCTGAGGAAGTCGGGCAGATCGGCGCGCTCGGTCGCCCGTTCCTTGGCCGCGGCGCGTTCATATTCGATGGCGCCCGGCGCATGCCATCGCAGGATCGTCTCGTCGTCACCCCAAAAAGCCGGAACCTCGACAAAGTCGCCGCAGAGCGAGGCTTGGATCATCCGGCTCCAGGCGAGATCGCCCGGTGCGTTCTTGCCATGAAATCCGCTGATATAAAGCCGCTCCTCGGCTCGGGTCATGGCGACGTAGAGAAGGCGGCGATGTTCATCCTCCGCCTCAGTGCGCGCACTTTGGCGTGCCGCGGCCACCGCCGGCGGATCGTCATCCATACGCCCCGACCAGGCCAGCGCATGCCTGCCATCCGCGCGTCCATCCAAGACATGGATCTTGCGGTCGTGGCGCCCGTTCGGCGCGCCGCATGTGTCGGGCAGAAAGACGATCTTGGCTTCGAGCCCCTTGGCGCCATGCACGGTCATGACGCGGACGCAGTCGCTCGCCGCTTCCATGTCGCGCTTGATCGAAAGATCGATGTCCTCGAGCTCCGCGAGGAAGCTCGGCAGCGAGAAACAGCCTTCCTTCTCGACGCGCAAAGCCAAGCGGAGAAATTCATCCATGGCATCGCAGGCCTCTGGCCCTAACCGCGCCTGCATGGCGCGGCGCCCACCGTCTTCGCTCAAGAGCCGCGCATAAAAATCGAAGGGGGAAAGCGCGGCGCGGGCGCGCCAGCGCAGAATCGTCTCATGCGCCGCCTGGTGCGTCGCCTGCGGCGAGGCGGCGAGCGCGTCGACGAGCGAACCGGAGCGGCCGGGCGCGATCGTCAACAAGTCGTCGTCGTCAAGCCCGACGAGCGGCGATTTCAACACGCTCGCGAGCGTCAGATCGTCTTGCGGCAGAAGTGCCGCGCGCCCGGCGGCGATCAGGTCCATGACCGCGATATGGCCCAAGAGGTCGAGCCGGTCCGCTCCCGCGACAGGCACGTCGTGCTGCTTTAAGGCGCGGATCACGGCTTCGAAAAAGGCCCCGCGCGTACGCACCAAGATCAGAATGTCGCCGGCTCTGATGGGACGAAAGCGCTTGTCGGAGTCATGCACATATTCGCCCGAGGCCGGTGCGATCAGCGCGCCGATCTTGCGGGCGATGCGCTCGGCGAGAACGGCCGCAGGCGCGCTCTCGTCCATGAGGTCGAGCGGCAGGCGCCAGTCGCGCGGCTCCGGGGGTGGTTCGAGCGCGACCGGCGGCCAAACCTCGATCAGCCCGGGCAAAGAATGCTTCAGAGCGTCATGCCCCATCCAGGGATCGTCGGTGACGAGGCCCTTCTGATGTTCGGCGACTGCGAAGACCCGATCGACCATGCCGAGCACGGCCGGCACAGAGCGGAACGATGACTTCAACATGACATGTTCGAAGCCGCCGTTGCGGAAGGACCTGGCGAAGATCCCGCGCATCGCATGGAACATATGCGGCGCCGCGCCCTGGAATGAGAAGATCGACTGCTTCTCGTCGCCGACCGCGAAGAACGTGCGGGGATACGGGCGGCTTCCCGCTCCGGCGAAGAATTCGGCTGTCAGCGCTTCGAGAATCTTCCATTGCGGCGGACTGGTGTCCTGCGCCTCGTCGACGAGAATATGGTCGATGCCGGAGTCGAGCTTGAAGAGCACCCATCGCGCATCCGAGCGATCGAGCAGCCCGAGCGTGCGCTCGATCAGATCGTCGAAATCGAGCAGGCCCCGCGCGCCCTTGGCGTGCTCATAACGGGTGAAGATTTCGGCCACAACGGTCGCGAGCGCGAGCGATTTCTCGAAACAGGCGGCTGCTTTGCGATCCTCGCGCAGCCCGTCGAGCCGCTTCTGTTCGCCGCGCAGCTCTTCAATCAGGCCGGGCTGAGCGGTGGCAAGCGGGGTCGTCGCGAGTTTGTCACGTCTTTTGCTGGCGCCACCATCGGTGAAGAAGATTTCGAGATAGGCGGCGAGGCAGGTGCCGCGCGCCGCGTCTATCGTCATCGCTTCATCAGCCTGGGCGCCGTCATAAGCCTCCGCCGCAGCACGGAACAGCGCGGCCCTCTCGCGATCGGTTTTCAGGCCCGCGTCGAGGAAATCGGCGAATGCGCGCCAGCGCCGGGGACCGATTCCCGCCTCGATCATCTGCGCCTCGATCTTTGCCACGGAGGCGTCGGGCGGCAGGCCGAGCGCGCAGCCGAGATCCGCGGCGGCGCCTTCGATGTTGTAATGCCGCAGCAGCGCCCGATGGCTTGTCGCCTCGCCGATCAGCTGGTCGAATCCCTCCTGCGAGGTTTCCGCGGAGAGGCGCTGAAGCGCGCGCCCGAATTCGCCTTTGTCGGTGCGCGCCGCTGCCAAGGCCTGCCGCCGCGCCTCGCTCAAAAGCTCCGCCTCACCGATCTCGTCCGTCACCTCGAAGCGGGCCGGCACATTGGCTTCGAAGGGGAAGAGGTGGAGAAGTCTCTCGCAGAAGCCGTGGATGGTGTGGACCTTCAGGCCGCCCGGCGTGTCGACGGTGCGGGCGAAGAGACGCCGCGCGAAGGTGAGTGTGTCCCGCTGCGGCTGCGGCGCGCCGATCGCGAGAATCGCGTCGCCGAGCGTGTCGTCGTCAAGCTCCGTCCATAGCGAAAGCGAGGCGAAGATTTTGGCCGCCATATTGGCCGCCGCCGCTTTCGTGAACGTGAGGCAAAGGATCTTTGCCGGCGACACGCCGGCCAGCAGCAGCCGGAGAACTCGCTGGGCGAGCACATGGGTCTTGCCCGAGCCGGCATTGGCCGAGACCCAGACCGAGATGTCCGGGTTCGAGGCCCTGACCTGCGGGCCGTGGACATGCGGCGGAAGATCGATGCTCATCTGCCGCCTCCGATTGCCCATTCCTTGATGCGGGCGAGATGGTCGTAGGCGTTGTAGCGCGCCGCGAATTTCGGAAAGGGCCGCGGCGGGTAGGCAGTGGTGGGATCGCGGAATTGGTTCAACAGCTCGACCAAGTCGGTGAAATGCTTTTCCGCCATCTCCTGAAGGCTCACGTCCGGCCCTGTGAATGCGAGCGGCTTTTCCGCGCCGCCATCCTTGCCGAGGAGCTTGACGTAGAGCGCCGCTTCGACGCGCGTGTCCGCGGCCAGGCCGAAGGCGCCGCGCCGCGCCATCGCCGCTTCGAGCGTCAATTGCGGCGCGAAGCCGACGCGTACCTCCTTCACGCTCGGCGGCGTCCCGGTCTTGTAATCGATCAGCGTTACCGCGCCGTCGGCACGATGCTCGATCCGGTCGGCCTTGGCCGACAGCACGAAACGCGTGCCGTCGGCGAGCGGGATTTCGACAGTCCCCTCGATTTCGACATCGATCTTGGCGAGCCGAGGTCGCCGGCCGGCCTCGAATCCGAGATAGAATTGCATGGCGCGTTCGATCCGCGGCCAATGGAAGATCGCGAAATCGGGATCCTCAAGCTCGCCCTTGAAAGCCGCCTCCATCATCGCGGCGAGGATCGAGGGCGCCTCGGCAGGCAGGCCGCCCGTCGCAAAGCGCGCGGAGAAATTCGCCAGAACCTCATGGATCGCGCTGCCCATGATGCGCCGCTCCTCCGTCTCGGCAGAAGTCTCGGCAGAAGACGGAAGTCGAGCGAGCTTGAGGATCGACTCGGCGTAGACCGCATAGGGATCGCGCCGCAACGTCTCGATCCGCGTCACACTGAGCCGGCGCGGCCGCAATTCGATCGGCGGGCAGGGCATCGGCCTCTTGGTCGCAATAGGCGCCACGGGCGGCCGATCGATTGCGCGGGCAAGATCGATGAAGATCTGCCCCTTCGCGCGACAGGCGTCGAAGTCCTTGCTGCCGACCGCCGCGAGCCTTTGCACGAAGCGCGACGCGACCGTCGGCGTACCGTCGCGCTTTGCCGCGCGGCTCAGGATGACGCGCGCATGGCCCAAAGCCGCGACGAAATCATGCGCCGTCTGGCCGATCTTGCGCTCGGGCGGGGTGAGACCGAGAGCGGCGCGCATCGGCCGGTTCAAGAAGGCGTCGCTCTTGGCCTGCGGCGGCCAGATCGTCTCGTCGAGGCCGCCGAGCAGCATGACGTCGGCCTCCATGAGGCGCGCTTCGAGCAGGCCGAAGATTTTGAGCCGCGGATGCGTGCGCCGCGTGCGCCGCAGGATCGTCTCGGCCATCGTCTGCGCCAGAAAGAGCGCATAGCTCTCCGCATCAAAGTGCAATGCGGGCAGGGCAGAGCGCCGCAATTCGGAAAACAGCGCCTCGAGCGTTTCGAAATCGTCGCCCTCGCCTTGCGTCACCTGGTCGAGCACGCGGCGATGCGCGTCGATCCATGCGGCAAGCTCGTGCGCGCCGCCGAGAGCGGTGAGCGGCGCGAGCGCCGATTGGATGCGCGTGAGAAGATACTCGAGCTTGTCCCAATCGGCCTCGCTGATGCGCTTCTGGGCGGGATGCGCAAAGTGATCCGCGGCGGCGCGGCGGGCCGCGCCGATCGCCTCTGCCGGCGCGAAACCGGCGAGGCGTCGGCCCTGGCGCAGCAGCCCGATGTCGAAGAGCGGCGCGAGCCGCTCGACCTCCGCCCGAGCAAGCCCGAGACGGGTCAAAGGATGGGCGAGGAGCGCGACGAGGTCCTTGTCCGCAAACCAGCCGGACGCGGCGCGCATGACGAGACGGGCGAGCGTGCCATACGGGCTCGCGCTCAGGGGCTCGCCGGCCGAATCGTCGATCTCGATGCCGAAACGGCCGAGCTCGGCCCCGACCCGCCGGGCGAGATCGCGATCCGGCGTCACCAGCGCCGCCGTCGCGGCGGGCGTCTCCAGAACCTCGCGCAGGGCGATGGCGAGGCAGAGCGCTTCCTCGCGCTCGTCCGTCGCTTCGATCAAAGCCACGTCGGCAAGCGCCATCTCGATCTCGCCCGAGGCTGCACGCTCACGATAGGAGCGCCACAGGTCCGTGGTGTCGGCGGGGCGCAGAGCCTCGGAAAGGAATCTGTCGCGGGCGGCGCGTGCAGGAGTCGGCTGGCTGAGCTCGATCACGCCGTCGCGGGTCACGCCGAGACTGGGCAACAGCCGGCGGAGCGCCGCCTGCGGATGGGCGAAGCCGGGCTCATCCGCATGCGGATTGGCGATCCGCTGCCAAGTGTCCTCGTCGAGCAAAAGATCGAGGCCGGGGAGCACGACGGCGCCGCGCGGCGCGGCCGCGATGGTGGCGAGCAACCTCGCGGTCGCGCGATTCGTGCCGGTCGAGCCGATGGCGATGACTAGCCCCGCGCTGCGGCCGGCCTCGATCCGCTTCATTTGCGATTCGACGAGAAGATGTTGGCGCCGCGCCGCGTCGACGAGATTGTATTTCTCAAGAATCGCCGGCCATTCCGTGATGGCGATATTCAGGAAATCGAGGGTGATCCGCCAATAGGCGTCGAATTCCGGCAAAACCAGCGGATCGAGCTTCTCCCAGGCGACATCCTCGATGATCAATTCATCGATGAGATCGGCGAGCTCGCCGGCGAGGTGCCAGGCATCGGCCGCCGATGTGCCGACGAGACAAGCTTCGCGGGGATCCGTGACCAAGCTCCCGTCCGCGCCGACCGAGACGATCGCATGACGCAAGGCCACAGCCCATCTCTGGACGAGAACGGCGAGCTGCATGCGCCGCCAGATGTCGCTTGCCGCCTGGCCCAGCGGCATCTCAAGACCCGGCTCTTCGAAGAGGAGGCTCGTTTCGGTTTCTTCGAGCCCGCCGAGCGGCAGGATGCGCGGCAGCAAGGTCGCGGGTCGCGCGAGCGCGCTTGCAAATTCATCGGCCAGCGCACGCGCCGCGCGCCGGGTCGGCACGTAGATCGTCGCATCCGCCATGTCGAGCGGGCCGAGCGCGCGCGAAAATCCCTCGACGATGCGCCCGTCGAGGAGCGCGGCGACGAACGATTTCAGAAAGGGCGCGCCGGGCGCGATGGTGAAGACGTTTTTGACGGGCATGGCGGATCAGCGGCGACTCAGACGCCGGCTCCGGAATGGATGGCCCAAACTCTCTCTATCCGCGACTGGAGCCGTTCAGACTCTGCGCCACGCGCTCGATACGCGCCGCGGTTTCGCCAAGCGAGTCGGCGAGACGGTCGGCCCACTCGTCCTGTTCAGTTTCGAGGCTGGTCCTGTCGGACTTGAGATTGACGACCTCGACTTCGAGTGCGGCAATGCGCCGATTGGCTTCGGCCAGTTCGTCGGCGATGGTGATCGCCGCCATGATGGTCAGCCGCTGATCGCCGATTTCACCGAAGTTGCACTTCAGAGTCTCGATTCGCTCGTCGATTTGACGGGCGAGGCCCTGGAGGTGGGCTTCCTCGCCCTCGCCGCAGGCGACGCGATAGACATGCCCGGCAATGGTAACGGTCACTTGCGCCATGACGCGGAACCTCTCCTCAAACGCTACATCGCTACATGCGACATCATCTCTTTGATGGCCACGCGAGCTTTGGCCAGCCGCCGAGCTACTTCATTGTTAGCCAATTCCAGGGACTGCGAGCGGGCGACCGCGCCGTCGAGTTCGACGGCGAGCCGCGCCCGATCATCCTGCAGCACCGCAAATTCCTCTTCGATGTCGTTGCGCTCGGCTTCGGCCTGCAGGCGACGCTCGCAGGCGGCTTCAAGCTGGTCGAGCGCGGCAACAAGGCCTTTGAGCGCCGCCTTCAATCGAGCAGGAGTACTCATCCCATCGGATCCAGAATCATTTGATTAGGCGCCTGTTCTGGTTCACCGTCAACGCCTTAATCCGGAACTACCCACAGCCAATTTCTGGTGGCGTAACTTGACGTTACGTGATCTCGCGAGGCCTCGCGCGGCACGAACGGCGCGCTTTGCCAAGCTGATGGTTCAAACGGGACGAAACGGCGCACCGCACGTTCGACATCTTCGCACAGGTTCAAGCCTCGCTGGATTTCGCGGCGCAAAACGGCGAGCGCGGTTCCGTGGCTTGCGCCGGCTTGTGATGCCCGCACATGCCTGCAGAGGGCTGAGGAGGCAGCGGAGAACATTCCGGCGATCAGGCATGCGGTTTCGCGGGTTCGGGGGGATGCCGTCGACCTCATTTGCTTGCCTTACCCGCGACATTTTGGCGGGCGCCGGATTGCAATGCACAAAGCGGCGCCGTCTTGCGTCGATCTCTTTCTCGTGCGAGACAGTGGCCGCCTGATCGCGACACCGGGACGAAGCTAAGGACGTGAACAGTTCGGTTCGTCCGATCGCGCGGACTCGTCGAGGCCGAGGGATGATCCATCGCCAGAAACGAAGTCGGTGGGCTGGGAGGATTGGCGGCGCCTCACTCGGCGGCCGGGGGCACATGGGATGGCGCTTCAAGGAAATACCGCGGGTTTGGCCGACCGATTTGCGCAACTCGTGTCCGCCGGTTGATCCTCCTCAACCCCTTGCGTGCTGCTAAGCCCGTAAGTTTTGTTGAATTTCGCCGACGAGCGCGGAGGTGCCGACCTTTGGCTGAAACCATAGGAATGAATTCCTCTTCAAATTCGCGGAAAATCTGGCGCATAAGCGTTGCAAAGCTGGGCGGATCTCTCCGCGCTGGATCGAAGGTTTAAACATGGCGGTGAATGTCGCGATCAACGGGTTCGGGCGCATCGGGCGCAATATCTTGCGCGCCATCGTCGAAACGGGGCGTCGGGACATCCGCGTCGTGGCGATCAATGATCTCGGGCCGGTCGAAACCAATGCGCATCTTTTGCGTTTCGATTCGGTTCATGGCCGTTTTCCGGGCGAGGTAAAGGTGGTGGGGGACGCGATCGACATCGGCGATGGTCCGATCAAGGTGACGGCGCTGCGTGATCCGATCGAACTGCCGCACAAGGAACTCAATGTCGATGTTGCCCTCGAATGTTCGGGTCTCTTCACCTCGAAGGCAAAGGCATCGGCGCATCTCAAGGCCGGCGCCAGGCGGGTTCTCGTCTCGGCGCCGTCCGAGGGAGCCGATCTCACCGTCGTCTACGGCGTCAACCACGACAAGCTCAGGCGTGAACATCTCGTGGTCTCGAATGCTTCCTGCACGACCAATTGTCTGGCGCCGCTGGCCAAGGTCCTCAACGATGCGATCGGGATCGAGCATGGTTTCATGACGACGATCCATTCCTATACCGGCGACCAACCGACCCTCGATACGCTCCACAAGGACCTCTATCGCGCCCGGGCCGCCGCGCTGTCGATGATTCCGACTTCGACTGGCGCCGCCAAGGCCGTCGGCCTCGTCCTTCCCGAACTTCGAGGCAAGCTCGACGGTTCGGCGATCCGCGTGCCGACGCCGAATGTCTCGCTGGTCGATTTCAAGTTCGTCGCCAAGCGCGCCACGACGCGGGAGGAGATCAAGGACGCCGTCAAGCGGGCCTCGGAACAGCAATTGAAGGGCATTCTCGGCTTCACCGAGAGCCACAATGTGTCGATCGATTTCAATCACGACCCGCGCTCGTCGATCTTCCATGTCGATCAGACGCGGGTGATCGAGGGGACCTTCGTTCGGGTCGTTGCATGGTACGACAACGAATGGGGCTTCTCGAATCGTATGGCGGATACCGCGGTGGCAATGGGGAAGCTTGGATGACGAGAGCTGCGCCGATGGCGCCATTTCCGACCCTCGACGATGCCCGGCTTGCCGGCAAGCGGGTGTTGATCCGCGTCGATCTGAACGTGCCGATGGAAGCGGGCAATATCCTCGACGCCACGCGGATCGACCGGATCCTGCCCAATCTTCGAGAGATTGCCGGCAAGGGCGCGAAAGTGATCATCCTGTCGCATCTCGGCAGGCCGAAAGGATCTCCCGATCCTCAATATTCGTTGAGCCCCGTCGTGCCGGAGCTCGCGTCTCGGCTTGGAAAGCCCGTGGCCTTCGCACCCGATTGCATCGGCGACGTCGCCAAAAAAGCCGTCGCGGCAATGCACGACGGCGACTATCTGCTCCTCGAAAACACCCGCTTCCACGCCGGCGAGGAGGAGAACGACGAGAATTTCGTGGCAGCCCTCGCCGAGCTCGGCGACGTCTATGTCAACGATGCCTTCTCGACGGCGCATCGTGCGCATGCCTCGACCGAGGGGCTGGCGCATCGGCTGCCGTCCTTCGCCGGCCGGTCGATGCAGGTCGAGCTCGAGATCCTGACCAATCTCCTCGCCAATCCCGCGCGTCCCGTGATGGCGATCGTGGGCGGCGCAAAGGTTTCAACCAAGCTCGAACTCTTGGGCAATCTGATGCGGCGCGTCGATATCCTGGTCATCGGCGGCGGGATGGCGAATACGTTCCTGGCCGCGCAGGGCAAAGCTATCGGCACATCGATCTGCGAGATGGAGTTCGCCAATGTGGCCCGGCAGATCGTTGCCGATGCCGCCGGTGCACAGTGCGAGGTGGTGCTGCCGACCGATGTCGTGGCGGCCTCGAAGCTCGCGCCGGGAGTGGCGGCTCATGTCATCGATGTCGATTACGTCGGGCCGCAGGAAATGATTCTCGACATCGGGCCAAAGTCGGTGGCGCGGATCGAATCTCTGCTGAACCGCACGCATACGCTCGTCTGGAACGGGCCGATCGGCGCGTTCGAAATTCCCCCCTTCGATGCCGGGACAACCGCGGTCGCGACCGTTGCCGCGCGGCTTACCAAATCCGGGCAGCTCGAATCGATTGCCGGCGGAGGCGATACGATCGCGGCGCTGAACAAGGCCGGAGTGGCGAAGGAATTTACCTATATTTCAACCGCCGGCGGCGCCTTCCTCGAATGGCTGGAAGGCAAGCGCCTGCCTGGCGTCGAGGCCTTGCGGATTTGGGGCCGCCGAGTATGATCCGGGGCCTGCTATGAGCGGCATTTGCTTAGCAGGATCAAGCGCGTGAACGAAGATCAACTGGCCCGGACCGCACAGGCCCTGGTGGCCCGCGGCAAAGGCATTCTGGCCGCCGACGAAAGCTCGACAACGATCAAGAGGCGCTTCGACGTGATCGGCGTCGAATCGACGCCGGACTCCCGTCGCGACTACCGCGAACTTCTGTTTCGTTCGACCGCGGCGATGCAGCGGCATATTTCCGGCGTCATCCTGTATGACGAGACCATCCGCCAGAAGGCGGCGGACGGCACGCCCCTCGTCACGCTGATCGAGCAGTCGGGCGCCATCCCCGGGATCAAGGTCGATACCGGCGCCAAGCCCTTGCCGGGGTTCCCCGGCGAGACGATCACCGAAGGCCTCGACGGGCTCGCCGCCCGCCTGAAGGACTATTACGCGCTCGGCGCCCGCTTCGCCAAATGGCGCGCCGTGATCGACATCGGCGCAGGCATTCCGACGCCCGCCGCGATCAAGGCGAATGCGCAGGCGCTCGCCCGTTATGCGGCGCACTGCCAGGCGGCAGATATCGTGCCGATCGTCGAGCCCGAAGTTTTGATGGACGGCGACCATTCGCTCGCCCGCTGTTACGAGGTGACCGAACAGGTGCTCAGAACCGTATTCGCCGCGCTTTACGAGATGCGCGTTTTCCTCGAAGGCATTGTGCTCAAGCCCAATATGGCCATCCCGGGCATGAAGGCGCCCAAGCAAGCGAGCCCCGAGGAGGTCGCCGCCGCGAGCTTGCGCCTGTTCAAGACCTGCGTGCCCGTCGCCGTTCCCGGCATTGCCTTTCTTTCCGGCGGTCAGTCCGACATCACGGCGACGGCCAATCTCGACGCGATCAATCGCCTTGGCCCGCTGCCTTGGGCCATTACCTTCTCCTATGGGCGGGCATTGCAGGCGGAACCGCAGAAGGCCTGGGCGGGCAAGCCCGGCAATGTCGCCGCGGCCCAATTGGCCTTCAGCCATCGCGCGCGGATGAACGGCCTCGCTGCCATGGGGCAATGGTCCGAGACTCTCGAGAAGGCAGCGGCCTGATTGCGCCGCCGGTGCAACCGCGCTTTCGCCCCAATTTTCGGGAATGTCTCATCGGGATCGGGGCATTGGCGCGGCGGTTCCGCCTCATGCCCCTCATGTTGCCTCTCGCAAAAGGCGGGCGCGCAATGTCCCCAATATCCGAGGATGCCCCGCGCCTTTATCTGATCACGCCGTTGATCGCCGATGCCTCGGCTTTCGTCGCCGCATTCGAGACGGCGCTCGGGGCCGGCGACATAGCTTGCGTGTTCCTGCAGGTGAAAGCGGCCGATCCGGATGGCGCGCAAACAATCGTCCGCCGGCTGGCGCCGATTGCGCAACGGCGCGGCATCGCCTGCCTCGTCTCTGATCCGCAACTCGCGGCGGATACCGACGCCGATGGCGTGCACATCGACGGCGTGGGAGCGCGCTTGGAAGCTGCGCTTGCCGCCATGCAGCCGGGACGGATCGTCGGAGCCGGCGGCCTAAAGACCCGGGATGAGGCCATGCAGGCCGGCGAAGCAGGCGTTGATTATCTCATGTTTGGAGGACCAGCGGAGCAACAAGCTTTTGCGAACGTCCGCGAAAGGGTCGCTTGGTGGGCGGAAATCTTCAGCCTGCCCTGCGTCGGCTATGCGCAACGGCTTCAAGATGTCGCGGAATTGGCTCGCGCCGGCGCCGATTTCGTGGCGCTCTGCGAGGCCGTGTGGGAGGACCCGCGCGGCGTTGCCGCAGCTCTCGAAGCCGCGGAGCGGATGCTCGCGGGAGCGCGCGAGCCGGCCGCATGAAACGCTTCCGCATCCTGTGCCTCCTCCTCTGCGCCAATGCTGGCGCGCCGGCAACGGCCGCGGAGCTCACCGGCGCTGCGGCACCGAACACCGCCGTTTCGCAGCCGCCAGCTGCGGTCCAAAGCAACGCGTCCGATCTCGCCTATGGTGCTTTTCAGCGTGGATATTACTTGACCGCGATGAACGAGGCGATGAAGCGGCTTGATGCCAATCCGAATGACGCCGTGGCAATGACGCTCATGGGCGTACTCTATGACCAAGGATTCGGTGTTGTGCAGGATCATGCCGAGGCCGCGCATTGGTATGCGCTTGCTGCCGATCGCGGCAACCGGGAGGCGATCTTCGCGCTTGGCCTGGCCAAGTTGACCGGCCAGGGCGTGCGGAAGGATCGCGCCGGCGCTGCCGCCCTCTTCGAAAAGGCGGCGGCCATGAACCATTCCGGCGCCCTGTATAACCTCGGGGTCATGGCCGTGGAGAACAACGGCGTCGTGCCGGATTTCGCCAAAGCCGCCATGTTCCTCACGCGATCGGCGGAGCTCGGCTATCCCGACGCCGCCTATGCGCTCGCGCTATGCTATCGCAATGGCGAGGGTGTTCCGCATGACGACAAGCTTGCCGCCGAATGGATGGCGCGCGCCGCCAAGGAGGACGATGTTCCGGCCGAAGTCGAATATGCGATCATGCTGTTCAACGGCACCGGCGTCGACAAGGATGAGGCAGCGGCGGCGAAGCTCTTCCTGAAGGCGGCTGCCCGACAGAATGTGGTCGCGCAAAACCGGGTAGCCCGCCTCTACGCCGCCGGGCGCGGCATTCGCAAGGACGTGGTCGAGGCCATGAAATGGCATCTCATCGCCCGCGCCGCCGGCGAGAAGGATGAGTGGCTCGACGGCGTCCTGAACACGCTCACGCCGGAACAGAAGGTCGCCGTCGAGACCGCGGTGCGCCAATATATGGGAAACTGAACTTCGCGCTCAGCGCGCGCGCGGATGCGCGCCGCGATAGGCTTCGATGAGCCGCGCGCTGTCGATTGCCGTATAGATCTGCGTCGTCGACAGCGAGGCGTGGCCCAACAATTCCTGGATGGTGCGCAGATCGCCGCCGCGTCCGAGAAGGTGCGTCGCGAAGGAATGGCGCAGCGCATGCGGCGTCGCCGTCTCCGGCAGGCCGAGGGCGCCGCGCAGTCGTGCGACCGCAAGCTGAATCACGCGCGCCGACAAAGGGCCGCCCTTGGCGCCGACGAATAAGGGGCCGTCCGGCGTCAAGGCATAGGGGCAGAGGTCGAGATAGGTCGCAATGGCCTTTTGGACCGGGGCGATGACCGGCACGCTGCGGCTTTTGCCGCCCTTGCCGATGATCGACACGACGTCGAGGCGGCCGACCGGCGCGTCCTTGCGCCTGATCGACAGAGCCTCCGAAATGCGCAGCCCGGCGCCGTAGAGAAGCCCGAGGACGGCCGCATCGCGGGCGAGGATCCAATCCGGCCGCGAATCGTCGGCGCGCGACTGCGCATCGACGACCGCGCGGGCCGCCTTCGCCGTCAAGGCCTTGGGCAGCCGACGGGCAAGTTTCGGGCTGCGCAGGCTGGAGAAAACCGCAAGCTTGGCAAAGCCGCTTCGCTCGATGTGCCGCGCGAAGGAACGAAGCCCGGAAAGCTGACGCAGCAGCGAGCGGCTACCGGCGCCCTTTTTGCGCCGCGCTGCGAGAAAGGCGCGCAAATCCGCCGGCGCGATTTTTCCAATGAGGGCGAGACTCGGCTTTTCGCCGAAATGCACCGAAAGGAAACCAAGAAATTGGCCAACGTCGCGCCGATAGGCGGCGAGCGTATGGGCCGAGACGCGCCGCTCGCCGGCGAGATGCGACAGCCAATCCTCGACCAGGATTGCGAGCTGCGGATCGGCCGGCAAGGCGAGATTCGTGTCCGCAGGCGGGGAAGATGAGATGGCCCGACGCATGAGTGAGCTATGCCGCATAGCCTTGAAGGAAGCGTTGCGCGCCGCCCGGTAAGCACGAACATCGACCGGGCGCAGAGCTTGAATGGCGGCCTAATTCGTCTTGCCGATCCCGGCGATGACCTCTTTGGTGGCCCTGGCGAGCAACTCGTCCATCTCGCGGCGGATCTGATGATCGGATTGCGCGACGCCCGCCGCGTCGAAATCGGCGCGGATCTTGCGGAAGACCGCCTCCTCGCCGTTGCCCTCGAGCTGCGCGGCGACGAGGCCGCTCGCATAATCGTCGGCCGCTTTGCCGGTTTTGCCGAGCTTCTCAGCCGCCCAGTGCCCGAGCCATTTGTTACGCCGGACGTTTGCCTTGAACTTGAGTTCTTCGTCATGCGCGAGTTTGGCCTCATAGGCCTGTTCGCGCTCGTCGAAAGTGGTCATCGGAGCCTCTCTTGGCGGGGAGCTACCCCGACCCTTAGCCCGGAATGAAAATCTTGGCCATGGAGTACGGCGCCGGAGCGGCGGGCAGCCCCGGGGACCGCTACCTTTATGCGGAACCGGACACACACTATATGTAATTAGCGGCGCCGGTCCGGGAGATCGCCGCAAAGCTTGCGCTTTGGCTCGGTGGCATGAAGCGTCGATATGCCTACCCAACACTTGGCAAGGGCCGTGCTGAGCCTTGGCTGATGTTAACAGATTTCAAATAGTCGGGCAGGCTTGTTGGTGGCTTCGCCTTCGCTATGCTCGCTGTGATGGCTTGTATCCTCCACCGGAAAAAGCTAGGTACCTTTCAGGACCCGCGGCGCCGACTCGCCCAGTCCATTCCCCGCCCAGGCCTCGCGCATTGCTCTTAAGAAGTAGCCGCGGGACCTCTTACAGGAGCCAGGGTCACCCCATGGACCCTATCAAGCCACGGTTAATCCCCATGAACAACCGCCGCCGGCGCATCTATGAAGGCAAGGCAAAGGTCCTCTATGAGGGGCCGGAACCGGGCACGCTCATCCAGCATTTCAAGGACGATGCGACCGCGTTCAACGCCAAGAAGCACGAGGTGATCGACGGCAAGGGCGTCCTCAACAACCGGATCTCCGAGTTCCTCTTTCAGAATCTGAACGACATCGGGGTGCCGACGCATTTCATCCGCCGCCTCAACATGCGCGAACAGCTGATTCGCGAGGTCGAGATCGTGCCGCTCGAGGTCGTCGTGCGCAATGTCGCGGCGGGGTCGCTGTCGACCCGGCTCGGCCTCGAGGAAGGCACGCAGCTGCCGCGCTCGATCATCGAATTCTACTATAAGAATGACGAATTGAACGACCCGATGGTGTCGGAGGAGCACATCACCGCCTTCGGCTGGGCCAATCCGCAGGAAATCGACGACATCATGGCGCTGGCCATCCGCGTCAACGATTTCCTGACCGGCCTGTTCCTCGGCGTCGGCATCCGCCTCGTCGATTTCAAGATGGAATGCGGCAGGCTCTGGGAGGGCGACATGATGCGCATCGTCGTCGCCGACGAGATCTCCCCGGATTCCTGCCGGCTCTGGGACATCAAATCGAACGACAAGCTCGACAAGGACCGGTTCCGCCGCGACATGGGCGGCTTGGTCGAGGCCTATACGGAAGTGGCGCGCCGCCTCGGCATCCTGCAGGAAAACGAGCAGCCACGCGCGGTGGGCCCGAAGCTCGTCCAGTCCTGAGCCGCGGCGCTCTTCATCGGCAAGCTCCGTCGCGCGCGCGGCGGGGTTTTGTTTTTGAGGAGCCGCTCCGATATATTGGCGCGCGGAGCACGAAAATCATGGGCATAGCTCGGCACAATCCCTATCCGATGACGGCGGAAGAATTCTTCGCCTTCACGGCGACCCGGCCGGATGGCGAGAAATGGGAGCTGATCGAGGGGGCGCCGGTCTTGAATCCATCGCCCACACGATTGCATCAGCGCATTCTGGGTAATCTCTTCGCCGTTCTGCGGCGCTTGGAGCAGGACCAGAGGCCGGGCGGCAAACTTGTTTGGGAGATTCTGCACGGCATCGGCGTGCGGATCTCAGCGAATGATGTCCCGGTTCCCGATCTTCTCATCCGACCGTTCGACGATCTTGCCGGGGTTGAATGCGCCGACATGATCGTCGCCTTCGAGGTTTTGTCGCCCTCAACCGCCGACCACGACCTGCGCTGGAAGCGCAGGGCCTATGCGACGCTTGCGAGCCTGCAGCACTATGTGGTCGTCGCGCAGGACGCGGTCGAAGTCGTGGTCTACGACCGGCAAAGTGGTTTCGCGGAGCGGCGGATCGAAGGGATGCAAGCCAGGCTAGACCTGCCGGCGCTCGGAATTTCTGTGCCGCTTGGCGAGATCTATCGGGATACGGGGCTGGACCGGGAATAATGAAGGCGAGCATCATCGTCACCTTGAAGAATGGCCTCCTCGATCCGCAAGGCAAGGCGATCGAAGGCGCCTTGAGGTCGCTCGATCTCGCCGGGATCGAAAGCGTCCGCCAGGGCAAGATCTTCGAGGTGGAGCTTGCGACCGACGATCGCGCCAAGGCGCAGGATCTTCTCAAGACGGCCTGCGAGAAATTGCTCGCCAATACGATCGTCGAGAATTATCGGATCGAATTTTCATGATCCTTCTCTGCTAGCGAGAAAGGTGCCGAACGAAGCGAAGCAAAAGGGTAACACCCCCACCCCTACCCCTCCCCGCAAGGGGGAGGGGAGCGCGGTGCCTGCATCCGCCATGCGCGGCGAGCCCTGTTCCCTCCCCCCTTGCGGGGGAGGGTTAGGGAGGGGGGTGCAACCGCCCCTCATCCGTCATGCTTCGCATGACACCTTCTCCCGCAAGCGGGAGAAGGAGAGCACATAAGCAGAGGACAGCATCCTGCGCGCCGCCATCATCCTCTTCCCCGGCTCCAATCGCGAAGGCGATGTGTTCCGCGCGCTCGCAAACGTCACCGGGCGGAAGCCGGCGCTCGTCTGGCATGCCGAGCATGACCTGCCGCAAGGCACGGATCTCGTGGTGCTGCCGGGCGGCTTTTCCTACGGCGATTATCTGCGCTGCGGCGCGATCGCGGCGCGCGCGCCGATCATGGACGCGGTGCGCGCGCATGCGGGTGAAGGAGGTCACGTGCTCGGCATATGCAACGGCTTCCAGATCCTCTGCGAGAGCGGCCTTCTGCCGGGCGTCCTGATGCGCAACAGCAACCTGCGCTTCGCCTGCCACATGCAGCATCTGCGGGTTGAGCGGACCGATACGGCGTTCACTGCGCATTACCGCAAGCATCAGGTCATCAAGGTCGCGATCGCGCATGGCGAAGGCAATTACACGGCCGATGCCGAGACGATCGCGCGGCTTGAGGGCGAAGACCGCGTCGCTTTCCGCTATTGCGATGAAGCCGGCGCGCTCGGCGGCGCGGCCAATCCGAACGGCTCGGCAAACGACATCGCCGGGATCTATTCGGAGAAATTCAACGTGCTCGGCTTGATGCCGCATCCCGAGAATCTCGTCGATCCGCTGGTCGGCGGCATCGACGGGCGCGGCATGTTCGAGAGCTTGGCGGAGCAAGCATAGTCGCCGAGACCACGGGGCTGGGCGTCGCGCACCGATCGTCTTGGAATCCTACTTCTGCGATGTCGATTTCAGCCGCTCAAGATTCGCTTCTTGCTCTGCGAGCAAGGCCGACAATATGGCCCGCTGGCCTTCATCGCGTGGCGTCGCAAGCTGGGAGCGGAGATTCTTGATATTCTCGCGGCAGATCCATTCCTGCATGGCCTTCTCGGAGGAGTCGCCTCGCGATTCCTTTGCTGGCATAGGGGCCTCCCTCGCCGACGCCCGTGCTTACTTGGTGACGGGGGCCTTGCCGCTGGCGACAGCCTGAACCTTGGCGAAAGTGCTCTCGACCGGCTTGAACGCTTCCTTGGCGAGATTGGCATAGAGCTCGGCGATCTTGGTCGCTTGCGCCAAGAAGCCCTCGTAAGTGGACTTGGCATATTCGGACTGGATCTGAATCGCGTCGTCGAGCGACTTGGCACTCAGCAATTTCTCGACATAGGCGGCGTTCGTCTCGATCGACCTTTTCGAGAACTCGGTCGTCTCGGCGGCGATGGTCTGGAACCCCTTGGCAAGCGAGGCGGTAACCGAACTCACGGCCTCAAGCTGTTCCTTCCCGAATTTCTGAAACTCATCGATATTGGAACTCATCATTATACTCCTGGACGGGACGCGCATTTGTCTGCCAAAAAGGCGCGTTGCTTCTGCCGCGCAATGAATAGAATACCCCATCTTTAGGTATCGGCCTTGTGGCGGTATCAAAGCCCGTGCTCGTCCGGCGCATCGCTCGCGAGCCCGCGGCAGGTTCGGCGCCATTCGCGCCCCTGTCTGTCCGATTTCGAACATATCGCTTCGCGAATCGCGATAAAGTCTCCCTCCGGGAATACGGCGAACTACCGCTTCTTTTGCGCTTGTAACAACCGCTCGAATTCGGTGCAGGTGGACGCGTAACATTCGCAGGCCGCATCTTCGAGCCCAGCGCGGTTCAAGATGGCCACACGGCCGCGCGCATATCGGATCAGCCCTGCCTTCTGCAGGAAACTCGCCGTGATCGAAACACCGGAGCGTTGAACGCCGAGCATCGTTGCCAGGAATTCGTGGGTGATCGGAAAGGAGTCGGCCAGCGCGTTGTCCTGGCAGATGAGGAGCCAGCGACAACAGCGTTCCTCAAGAGAATGCAGCCGATTGCAGCCAGCGGTTTGCGCGAGTTGGCCGAAGGCGAAGCGGGTATATTTTTGCATGATCTGGTGAAGCGCATCGTCCGTTGCCATCACTTGTGCCAGCTGTTCTCGCCGGATGCGGAATGCCGTTCCTGAAATTTGGACGACGGCCTCTATAATCGCGATGTCCATGCCGAAAAGGGCATTGGGATCGGTGACGCCCTCGATCCCCACGACTCCGACCTCAACTGCGCGGCCGTCTTTCATCCGCTTGACGAGCGAAACCAAGCCGCGGTTGATGAAATACATATATCTGATCGGTCCATCTACATGGTCGATCACTTGACCCTTTGCCGTATCGATGAGCTCCAGAGCCGGTCGTATTCGCTTCAGTGTCGGTGCCGGCAGGGCAAGGAGAATGCGATTGTAGACACGGTCGTGTTCGCGGGATTTTGGCATGGTCTTTTACCGGCGCTTCCGCACTGCGGCTCTCGCGCGAAAAAATACTCGCCCGCTCTCACCCGACCGGTCCATGAGGGAGATCAATTTGGGGCATTTTGCTCCGTGATTGCGCCGACGCGGGGCTGTGCTCCTTGACGGCGGCACGGGTTGGCGACTATTTAACCAACGTACCTAGGGGATCCCCGTCAGGGGGCTGAGAGGCTGGCAAC
Source organism: Methylovirgula sp. (assembly GCA_035266305.1). Taxonomy (GTDB): domain Bacteria; phylum Pseudomonadota; class Alphaproteobacteria; order Rhizobiales; family Beijerinckiaceae; genus Methylovirgula. The sequence goes on from DATFNQ010000062.1 coordinate 22,456, forward strand.
GCTGAAAGAGCGGCCCGGCGACCCTTCGAACCTGATCCAGTTCGCACTGGCGTAGGGATGGTGATGTTTATTTTCCCCCTTTTTCGCGAATTTGTCAGTCTCCCCCTCACCCTGAGGAGGCTGCGCAGCAGCCGTCTCGAAGGGCGAGGGCGCTACGGGTTGGCTCGTTCGCTCGCTTTCGTCCTTCGAGACGCAGGCTTCGCTTGCTCCTCAGGACGAGGGGTTCGCCACGCAGGCTTCGCCGCAAGCTCCGCTTGCTCCTCGGGACGAGGGAACCCTGCTGGAGCGGCGCCATGAAGATCCGCGTCATCGGCGCTGGCGTCGTCGGCCTCACTTGCGCGCATGAGTTCGCCTTGGCCGGCCAGTCGGTCGAGATCATCGAGCGCGCCGCAGGACCGGGCCTCGGCTGCTCGTTTTTCGCCGGCGGCATGCTGGCGCCCTGGTGCGAAGAGGAAAGCGCCGAGCCCCTGGTCCTAGAATGGGGCCGCGAGGGCATCGACTATTGGACGAATGTCGTGCCCGCCGCCGAAGTCAACGGCACGCTCGTGCTCGCGCCGGCGCGCGACCGTCCCGACCTCATCCGATTTTCGCGTCTGACATCCGGCTTCGAATGGCTCGACGCGGCCGGACTCGCCGACCGGGAGCCCGATCTCGCCGGCCGTTTCGATCGGGCGCTGTTCTTCCCACGCGAGGCGCATCTCGATCCGCGCCGCGCCACATCCATGCTTGCCGCGCGTCTTAGCGAATTCGAGACCGTCAGCTTTCGCTTCAATACAGCCGCCGAGGCCGTCTCCGAGCCCGCCGACTGGATCCTCGATTGCCGCGGATTCGCCGCGCGCGACAAACTTGCCGATCTGCGCGGAGTGAAAGGCGAGATGCTGGTGCTGGCGACGCGCGAGATTTCGCTCGAGCGGCCGGTGCGGCTGCTGCATCCGCGCCATCCGGTCTATGTCGTGCCGCGCGGCGACGGGCGCTTCATGGTGGGCGCAACGCTGATCGAGAACGAGGACGCGCGCGTCACGGCGCGCTCGGTGCTCGAACTCTTGAGCGCCGCCTATGCGCTGCATCCGGCGTTCGGAGAGGCCGAGATCGTCGAGACCGGCGCGGATTTGCGGCCGGCCTTCCCCAACAATCTGCCGCGCATCCGCCGCGAGGGCCATATCGTTCACGTCAACGGCCTTTACCGGCACGGATTCCTGCTGGCGCCGGCGCTCGCGCGCCGCGTCGTCGCCGCGGTCTTGAACGACGCCACTTTTCCGGAGGTCATGGATGAACATCCAGGTGAACGGCAAAGAGCTTGAGGTCGGCGCAGCGACGCTCGCGGTCTTGCTCGAGGAACTGGGCTACCAGGACGCGGTGGTCGCAACCGCGCTGAACCAGGCTTTCGTGCGCGCCACTGACCGGCAGGTGACGAAGCTCAAGTCCGGCGATGCGGTCGAGATTCTCGTGCCGCGGCAAGGTGGGTGATGGGGTGGAAGCCAAGTCGATGGCGCGCGTTCCTTCTCCCCTTGCGGGACAGGGTTCGCGCACTGCACGCGGTGCGCGGCGTCTCTATCGGTGAAAAGGCTTTAGCGGATACAGCAAATGGATAATCAGCCACTCACCCTCTACGGCACGACGCTCGCTTCGCGGCTTCTTGTCGGCACGGCGCAATATCCTTCGCCCGCCGTTCTCGCGGCGGCGATCAAAGCGTCGGGAACAGAGGTGGTCACGGTCTCGCTGCGGCGGGAGGCCGGCGGCAGCCGCGCCGGCGAGAGTTTTTGGTCCTTGATCCGCGAGCTGGGGGTCAAGGTTCTGCCGAATACGGCCGGCTGCCGCAGCGTGAAAGAGGCGGTGACCACCGCGCAGATGGCGCGCGAGGTCTTCGCCACCTCCTGGATCAAGCTCGAAGTCATCGCCGACGACGACCTCTTGCAGCCCGACGTCTTCGGCCTCGTCGAGGCGGCCGCGATCCTCGTCCGCGACGGCTTCCAGGTCTTTCCCTACATGACCGAGGATCTCGTTGTCGCCGAGAAACTGTTCGGCGCCGGCTGCGAGGTGCTGATGCCCTGGGGGGCGCCGATCGGCTCCGGCCGCGGACTCAACAATGCGTTCGGATTGCAGGCGCTGCGCAAGCATTTCCCTGCCGTGCCGCTCATCATCGATGCCGGGATCGGCACGCCCGCGCATGCGGCGGCGGCGATGGAACTCGGTTATGATGGCGTGCTGCTCAACACCGCGATCGCCAAGGCGGGCGATCCGGTCGGCATGGCGCAGGCCTTCGCGCTGGCGGTTGAGGCCGGACGCTTGGCCTATTGCGCCGATCCGATCCCGCCGCGCGACATGGCGGAGCCCTCGACACCGCAGCTCGGCCGCGCCTTTGCCGAGCTTCCGCGCCGTGCTTGATCCTTTCTATCCGATCCTCGACAGCGCGGACTGGATCGCGCGCCTGCTGCCCTGTGGCGTGAGATTCGTGCAATTGCGCATTAAGGATCGGCCTCGGGCGGCGATCCATTGGGAGATCGCCACGGCCAAGGCGCTCTGCGCCAAGGCAGGCACGCAGCTCGTCGTCAACGATTACTGGGCCGCAGCGATCGACCTTGGCTGCGATTTCGTCCATCTCGGCCAGGGTGATCTCGAGGCCGCCGATTTGGCTGCGATCCGCCGCGCCGGCGTAAGGCTCGGCGTCTCCACCCATGACGAGGCGGAGCTTGCCCGCGCGCTCGCTGCCGAGCCCGATTACATCGCGCTCGGCCCGATCTATCCGACGATCCTGAAGAAGATGGCCTTCGCGCCGCAAGGCCTCGCCCGGATCGGCGAATGGAAAGAGAAGATCGGCGCAATTCCGCTCGTCGCGATCGGCGGCATCACATTGGAGCGGGCGCCAGGCGTGTTCGAGGCCGGCGCCGACATCGTCTCGGTGGTTACCGACATTACGCTCGCCGCCGATCCCGAGGCCCGCACGCGCGACTGGATGAAGGCGACGCGAAACCGGGCAACAGGTTGGCGCATCCGCTACAGTGCGAGACCGGTTCAGACGTAGCGGGCAGCCGCCATGCAGACGATGGTCACAGCCAGCAAGACCGCGGCGATCCTCTGGGCCGACGCGATTCGGGCGCGTGCGTCGGCATCCCCGACCCGGCCGTTGTGCAGCTCTCGGATTGCCCGGCCCCCGACCGCGCCTTGGACGCCGGCTGCCGCCACGGCGCAAAGGCCTCCAAGGCCGAGCACCAGCTCGGATCCTCCGAAGCCCGAAGCATGCAATTGGCTCCAAAGATAAGCGCCGGCGAGGACAGCGATGGTCGCAGCGACCATTTGCGGCCGAAACAGCCGCTCGCCGGCGCCGCCGGTCACGGCCAGACCAAAAGTGGTTCCGGCCCAGAAGACGCTGGCGAGCAAGTGCAGCGACATGACTGCGATGAGAACGGCTTGCATGACGGCCTCCTATGATAATTCAACGCACGAGCGCGACGTCAGCGCGCCGGCTCGGGTGCGCCGGTTTCCGCGGCTGCATTTTGCGCCTCCTTTTCTTCAGTCTCCTCGACACGCCGGAAGGCCCAGGCGATCTGCGTCATCTCATCGGTGCGGCCATAGACGACGATCTGTTCGCAAGGCCGCGGGCCGTCTGTTGCCGCAAAGAAGATGCTTTCTTCGATTTCGATGTGGCTCTCGTTCGCGGTGAAGACCCAGCGGCTGTCGTCAGGCAGATCCAGCAGGACGGCACGCCCCCCAAGCACGCTTTGCAGGCGCACGTTCGGATGGATGTGGAACCGCAAGGCATAGGGATAGGTCTCGCCGGCGCGCGCCGATGCGGGCTTCAGCCGGTCTTCGCCTTCGAGCCGCGCACCGTCGGCACTGAGCGCCAGCCGGCGCTCGTGGATCAGCCCGAAGCGCGTGCGATAGCCATCGTGTGACAGCAGCAGACGAGTCTTCATCGGCAGATTTTGCCGTTCGACCCCGACCTGCTCCGGGCCCGAGAGGATTTCGTCTCGCAGCCATTTTTCGAGGCCGCTGCGGCTTGCGAAACGGCAAGAAGAAGTGTCGTCGACCACGAGCGTCGAATGAGCCGCGGTCTGGCGCGCCGGCCCGCGCGCGGCACTCCGATTGGCATCGGGGGCGCCGCAATTGACGACCAGCCGCTGCGCCCCGACTGAAAATTCAAAGGACAGGCAACCGGCATGCGCCAGGGTCGAAAACTCGGCCGGCGGTGGTCGGCCGGCATCGACGATGAGCAGACCCGTGCCGGCTTCGACACGCTGGTAGCCGGAATGCGGTGCGTTGACCATGGCTTTGGCGCGGGGATCGTCATAGGCGAGTACGGTTGCGAGAACGTCCGGCGCGGTCACGCCCATCCCGTTGAACAGGGCGAGTGTGCCGTCGCCGTGTCGCAGCATGCGTAGCATGGGCAGCATGCGGTCGATGGCGTTGAGCAATTGCGGCGGCGGCGACACGGCGCGCGCCGCATAGGCTTGGCGAAGCGGCAGCAGATCGAGCAAGAGACGGATCAGCGCATCCGGATTGCGGCTGATGTGACCGCCGTCGGGGCGGATCTGGCGATCGAGTTCGTCGGCGAGGAGGCGCGTGCTGCGCCGCTGGAAACTGGCGCTGCCTTGCATGCACAGGCCAAGTTCGGCAAGCCCGATCGCGGCGAAGAGGCGCTCTTCGCCACAGACGAGTCCGGCCGCGACCTGCCGCTCCAGGAACAGCTGCGCACGCGTCAGCGCGCGCATGAAGCGACGGTAGAAGGCACGATCGGCGCTTTCCAGAATGATCGGCGATTGCGACAGGAAGGAAAGCGTCCGGCGAACGACGACACGCGGCTCCCAGGCAGCGGTCCTGCTCGGCCTCTCGGCGGAGCTGAGAAAATCATCGACAAGGGCGCGCGCATTGGCGCGCGCAAGCGCGCTATCCGCGGCGCGCAAATGACGCAGCCAGCCGAAACTGTTCAGCGCCCGCGCCCAACCGGGAGATGGCGACTCAATCTCGAAAGGCGAGCGTCCGCGCAAATTGACGACCTTGCCGGCCAAGGCGAAATAGCCGGAATAGATCTCGCTGGCGATCGTCGAGTCGGTCGTGCGTATGTCCTGCGGTGCGATCAGGAGCCGTTCCGGCGGGCTCGCGCGGAACGCCGTAAGGGCAAAGGACGGCAAGGTCAAAAGACGACGCAAATGACGGCCGGCGCGCGCGCCGACGCGCCCCATGACATGCAGCTCGTCCTTTATCTTGACGGAATTCAGATCATGATCTCCGCGGCTCGTTTGCAACCGGCCAACCACAACTTCGGCCAAAATCCGGTCGAACGCAATGTGCCATCAGCTTCGCTGATCCCTACGCACGAGCCGCGCAGCGAAAAAGCCGTCGAGCCCGGCGCGGCGTGAATCCTCCGCCGGAAGATGCGAGGGAAGCGTTCGCAATTCGCCGTTCAGATTCACCAGTTCGTGAAGGCCGCCGACTTCCTCGGCCAGGATGGGGGAGCGCATGAGGTCGGGATTGCGGCGCAGCAAGCTCGCGATTTGCTGCTCGCCTTCTTCAGGCTCGATCGAGCAGACGCAGTAGATGATCGTGCCGCCGGGCTTGACGAGCTCGAAGGCCTTGTCGAGCATGCGGGTTTGAAGCGCGGCGAGCTTCGCGATATCGCCGGGCTTCTTCGTCCAGGCAATGTCGGGATGCCGGCGTATCGTGCCCGTTCCCGAGCAAGGCGCGTCGAGCAGCACGGCATCGAAGGAGAAACCGCTCAGCGCGACGACATCGGCAACGACGACCTCGGATTCGAGCCGCAATCTTTGGAAATTGGCGGCGAGAAGCTTCAATCGCTCCGCCGATCGGTCGACCGCAACGACGCGCGCGCCGCGCGCGGCGAGTTGCGCCGCCTTGCCGCCTGGCGCCGAGCAGAGATCGCCGATCTTCATCCCCGGCGTAACGCGCAAAAGACGGGCCGGCAGCGCCGCCGCCGCGTCCTGCACCCACCATGCGCCTTCCGCAAAGCCGGGCAGTTCGGTGACCGGCCGGTGGGTCAAAAGCCGCAGCGAGCCGGTCGGCAGCAGAATCGCGCCGAGCCGTTCGGCCCAAAGCGCGGGATCGGACTTCACGCTGATGTCGAGCGTAGGTTCCAGCCGATTGGCGGCGGCGATGGCCTGCGCCGTCGCCTCGCCGTACGTCTTGCGCCAGCGCGAGGCAAGCCAAGCCGGCGTATCTTGATCGAGCGGCGAGCCGTCGGCGAGGACGGCCTCGCGGCGACGGATGAGGTTGCGCAGCACCCCATTGACCAGGGAGGCATAGGGAACGGTCTTCTGATCCAGGCGCATCATCCGCACGGCAAGATCGACGGCGGCATGGTCGGGTACATCGAGGAACAGGATCTGGGCGGCCGCGATCGTCAGGCACGATTCGATCTGGGTTGCTGCAGGACGCGGCAGGCCATTGTCGAGAAGGCTTGCCAGGGCCTGCCGGATCGTGCCAAGCCGGCGCAGAGCCACTGTGACGATCGAGCGAGTCAACGCGATGTCGCGTGGCTCAAGCCCGGCGAGCCGCGAGAATCCGCTTCCCGCAGCAAAGAGCTCGTCGAGCATATGCCCGCCAACGATAACGTCACGTAAGATTGCGGCGGCCGCAACGCGCGCGGCGACGCCGGGAACCGTCATCGACTCTTGTCTTGCGAGTTCGTTGGCGGCGACGCGCGGCGGCTTCATCATGTTAAAGCTCCGCGGCAAGCCGGAGTGTCCGCGTTCTTCGCGTCGAGGCCTCGCAACAAGGCAGATGATTCCATGTGATTCGAACGTGAGTCTAACATCGACGTGGCTCTCGATGGAAATTGCTTAACGAATAATGGATAGCCTCGTCATGCTTCTGCCGCTTTGGCCAGCTTATGACGAGGGCAGCGGCATCATGGAAGAGAATTCGAATGAAACTCATGGACCAGACGCGCCGCGGTGGGACGGAAGCTTCACTGCGGCGGAACCTCAATCCTGCGGCGCAACGCGCACTCGCCGAGGCGCAGGAGCGCCGTCGTCTCGCGGCCGAAGCCGCGGCCAGCCGTCCGCTTGAGGTCGGTGGCCGCAAAGGTCCCGATCCGGTACGCTACGGAGATTGGGAAGTGAAGGGGATCGCCAGCGATTTTTGATTCCCTCTGCCCTTGCGGGCAACGATGCGCTCTAGGTGAGCGCTCTTGGAAAGCGCAAAGCTCAGCTTGACAAGCCGGCAAGCAAAGTCGGGAAGTCGAGCGGCCTGAAGCCGTAGTGCCTGAGCCAGCGGATGTCGGCGTCGAAAAACGCGCGCAGGTCCGGCATTCCATATTTCAGCATGGCGATCCGGTCGATCCCGATGCCCCAAGCAAAACCTTGGTAGACATCGGGATCGAGCCCGCAATTCTTGAGAACATTGGGATGCACCATGCCGCAGCCGAGGATCTCGAGCCAATCCTCGCCTTCGCCGAATCTGATCTCACCGGCTTTGCGCGAACATTGAATATCGACTTCCATCGACGGCTCGGTGAAGGGGAAGTAGCTCGGGCGAAAACGCATCCTGACTTCCGCCACCTCGAAGAAAGCCTTGCAGGATTCGTTCAGGATCCATTTCAAGTTGCCGAGATGGGCCTGCTTGTCGATGACCAGGCCTTCGACCTGATGGAACATCGGGGTATGCGTCTGGTCCGAATCGCAGCGATAGGCGCGGCCGGGACAGATGACGCGGATCGGCGGCTTCTGCCGCAACATGGTGCGCACCTGGACCGGGCTCGTGTGGGTGCGCAGCAGCTTGCGTTCGCCCGTCCCGTCCGGCTTCAGGAAGAACGTGTCCTGCATGTCGCGGGCCGGGTGATCGGGCGGGAAATTGAGCTTGCCGAAGTTATAGTCGTCGGTCTCGATGTCCGGTCCCTCGGCGATCGAAAATCCGAGATCGGCGAAAATCGCCGCGAGCTCGTCGGTGACCTGCGAAATGGGGTGTATCCGGCCCATGTCGAGCGGGCTCGTAGGCGCCGGCAAGGTGACATCCACGGTCTCGGTGGCGAGGCGGCGTTCGAGGGCGGCTTCTTTCAGCGCGGCGCGGCGCTCGGCGAGCGCGGCGGTGACCCTGTCCTTCAAGGCGTTGATCACGGCGCCCTTCGTCTTGCGCTCGTCGGGCGGCATTTTGCCGAGGCTCGCCAAAAGTGCCGAGATGGCGCCCTTCTTGCCGAGCGCGGCGATGCGCACCGCCTCGAGCGCCGCTTCATCGGCAGCCGAGCCTATTGCGGCGAGCGTATCTTGTTCGAGGCGGGCAAGATCAGGCATGTGGGGTCTTTCGATATGCGTGCGAACCCTCTCCCAGAGGGAGAGGGTGCCGCCGAAGGCGGCGGGTGAGGGGTTAGGATGGTGCAAATGAGATCGATTGTAACCCCTCATCCGCCCCGCCATAGCCCGCCGCAAAGCGGCGGGCGTGTTTTAATTCGACGGGCGCGCGAAGCGCGCCCTATGGCGGGGCACCTTCTCCCACAAGGTATGCGGCGTCATGGGTTCGGCCTGCTTCTGCCATGCACTGCCAGCCATGTCCAGAAAGCCTGAGCCGCCGCGCCGGAGCCGTGCAACAAGGCTCTTGCCATTACCCTGCCAAGCGCCAACTATGCCCGCATGAGCAAGGCCTTCACCAAGGAAGCCGAAGCCGATCTCGACGAAGAGATTCCAGAGCTTCCGGCCGGGGTCACGAACTACATCACGCCGCAGGGCCTGCAACGGCTGCGCGACGAGTTCCGTCAATTGCAGCAGGACGAGCGGCCGAAGATCGTCGAGACCGTCGCCTGGGCCGCCGGCAACGGCGATCGCTCCGAGAACGGCGATTATATTTACGGCAAGCGGCGCTTGCGGGAGATCGATCGCCGCATGCGCTTTCTGATGAAGCGCATCGAAATCGCCGAAGTCGTCGATCCGGGCAAGCAGAAGGATAAGGATCGCGTCTTTTTCGGCGCCACCGTCACTTATCTCAACAGCGAGAACGAATCGAAGCGCGTGCGGATCGTCGGAATCGACGAGGCACGCTCGGAGCTGGGCGAGATCAGTTGGATTTCGCCGGTCGCCAAGGCGCTTCTGAAAGCCGAGGAAGGTGATGTCGTCGACGTGCGCACGCCCAAAGGCGTCGAGCGCCTCGAAGTCGTGAAGATCGAATATTGACGGAAGGGCGCTCGTTCCGCCGCAATGGAAATGGCCGGGACAAGCCCGGCCATAAAAATTTTTGTGCCTGAGCAACCCGGTCAGCGGTCAGCGCGGAAGGCTCCTTATTTGTGGCCCTTGCCCTTGCCGCCGCCGCCGCCTTTACCGCCGCCGCCCATGTGGTGGCCGCCCATGTGATGGCCGCCCGGGCCGCCACCTCGCGCCCAGCCGTGCCAGCCTGGGCCGCCGCCCCAGCCGACGCCGGGTTGCGTATAATAACCGCACCAATACCAGCCTGGGCCCTGCCAGCCGTCGTCGTACCAGCAATATTGGTGACCGCCCCAGAAATAGGCGCCGGCGACGGCTCCGGCCGCCACGGCGGCCGCGGCGCCGAGAACATCGACGCCATATTGGGCTTGGGCAGGTGTGATGGCGAGCGCACCCGCGATGACGGGGCCTATGATCATAAGCGAGAGATGAGAACGACGCATACTTCCTCCCCAGCGCGCAATAAATGCCGCCATTTATCGAACCATGCTTGCCTCAACCCGTCAATCGGTCGCGCCCACGTCCCTCATCCCAAATTCAGCTCCTTGAAGAAATCGTTGCCCTTGTCGTCGATGACGATGAAGGCCGGCAAATCCTTCACCTCGATCTTGAAGATCGCCTCCATGCCGAGTTCGGGATAGGCGATGACCTCGACCTTGGTGATGCAATCCTGCGCGAAACGCGCCGCCGAGCCGCCGATCGAGCCGAGATAAAATCCATGATGCCTCGCGCAGGCTTCGCGCACCTGCGGCGAACGGTTGCCTTTGGCGAGCATGACGAGCGAGGCGCCCGCCGCCTGGAACTCATCGACGTAGGAATCCATGCGCCCCGCGGTTGTCGGGCCGAAAGAGCCTGAGACATGGCTTGCCGGCGTCTTCGCCGGGCCGGCGTAATAGATGGGATGATTTTTGAAATAATCGGGCATGGGCTCGCCGCGCTCGAGCCGCTCCCGGATCTTGGCGTGCGCGAGATCGCGCGCGACAATCAGCGGGCCGCTGAGCGAAAGCCGCGTCTTGATCGGATGTTTCGACAAGGTGGCGAGGATCTCGGGCATGGGCTTCGAGAGATCGATCTCGACGACCGAGTCGCCGAGCAGGGCTGCATCGATCGGCGGCAGGTATTTTGCCGGATCGTGTTCGAGCTCTTCGATAAAGACCCCATCCTTGGTGATCTTGCCGAGCGCCTGGCGATCGGCCGAACAGGACACGCCGATGCCGATCGGCAGCGAGGCGCCATGCCGCGGCAGCCTGATCACGCGCACGTCGTGGCAGAAATACTTGCCGCCGAATTGCGCGCCGACGCCGAGGTCCTGCGTCAACTTGTGGATCTCGACCTCGAGCGCGACATCGCGGAAGGCATGCGCGTCCTCGCCGCCCGTCGTCGGCAAATCGTCGTAATAGCGCGTCGAGGCGAGCTTGACGGTCTTGAGGGTCAGTTCGGCCGAGGTGCCGCCGATGACGATGACGAGGTGATAGGGCGGGCAGGCGGCGGTGCCGAGCGTCAGGATCTTCTCTTTTAGGAACGCGACGAGCCGGTCGTGCGTGAGCAGCGACGGAGTTCCCTGATAGAGGAAGGTCTTGTTGGCCGAGCCGCCGCCCTTGGCGATGAACAGGAATTTGTAGGCGTCTTCGCCCTCGCTATAGATTTCGATCTGCGCCGGCAGATTGGTCTTGGTGTTGCGCTCTTCGAACATCGAGAGCGGCGCCAGTTGCGAATAGCGCAGGTTCTTCTTCTCATAGGCGTTCCAGATGCCTTCGGCCAATGCCGCCTCGTCACCGCCTTCGGTGAAGACGAGCCTTCCCTTCTTGGCCACGACGATCGCCGTGCCGGTGTCCTGGCACATCGGCAGAATGCCGCCCGCGGCGATATTGGCGTTCTTCAAGAGGTCATAGGCGACGAACTTGTCGTTTTCAGTCGCCTCCGGATCTTTGAGGATGGCGGCAAGCTGGGCGAGGTGACCCGGGCGCAGCAGATGGTTGATGTCGATCAATGCCGCCTCGGCGAGAAGCTTGAGCGCGTCGGGCTCGACGACGAGCATGTCGCGGGTGCCGAATTTCTCGACGCGCACGCCCTTGTCCGTGAGCTTGCGGTAGGGCGTCGTATCGGTGGCAAGAGGGAAGAGCGGAGAATAGTGGAATGTCATGTTGAGGAAGCCTATCGGTGACCATCCCTCTCCCCATTCGCTTTGCTCATGGGGGGAGGGGGGTGGCTTGCTACCTTCTCCCTGTGGGAGAAGGTAGCGAAACGCCCAAGCCAGCGCCTCAGCTTGCGAACGCGAAGACGCGCCGCTTTATGCCGAGCTGTTCTTTCAGGTCAGCCGGCGCGAGGCCTTCGCGGCGCATGGCGCGCAGCGACTTGGCGCGCAAGCTCTTCGACAATTTCCGCCCGGCGGCGTCGCGCAAAAGCTCGTGATGGTGATAGGCGGGGGCCGGCAGATCGAGCAAAATCTGCAGCAGACGGTGAAGACTCGTCGCCATGAACAGGTCTTCGCCACGCACGACGTCGGTCACGCCCTGCACCGCGTCGTCGACGACCACGGCGATATGATAGCTCGCCGGCACATCCTTGCGGGACAAGACGGCATCGCCCCAAAGGCTCGGGTCGCCGATGATGTCGCGCCGCTCCGCGCCGCCGCCATATTCGCGCCAGGCGATCTTCTGCCGCGCCTGGGCCAAAGCCGCTTCCATGTCCAGGCGCAGCGCGGCGGGCTGGCCGAGCCGCGCCCGCCGTTCCGCCGCAGTCATATGCTTGCAGGTGCCCGGATAAAGCGGCGAACCGTCGGGGTCGCGCGGCCAGTCGGGCCGCTCCGCCACCGCGTTCAGCACCTCGGCGCGCGAGCAGAAGCATGGATAGACGAGGCCGCGCTGCTCGAGGCTCGCCAGCGCCTCGGCATAAGCGTCGAAATGCTCGGACTGGCGGCGCACCGGCTCGTCCCAGGAAAGGCCCAGCCAGCCGAGGTCCTCATAGATCGCCTGGTCGAACTCCGGGCGGCAACGCTCGACGTCGATGTCCTCCATGCGAAGCAGGAGGCTGCCACCCGTGGCGGCGGCCATCTCATGATTGATCAACGCCGAAAATGCATGCCCGAGATGCAAATATCCGTTCGGCGACGGGGCGAAGCGGAAGACATGCGAGATATAGGACCTTGTCATCAGCCTGAACCGCTCGATGGGGCGCGCTTGGGAGCGCGCCACGCGACCGGCCTTTCGAGTCGCTCGGAACGTTCCGGATCAATAAGTTAAAGTGCGGATCCCGATCAAGTCCATATCTTCAAAATAAACTTGATGGGGATCGATAGCTTGGCCGAGCTCCTTCTCTCCCCGTTGCACCTGATGCACCAATTGCAATGCTCGTGCCACCGGAAAACAGCGCGGTGACTGCCGATAATGTCATGTGAACCGCTCCTGAATTCAGCACATCACCCGCAAGCCCGACTGCATCGTCCCTGCCCAGTTCTGACACCCGTCGAAGCCGGTGAGGCGATCAGGCTTGGACCTTGACCTTGGAACCAAAACAGGATCCCTCAGCACGCAATTCAAACGCACGGATTTTCGAATGGTTTCGAGTCTCGACGGGCCGCGCCTTGCGCCGAAGGGCCGCGCCCCGAAACAACTCGTCGTCTTTCTCCACGGCTATGGTGCCGACGGCAATGATCTGATTGCCATCGGTCAGCAATGGCAAGCTCTGCTGCCGGACGCTGTCTTCGTCGCGCCGCATGCGGCGCAGCCTTGCGCTCAGGCGCCGATCGGCCGGCAGTGGTTTGCCATGGACCTGCGCGATGCGAAGGAGCTCTGGCGCGGCGTCAATGGCGCGGCGCCGGTGCTCAACGCCTTTCTCGATACCGAGCTCGTGCGCTACGGGCTCAGCGCCGACAGGCTCGCGCTCGTCGGCTTCAGCCAGGGCACGATGCTGGCGCTGCATGTCGGGCTGCGCCGCCAGCGCCTCGCCGCCATCCTCGGCTATTCCGGCGTGCTCGTCGGCCCCGAACATTTGGCTGGAACGAGCAAAGCGCGAGGCACGATTCCACCGGTCCTTCTCGTGCACGGCGATCAGGACGATCTCATTCCCACTGAGGCTCTGTTCGTCTCGGCCGAGGAATTGGCCAAGGCCGGCGTTCCTTGCCAGTGGCACCTTTCGCTCGGCATCGGCCACGGTATCGACGCCGGCGGCCTCACGCAGGGCGGCCTCTTTCTCGCGCAATGCTTCGGCGTGAAGCTCCCGGCGGGTTTTGCGAGAGCGTGAGCCTGGTCTGAATCGATTTAGCTCGGCGCGATCCCCGCCGGGCGCGGCCCGAGCATCGGCTGCAATTGCTGCAGGCCCTGTGTGGTGACGCGCCGCACGCCGACCGGTCGATAGAGTTGTTTCATCGCTTCCACGATGAGGACGCCGGCGCCGGGCAAGGCAAGCTTCGCCCCGATGCTTTCGAACAGCGCGGCGGAGCGCAAAAAAATCTGCCCCTCGAAGGGCGGCACATAGAGCGCTTCGGTCCAATGGGTTGGCGAGAACAGCGCATCGCGCATCAGGTCGCGCAATTGGCTGCGCGAATAGGGCTGGCCGTTGCCGAAGGGCGTCGTGTCGAAGCGCGCCCAGAGCCCGGCGCGGCGCGGCGTCACCGCGATCATACGCCCGCCCGGCGTCAGGATGCGCCAGATCTCGGCCAGCAGCTCGCGCGGGTGTTCGGCGATCTCGAGCGCGTGGACCACGATGACGCGGTCGATGCAGGAATCGGGCAGCGGCATCATCGTCGGCTCGGCGAGCGCCGAGGCGGAGAGGCCCGAGGCCGGCCAGTTCACGACCCCTTGCGTCGCCGGCATGAAGGCGAGCACGCGTAAAGCCTCGCCACGGAACCGATCGAGATAGGGCGTCGCATAGCCGATCCCCATGACCGACTGGCCGACGCAATTGTCGAAGCGCGCGCGGATCACCTGGCCGACGAATCGCTCCGCGACCTTGCCTAACGGCGAGCCGTAGAAGCTGCGAAGATCGACGATATCGAGCGCCATCCCGGCTTCCTCGCGTCGCCGGCGCTATCCGCCGAGCTTGGCCTTGACCGTGGCGCTTGCTTTGCCAATATCCATGCGGCCGGCATATTTGGCCTTGAGCGCGCCGACCACCCTGCCCATATCCTTGATCGAGGTGGCGCCCGTCTCGGCAATGGCCGCGGCGATCGCCGCTTCGACCTCGGCCTCGTTCAAGGCCTGCGGCAGGAAGCTTTGGATGACGGCAATTTCCTCGCGTTCCTGGGTGGAGAGATCGGTCCGCCCCGCCTTCTCGTAGATCTCGGCGGATTCCTGCCGGCTTTTGATGAGCTTCTGGAGCAGGCTCAGGATCTCCTCGTCGGCGAGGGTCTTGCCTTGGCCGCGTGCCTCGATGTCGCGATCTTTCAGCGCGGCGTTGACCATGCGGATCGTATCGACCCGGCGCTTGTCGCCGGACTTCATCGCCGCTTTGAGCTCGCTCATCAACCGCTCGCGCATAGTCTCTCCTGATTTGCTTGCGCGACATCTTAACATATCGCATCTTCGCGCCGGCAATTTTGGTAAACGGCAGCGAGAAAGGGTCTAGTGCGGGCATGACGCAGGATCAACAGGGCTGGACGACGCCGGTTGCGACCGCGCTTCTCGTTCTCGCCGACGGAACGGTGCTCGAAGGCTTCGGGTTAGGCGCGGAGGGCGAAGCGGTCGGCGAAGTCTGTTTTAACACGGCCATGACCGGCTATCAGGAAATCCTCACGGACCCTTCCTATGCCGGGCAGATCGTCACCTTCACCTTCCCGCACATCGGCAATGTCGGAACCAACGAAGAAGATATCGAGACCGCCAACCTCGCCGCCGCCTCCGGCGTCGCCGGTGTCGTCGTCCATGCGCCGATCACCGATCCGTCGAACCATCGCGCGACGCGGCACCTCGATCAATGGCTGAAGGCGCGCGGCATCATCGGGCTCTGCGGGATCGATACGCGCGCGTTGACCAGCTACATCCGCGAGAAGGGCATGCCCAATGCGGTGATCGCGCATGCGCCGGACGGGGTTTTCGACATCCCGGCCTTGAAGGCCAAGGCGGCGCAATGGCCGGGGCTCGTCGGCATGGACCTTGTGCCGGAGGTCACGGCCGCGCAGCGCTCGACTTGGGACGAGACGAGCTGGGACCCGGAGCAAGGATATGGCAAGCAGACCGCGCCGAAATATCACGTCGTCGCCATCGATTACGGCATCAAGCGCAACATTTTACGCTTGCTCGCCGACGCCGGCTGCGCGGTCACTGTCGTGCCGGCGACCGCCTCGGCCGAGGAGATCGTCGCGCTGAGGCCTGACGGGATCTTTCTCTCGAACGGGCCGGGCGATCCGGCCGCGACGGGCACCTATGCCGTCCCCGTCATCAAGGACCTGATCGACAGGCGGATCCCGACCTTCGGGATCTGCCTCGGCCATCAGATGCTGGCGCTGGCGATCGGCGCCAAGACGCAGAAGATGCATCAAGGCCACCACGGCGCCAATCATCCGGTGAAGGATTTCACGACCGAGAAAGTGGAGATCGTGTCGATGAACCACGGCTTCGCCGTCGATCGCGCCACGCTGCCGGCATTCGCGACCGAGACGCATGTGTCGCTCTTCGACGGCTCGAACTGCGGCATCGCACTCACCGACCGCCCGGCCTTCTCGGTGCAGCACCACCCCGAAGCTTCGCCCGGCCCGCGCGACAGCCATTATCTCTTCCGCAGGTTTGTGGAGATGATGGAGAAGGCGCGCTCGAATGAGGCTACCGAGGCATAGTTCGACGCCAGAGCAAATCTTGCTATAGAGCTTCATTGACAAGCGGGAGTCGAACGATGCTCAGATCAATCTCGCGCACCTGGAGCGTTGGCCCGATCGCGCTTCTCGTTTTGATGGCCATGCCGGCTCATGCTCTCGTCGTCGCAGACCCTGCTAAAGGCGAGATCATCGCTAAGCGCTGGTGCGCCACCTGCCACCTCGTCTCGCCCGATCAGAAGATGGCCAGTTCGGACGTGCCGAGCTTCGCGTCGCTCGCCCACAGTAAGCTGTCTTCGGAAGCGCTGAGGGTCTTCCTCAGTAACCCGCATCCCAGAATGCCGGACATGGATCTCACGCGCAGCGAGATCGCGGATATCGTGGCCTATATCAGGAGCCTCGATCGCTGAGGCAGCTTAGTCGCTGTCGACTGCCCTCTGCCACGCTTACTTGACGTCGTGCTGCCTCGCGCCTAATAAGGCGCCATTCTCGCAAGAGATGTTCCTGTTTCAACCGATCCGCCGTTGAGGTTGGCGGTCATCGTCCGGCAGCGCGTTGCGCCCCCGGGCGCGTTTGGTGCTGGATTGGCTAACCCTCTCCCATTGTGGGAGAGGGTGGCTTGCGGAGCAAGCCGGGTGAGGGGTCGCGCAACCCCTCATCCGCCCCGCTCCGCGGGGCACCTTCTCCCGCAAGGGGAGAAGGAAGGCGGCGGCCCGACGCATAAAAGTCGAAGATGAAGCGCTTGCTGGGCCTCGCCTCAAGCTGAAGGATAAGCACATGTTCGAAGGGCTTGCGGAAAAGCTCTCAAACATATTGGACGGCTTAACGCGCCGCGGCACGCTCTCCGAGGAGGACGTGAACCTCGCGCTGCGCGAGGTGCGCCGCGCGCTGCTCGAAGCCGATGTGGCGCTCGACGTCGTCCGCTCCTTCGTCGACAAGGTGCGGGCCCGCGCCGTCGGCGCCAACGTCGTCAAATCGGTGACGCCCGGCCAGATGGTCGTGAAAATCGTCAACGACGTGCTGATCGAGACGCTCGGCTCGGACGCGCAGCCGATCGATCTCGACGCGCCGCCGCCGGTCGCCATCATGATGGTCGGGCTTCAGGGCGCCGGCAAGACGACCACTACCGCGAAGATCGCCAAGCGCCTCGCCGAGCGATCGAGGCGCCGCGTGCTGATGGCCTCGCTCGACGTGAAGCGTCCGGCCGCGCAGGAGCAGCTCGCGGTGCTCGGCCGCCAGGTGGGCGTCGATACGCTGCCGGTCATCGCCGGCCAGACTCCCGTGCAGATCGCGCGGCGCGCGGAGGAAGCGGCGCGCCTTCAAGGCTATGACGTCGTGCTGCTCGACACGGCGGGGCGCACCCACATCGACGAGGCCTTGATGGCCGAGATGGTCGAGATCAAGCACGCCGCCGCGCCGCACGAGATCCTGCTCGTCGCCGACGCACTCACCGGCCAGGACGCCGTCAATCTTGCCAGGAACTTCGACGATCGCGTCGGCATCACCGGCATCGTCTTGACCCGCGTCGAGGGCGACGGGCGCGGCGGCGCGGCGCTGTCGATGCGCGCCGTCACCGGCAAGCCGATCAAGCTCATCGGCGTCGGCGAGAAGATGGACGCGCTCGAGGATTTCCATCCCGACCGCATCGCGAACCGCATTCTCGGCATGGGCGACATCGTTTCGCTCGTCGAGAAGGCCGCTCAGACGATCGACGCGCAGAAGGCGCAGAAGATCGCCGAGAAGATGCGCAAGGGGAAGTTCGATCTCGAAGATCTCGCTGATCAGCTTGCCCAGGTCGAGAAGATCGGCGGCCTCGGCGGCATCATGGGCATGCTGCCCGGCATCGCGAAGATGAAGGATCAACTGGCTTCGGCCCACCTCGACGACCGCGTTGTCAAGCGCCAGCGCGCAATCATTCTCTCGATGACTCCGCGCGAGCGGCGCAATCCCGATATTCTGAAGGCGTCGCGCAAGAAGCGCATCGCGGCCGGCTCCGGCACCAGGGTCGAGGACGTCAACCGGCTCCTGAAACAGCACCGCCAGATGGCCGACATGATGAAGCAATTGGGCAGCGC
Organism: Methylovirgula sp.; assembly: GCA_035266305.1. Classification (GTDB taxonomy): domain Bacteria; phylum Pseudomonadota; class Alphaproteobacteria; order Rhizobiales; family Beijerinckiaceae; genus Methylovirgula. The sequence continues at coordinate 40,422 of DATFNQ010000062.1, forward strand.
CAAGCGCGGCCCCTTGAGCCAAATGGCCTCGGCCTTCGGGCTTGGCGGCGGCATGCCGATGCCGAGCCCGGAAGAAATCGCGGCTTTGCAGAAGCAGATGGGCTCGGCGGGGCAAGCGCCAAAACTCCCCGAAATCCCGGCCGGTCTCTTTGGCAAGGGCACGAGGCTTCCCGGCGGTCTCCCCGGCCTCGGCGGGAGCAAATTGCCGGGCCTTGGTGGCGCGTTCAATCCCTTCGGGGAGAAGAAGAAATGAATCCCTTGGCCGTCATGGCCGGGCTTGACCCACGGCTGTCCGGTTTAAATTTGGCATAGATTGAGGCTCAACTGGCGGTGATCTTTGATGAGCAGTGGTGGCGGTTCGAGCAAACGATCGAGCGGCCGTCGATGCATGAGGTTGTGGGCGATGAGGCG
>DATFNQ010000063.1:0-3168 GCA_035266305.1 Methylovirgula sp.
GCCTTGCCGTTGAAGGTCAGCACGTTGCCTTCGGCTGAAATCACAACGCGATCGCCATCGCGGACCTCGCCGGCCAGGATCATCTCGGCAAGCGGATCCTGCACATGGCGCTGGATCACCCGCTTCAAGGGCCGCGCACCATAGGCAGGGTCCCAGCCCTTGGCGGCGAGCCAATCGCGCGCCGCGGCGTCGAGCGTAAGCGTGATCTTGCGTTCCTCCAGAAGCTTCGAGAGCCGGCTGAACTGGATCTCCACGATCCGCCCCATTTCGCTCTTCTGCAGGCGATGGAACAGGATGATCTCGTCGACGCGGTTGAGGAATTCGGGGCGGAAGTGCGCGCGCACCATGCCCATCACCTGCTCGCGCACCGCCGAGGTCTCTTCGCCTTCCGGCTGGTTGACCAGGAATTCCGACCCGAGATTCGAGGTCATGATGATCAGGGTGTTGCGGAAATCGACGGTGCGGCCCTGGCCGTCGGTCAGGCGGCCGTCATCGAGCACCTGCAGCAGCACGTTGAAGACATCCGGATGCGCCTTCTCGATCTCGTCGAACAGCACGACCTGATAGGGCCGGCGCCGTACCGCTTCGGTCAACGCCCCACCCTCGTCATAGCCGACATAGCCGGGAGGCGCGCCGATCAGCCGCGATACCGAGTGCTTCTCCATGTATTCGGACATGTCGAGCCGCACCATCGCGGTCTCGTCGTTGAAGAGATATTCGGCGAGCGCTTTTGTCAGTTCGGTCTTGCCGACGCCGGTCGGACCTAAGAACATGAACGAGCCCATCGGGCGGTGCGGGTCCTGCAATCCCGCGCGCGAACGGCGCACGGCGGTCGCCACCGCATGTACCGCTTCGGCCTGCCCGACCACGCGCTGGCCCAGGCTTTGCTCCATCTTCAGGAGCTTGTCCTTCTCGCCTTCCAGCATCTTGTCGACGGGCACGCCGGTCCAGCGCGAGACCACTTGCGCGATGTGGTTGGCGGTCACCGCCTCCTCCATCATCTCGCCGGCGTTCTCCTTGGCCTCGATCTCGGCGAGTTTTTTCTCAAGCTCGGGAATCCGGCCATAGGCAAGCTCGCCGGCGCGCTGGAATTCGCCGCGGCGCTGCGCGTTGGCGAGTTCGATCCGCAGCGCGTCGAGTTCGCTCTTCAGTTTCTGCGCGTTCGACAGCTTGTTCTTCTCCGCGCTCCAGCGCGAGGTCAGCGCGGCCGACTTCTCCTCGAGACCGGCGAGCTCCTTTACGAGCATCTGCAGGCGGCTCTTCGAGCCGGCATCGCTCTCCTTTTTCAGGGCTTCCAGCTCGATCTTGAGCCGGATGATTTCCCGGTCCATCGAATCGAGCTCTTCGGGCTTGGAATCGACCTGCATCTTCAACCGCGCCGCCGCCTCGTCCATCAGGTCGATGGCTTTGTCGGGGAGAAAGCGGTCGGTGATGTAGCGGTTCGACAGCGTGGTCGCGGCTACAAGCGCGGAATCGGTGATCCGCACGCCGTGATGCTGCTCGTATTTGTCCTTCAGGCCGCGCAGGATGGAAATGGTATCCTCAACCGTCGGCTCGGAAACGAAAATCGGCTGGAACCGCCGCGCCAGCGCCGCGTCCTTTTCGACGTGCTTGCGATATTCATCCAGCGTGGTCGCGCCGATGCAATGCAAATCGCCCCGCGCCAGCGCGGGCTTTAAGAGATTGGAGGCGTCCATGGCGCCATCGGCCTTGCCGGCGCCGATCAGGGTATGCATCTCGTCGATGAACAGGATGATGCTGCCTTCGGCCGAAGTGACCTCCTGCAGCACGGCTTTGAGCCGCTCCTCGAACTCGCCGCGGTATTTTGCGCCCGCAATCAGCGCGCCCATGTCGAGCGACAGCAGTTTCTTGTCCTTGAGGCTCTCCGGCACGTCGGCATTGAGAATCCGCAAGGCAAGACCTTCGACGATCGCCGTCTTGCCGACGCCGGGCTCGCCGATCAGCACCGGATTATTCTTGGTGCGGCGGGAAAGAACCTGGATGGTGCGGCGAATTTCCTCGTCGCGCCCGATCACGGGATCGAGCTTGCCGTCGCGCGCCGCCTGGGTCAGGTCGCGCGAATATTTCTTCAGCGCATCATAAGCGTTCTCCGCCGTCGCACTGTCGGCGGTACGGCCCTTGCGTAGAGCCTCGATCGCGGCGTTGAGATTTTGCGGCGTGACGCCGCCCTTTCGTAAGATTCCGCCAGCCTCGCTGTCTTTCTCGAGCGTCAGCCCGAGCAACAGCCGCTCGACGGTGACAAAGCTGTCGCCGGCTTTCTCGCCGGCCTTTTCAGCGGCATCGAAAGCGCGGGCGAGATCGGGTGCGAGATAGACCTGTCCGGCGCCGCTTCCGGAAACCTTTGGCAATTTTTTCAGCGCGTCCTCGGTGGCCTTGAGAATCGCGCGCGAGTTGCCCCCCGCACGGTCGATCAGGCCGCCGGCGAGACCCTCGCTGTCGTCCAGCAGGACTTTCAGCATATGCAGCGTTGAGAATTGCTGGTGGCCCTCGCGCACGGCAAGCGATTGCGCCGACTGGATGAAACCGCGCGAGCGCTCGGTATATTTTTCGATATTCATGTAGTTCCCTCAGCCTGCCGTCCTGCCCCGAAGGCGCAAAAACAGCATCTTCATTGGGTTTCCGCGCGCCGCATTGATATTCCTCAACCGAGCACGGTCGTCACCGACGTTTGCGCCGGCTTGGGGCAAATGTGGGAAGGGGTCCCTTGAAACGGAAGAGGCGATTTCACAAATTCGTGTTCGGTAGCGCCGAGGGCCGGAATCCCCTAAGAAAGCCGGATGTCGGCACCCCCAGCCCAACCCCCAGCGCAAGTCGCGAGCCTTTATCGTTACCCCGTCAAAGGCCTTTCGCCCGAGCAGCTCTCCCGCGTCGCACTTCGGGTCGGCCAAACGCTTCCGGCCGACCGGCGCTATGCCATCGAAAACGGCCCGAGCGGCTTCGATCCCGAGGCGCCGAAATGGTTGCCCAAGTCCTATTTCCTGATGCTGATGCGTAACGAGCATCTCGCCGGGCTGCAGACTCATTTCGAGGATCGCACCAATCTCCTGACCATTCGGCAACGCGGCCAGATGGCCGCTCGCGGCGACCTGGAAACGGCGGAGGGTAGATTATCCATCGAGCAGTTTTTCACGGCGAATTTTGCCGGCG
>DATFNQ010000064.1:0-4142 GCA_035266305.1 Methylovirgula sp.
CTGGCCTGTCGTGCCCGAAGTGTAAAGAATGTAGCAGAGCGCGTCGGCCGGCGGGGCGCGCTCGTCGTCGCCGAGCGGCGCGCCGCTCGCCGCCGCGATTTCATCTCGCTCCTTGTCGAGGATGAGTCGCCGAACTGCACAATCGGTAAATCGGTCGGCGACTCTGAGATGGGAGACGACGAGCGACGCGGATGCATCGCGGAGGACGTAGCCTATGCGTTCAGCCGGGTGATTGGCGTCGAGCGGAACATAGGTCGCGCGCGCCTTCATCAGCGCGATGAGCGCGGCGTAGGACTCCAGCCCGCGGTCGAGCAGCACGGCGACCCGATCGCCAGGCTTGACGCCCCTTGCGATGAAGAATCGCGCCATCTGATTGGCGCGGGCGTCGAGCTCGCGGAAGGAGACGTCCGCTCCATCGACGGCGATCGCAGCGCGGTCAGCGAATCGGCGGCAGGCGCTTTCGATGACGTCGTCGAGCCGCTCGCCATAGCGCCAGCGCAGAGCCGAGGCGTCGCTAAGGACCGACAGCGAGCGCGCGTCGCTGATGCGGCGATGCGCTATGGGAACGCCTGCCACCGCTCCACGTTCAGGCAGGATCGGTGGCGCGCCATCCTCCTCCGGCTTTGGCTCGGCCCCGTCTGCCGAAGGTTTCGGCATCGCTTCGATCTGCCGTCTTCCAGGCTGACCGAATCGCCCTCGGGCGCCATTCGCCCATGGCGCTTCGGCCCTGCAAACGCCATGGGTTCAATTCGATAAATTTGATTCCGTCGGCCCGCCGGCGCTCGTCGGCGAGGATCTAGGGCCGATCGCGACTGAACGCTGGCTGAACAGACCCGTCGCCGACGAGAGCCTATGGAACTGGCTTCGTCAACCAGAGGCCGGCCAGCGGCTGCACTCAATATCGAATTGCGAGGCGGAGGCAGTCTGGTTGGTCGTCCCACGGTCCGGCGAAGCGCTTTCCCGTCCCTGAACTTCACAGCCACAAGGATTTTTGACGCTTGAGCGCAATCGTGTGGTGGGCGAGGGACCAGGCTCCGCTGCTAATCTGGCCTCGTGGAGCCAGAATTTGCCAATCCTGTCGCCCTTGCCGCAGAGAGATTGAGAGATTGACGCTCGCGTCCTCACGCCGCGAAAGGTTCTACACGGCGCTGCGGGCCGCTGGGATGCCCGAGACGCCAGGGGAATTCTCGGTTGCGCCGGGACATCAGATCGTCTCTGGCGCCGTGCTCGCGGAAATAGCGGGCTTCATCCGTGTGTTTGACCGGGTCACCGGCGGTGAGGCCTGGCAGGCGGCGGCGCGGCGGGAGGCGCCGGGGATTGCGCAGCCGAGGCGCTGCGTGGTTTGCTTTTTCAGTGCCTGGGACTTTCATTGTCCGCCCGAGGGCGGTTTCGAGCTCATCGAGTTCAACGATAACGGTTCGGGATTTCTCTATGCCGCGATCATCAACGCCCTGTTCTACGAGGCAGCAGAATTGGAGCGGGAGAAAGGGATTGCGCCGCCCGCCACGATTTCCGAGTTCATCCAAACCATCGGGGACTTGGTAGAACGAGAGGCGATCGCATTCTTCGGAGAACGCCCGACGGGTCTGCTTCTCATCCTCGATGACTTCGAATCGTTGCGCGACGGCAAATTTCGGGGGGAACTCCGGTCGCTCCGCGATCTCCTGCGCAAGCGGGGGTGGCAGGCCGAACTCGGATATCCCGCAGACACACGCTGGGATGGCCGGCGACTGACGTTCGAAGAGCGGCCCGTCAGCTTCATCATCAACCGCTCGACGGATTTCCTGTGGCGCTCCGATGACTTCGCCGCGTTGCGAGAAGCCTACCAGTCAGGCAGTGTCTACGCCGCCCCGAATCCTTTCACCTACGTAACGCGCAGCAACAAACGGCTATTGGAATGGCTATCCTTGCCTCAATGGGACGGCAACCACGGGATCGACGCCGAAGAGCGGCGAATCTTGAGCGCCCATGTGCCCGTGACGCATGTGTTGCGCGCAGACAATGTGGACATGCTTGCCCAAGGAAAACGCGACTTCGTGTTCAAGCCGATGCACGGATTCGCGGGCCGCGGATTGCTTGACAGCGCCGCAGTAGGGCGTGTGCGGCTGCGCCGTCTCCTGAGAGCCGGCGAAGGCTATGTCGCCCAGAAACGGGTTGCGAAGCCCTGGATGGAAGTCGATGGAACGCGTCTTTGGACCGACCTTCGCGTATGGGCGTACCGGGGCGAGATATTCCTTGTCTCAGGGCGCGCCTCGAAGCGGCCGGACCGGCTTGCCTTGGCGCCGCCCGGCGGGTGGCTGCCGACCTTCGCCTCGCTGTGACGTCCGCTCGGCCGAACATTTTCTCCTGTCATGGCTCGCAGCGCGAGGCGCGGCGACGGCGACCGTCGCTCGGGGCCGCTCGCCGATATGCTTCTGTTCGGGAAATCGGCAGCCGAGGAGGCCGGCGCCGATCAACATCGCGGGCACGCTGGCGTCGAAGCCTCCGCAGCACTATCTATGTGATCGGGGCCAACAATGGCCGATCAGAAGCGCAACGAAGGCCCGCAGGTTTGGGGAGCAACATGCAAGTGCCGGTTGAGATCGCCTTCAGGCACTATGAGGCGTCGGAAGAGATTCGATCCGAGATCGCGACGCAGGTGCGCCGCCTCGAAAAGTTCAGCCCTCGCATCACGAGCTGTCATGTCGTCGTCGCCGGACCGCAGACCCGGCACCGGAGCGGCGATCTTTTCAAGGTCGAGCTTCGCATCGCAATGCCGGAGCATAAGGAGGTGGTCGTCGACAAGACGCATGGCGACAAGCCCGAGCGCGAGCATGCGCTGGTCGCGATCAGGGAGGTTTTTGACGCGGCGGTGCGCCAAATTGAAAGCGCTGAGCAGGACATGCGCGGTGAAGTCAAAGAACATGTGGCGGATAAACACGGCCGTGTGACAAAATTCCTCGCTGGCGAGGATTGTGGATTCATCGAAGCGGCGGACGGCGGTGAAATCTATTTTCATCGCAACGCCGTTCTCGACGGGGCCTTCGACCGCCTGGTCGTCGGCTCGGAAGTGGTCTTCGTCGAGGAAGAGGGCGACAAAGGCGCGCAGGCGAGCACGGTCCGCCTCATCGGCAAACACCACCCCGCCTAGCGGAGGCGCCGCGTCAGCAGGTCACGTGCATTAGCGCGATTTTTCCGCCGTGAGATTCGTTGAAGGCTCGAATGGCCTCAGGCGTTGGTTGCGTGAGGACCCGGCAGTGTTTCTCGTCGAAATATTTGCTGGCCTCAGGAGACAATCGCACGTTCCCATCCTGGCCGGCGCCCACGATCAAAAGATCGCAACCGTCCTCGAACACGAACTTGGCTTCCGCCTTTGATATGATGTGAGAGGTCCCATACTTTTCTTTCGAAAGCCGCTTTCGCCGCTTCTCGACCTTGCCGGAAAGACGAATGATCACGTCGTGTTCGTAGGTCTTTCCGTCGACCGTGATCGAGCCGAATTCTGTGGCGTCGATCGGCATCTTCTTCTGCTCCGCACGTCTGCTAGAGTTGCGAGGTTGAGGGACGGGTGAGGTCGGGCCACAAGGCGCGCAGCGGGACCGGCAGTTCGCGGGTGACCTTCATCGTTTCCCCTGGATCGAGCTCCTTGCCCAGCAAGTCAAAAACGGCCTTCGTAACGCTCAGCGCGTCGCGCGGAAACTGCGGGGGCAGTTGGGCCGCCACGCGCTTCGCGAATTCGTCGGGCTGCCGTTCGTTTGTCGGTTTGCCGGCGAGACGCCAGCCTTCATAATAGATCCCCCGCACCAGAGTCGGCAGTTGCGCTCCCAAATGAACCGCTTGTTCTGGCGTGAGGCGGTCGCGCAAGACGTGCAGCACTGCGCAAAGCGCGTTATAGGCGTGGGGTCGATCGCCGAGATGGTGATCGTCCGCGAGCTTCTTGAGCCAAGTATTCGTCTCCCGGATCATGGGCCGCAACCTCAGCTATCCCCTCATTTTTTCGAGGGCCAAAAATGGAAGTTGGGTGAGCGAGCTTGAGCATGTTGTGGGCGAGGCAGACGAGGCCCCATTCGTGGGCGACGTTGTCGAGCCCGCGCATCAGGAATTGACGAAAACCGCGGGCCTGCTTGATCTGTCCGAACACCGGCTCGGGCAATTGCTTGCGC
>DATFNQ010000065.1:0-17577 GCA_035266305.1 Methylovirgula sp.
CGAGGTCTGATAGGCCCCGGAATCGAACTTCCCGCCGGAGTGCAGCGTCGTCATGATCACTTCGAGCGCGGATTTCTTCGGAAATTTCGGGTGCGGGTCGATCGGGATGCCGCGGCCGTTGTCTATGACGCTGAGAAAGCCGCTCGCCTCGAGCGTGACATCGATGAACGACGCGTGCCCGGCGACCGCCTCGTCCATCGCATTGTCGAGGACCTCGGCGAAGAGATGATGCAGCGCCGCCTCGTCGGTGCCGCCGATATACATGCCGGGGCGGCGGCGGACCGGCTCGAGCCCTTCGAGGACCTCGATCGAAGCGGCGGTATAGCCGGCTTCCCCCGGCGTGCCGGCGCCACGCGCGCCGTTCGCCTTGCCAGGTGCCTGTTTTCGCGCCGCATTGCCGAAGAGGTCGCCGTGGTTGGCCATTTCGGAGTCTCAGTGGGTTCGAAGCTAAGATGTAGTGATTCGTCTGCGAGTTTACCGCAAAGCCCATGAGTAAGGGCAACAGTTCGGGGTAGCGCTCTTCGACCTGAGGCGCGCCGCTGCCGCCATGCCGCCGATCGTCGCGAGCCAGGAATAACCCAGTCTTAACCTTGCGCTCCGAGGTACCGCTTAAGGCACGAACATAATGCGTAGCCTGCCGATTAAACTTCGCCGCCGATAAAACGTAAGGAGGCAAAGATATGGATCGACGATTGCTCTTGAAATCGCTTCCCTTTGTGGTTGGGGCCGGTCCCGCTTTATGGACGGCGGCGGCGCGCGCGGATGACCCCGCGTATTATTGTGAAACGAACGACATGGCCGTGGTCGTCAGCGCGTCATTGACGAGGCCTGGCGCGAAGTGGTCCCGGCAAAGCTTGCAGCAGGCGATCGACATCGCGCAAAAAGCGCGAAAACCGCTCAACATTCTTCCCGGCACCTATTTGGGAAGCGCGCTCACCATCGCGGCGCCGATCGAGATCTATGCCATGCCGGGAACCGTGTCATTCATCCCCTCCGGCTCCGACTGCTTGAACCTTACGATTGACTCGGTCGATGACGTCACCATCCGCGGCATCGGCTTTTCCGGAAAGAATCTTCCCTTCGCCGAGCCGGCCGGCGGGATCACGCCGCTTCCCGCGATGGGCGAATACGGCCGCATTCCGAACTTCAACGGCATCATCGCCGCCAATCGCGTTCAGCGATTGCGCATTCACGAGTGCACGATCAGCAGCTCCGGCGCCTGCGGTGTGGCTCTTTGGGATTGCCGATACGCGGAAATACGAAGCAATCAATTCGCCGACAACATGGTCGTCGTATATTCGACCAACGGTGCGGAGAATCTGATCGCGGATAATACGATCAACAGAAGCGGGGACGGCGGCATTATCATCTGGCGGACGCCGGCCAATTTCGACGGTACGATTATCCGCGGCAATCATGTCTATGTCACGACCGCGGCAACGACTTCGACGAGCACCGAGGTTAGCGGCAGTGGTTATTTTGGCAACGGCATCTACGGCTGGCAGGCCAACAACCTGATCATCTCCGAGAACGTTTGCTACCAGTCGACGTTCAGCGGCATCCGGCTGTTGGACTGTTATGATTGCAATGTCTCCAACAATCAAATCCTGGCATCGGGCGAAACGGCCCTAATGATTGAGGCACCCTACGGTTCGAAGCCGGGGCCGGTCATTGAGACGCCGTTCACGACGATGGGGCCAACCAACCCGCATTATGAAGGCGCCGCGGTCTCCGGGAACGTGATCGTAGACGCGGGCAACGGCATTACCGTCACGAACGTCTGGACGGGCGGTCGGCGCGCCACGCTTACTGGAAATCAGGTCAAGACGATCAAGATATATACGATCAGAACCTCGGATCCTGAGAACCCAAGCTATCTGACCGGCGGCACGGGTATCGAGGCCGAAGGCGACGTGGTCGTCAACGGTAATGTCGTCGAGGATTGCGAGGGGCCCGGAATTCTTCTCTACAACGTCGGCGTCGAAGAATCTTCATTCCAGGTGACGGCTTCGGCGACCGGCAATACGGTCAGGAATGCGCCGATCGGCATCGCCTTCCATCAGCAATGGCCGGGGGAAACGCGTTATGCCAATTTCATCATGATCGAGGGAAATATTCTGGAGGGCTACACGCAGGGCTCGATCATGGCGATCGTTTGGACGTTCGACTCCCACAGCAACGCAAACGGCTACAAACTCGCCGACGGGAAGGATTGGGGGCGTACCTCAAGCGGCGCGGCCTATGTCGGCAAGCCCTATCCCAATGTTGCGATCGGTCCGAATTATGCGCTCGGTGCGTAAGCTATGATTGCTTGCCGCATAAAAAATGCGGCCCGGACGGGCCGCATTCTCGTCGCAAGCCATATGGGCGTCGGATCAGACGGAATAATACATGTCGTATTCTACCGGGTGCGGCGTCATCTCGAAGCGCAGCACCTCGGCCATCTTGAGCTCCATGTAGCTGTCGATGAAATCGTCGTCGAAGACCCCGCCCGCCTTGAGGAAGGTGCGGTCCTTGTCGAGGTTGGTCAGCGCCTCGCGCAACGAGCCGCAGACCGTCGGGATCTTCTTCAGTTCCCTCGGTGGCAGATCGTAAAGATCCTTGTCTATCGGCTGGCCCGGCTCGATCTTGTTCATGATCCCGTCGAGCCCCGCCATCAGCATCGCCGCGAAGGCGATATAGGGATTGGCGGCCGGATCCGGGAAGCGCACCTCGACGCGCTTGGCCTTCGGGTTCGCCGTCGTGGGGATGCGGCAGGCGGCGGAACGGTTGCGGGCCGAATAGGCGAGCAGAACCGGCGCCTCGAAGCCGGGCACCAGGCGCTTGTACGAGTTCGTCGAGGGATTGGTGAAGGCGTTGAGCGCGCGCGCGTGCCTTATGATCCCGCCGATATAATAGAGGCATTCGTCGGAGAGATCCGAATATTTGTTGCCGGCAAACACCGGCTTGCCGCCCTTCCAGATCGACTGGTGCACATGCATGCCCGAGCCATTGTCGCCATACACGGGCTTCGGCATGAAGGTCGCCGTCTTGCCATAGCTCTGCGCCACCTGGTGGATGCAGTATTTGTAGATCTGCATACGGTCGGCCATGATGGTGAGCGGCCCGAACTTGAGCCCCAGCTCGTGCTGCGCCGCGCCGACCTCGTGATGGTGCTTTTCGGTCTGCGCCCCCATCGCCGCCATGGCCGAGAGCATCTCGCTGCGCATGTCTTGGGCCGAGTCCTGCGGCGGCACCGGGAAATAGCCGGCCTTGGTGCGTATCCTGTGGCCGAGATTGCCGCCCTCATAAGTGGTGTCCGTATTGGTCGGAAACTCGATCGAATCGACCACGAAGCCGGTGTTGTAGGGATCGGTGGCAAAGCGCACGTCGTCGAAGACGAAGAACTCGGCCTCCGGACCGAAATAGACGGCATCCCCCATCCCGGTCGAGGCGGCATAGGCCTCGGCACGCTTGGCGATGCCGCGCGGATCGCGCCCATAGGGCTCGCCGGTCAAGGGCTCGAGAATGTCGCAGACGATCGACAGCGTCGCCGCCGCAAAGAAGGGATCCAGCACCGCACTCGTCGGATCCGGCATCAAACACATGTCCGACTCGTTGATCGCCTTCCACCCGGCAATCGACGAGCCGTCGAACATCAGCCCTTCGGAAAACGTGTCGTGGCTGATGATCGCCACGTCGAACGTCACATGCTGCCACTTGCCGCGCGGGTCGGTGAACCGACAGTCCACATATTTGATGTCCTTGTCCTTGATTGCCTTCAGCACTTCATCGGCAGTCTTCATGTCTTGCCCTCGACTCATCTGGAAAACAAAGGTCTCAACTGCTGGAGCGGGATGCCGTCAGACTGACCTTGATCTCGCCCTGATTCTCGCCTCTGCGCACGATCTCAATGAGAATTTTTCGGGATCATGCGCTGGAAGAGCGACCAGCAAGCTCAAATCGCATCCAACCCCTTCTCCCCAGTGCGAATGCGAACCGCACTTTCGATATTCGATACAAAAATTTTGCCATCGCCGATTCGACCGGTGAGCGCCGCCTTGCGGATTGCTTCGACCGCGAGATCGACGGTCGCATCGGCGAGCACGACCTCGACCTTCACCTTGGGAAGAAAATCGACGAAATATTCGGCGCCGCGATAGAGTTCGGTATGGCCCTTCTGGCGGCCGAACCCCTTGGCTTCGGTCACCGTGATCCCCGATACGCCAGCCTCGTGCAGAGCTTCCTTCACATCGTCGAGTTTGAACGGTTTGATGATCGCCTCGATCTTCTTCATTGGCGCCTATCGTACAAATCTGCCAAAATTCCGCTGCGCGAGATACGCGCCGGCCTCCTTAGCACCTGCCAAGTTAAATCGCTACGCAAAAAAGGGCGGCTTTGCCATCCCAAAGGCAGACCGCGTGAGGGGCTCGTCGGCGCGAAAATTGCTTATAGGGGGCGCGGCGCGCGCATGCAGGTCATGAGCGCCGTTCGGGCATCGCTCAAACGAAACCGGCACCGGCTTTGATGAAAGCCGGTGCCGGTTGGTCATGCGACCGTCAATTCGTTACGCGCCGCGAACAAGGCGCAGGCGTGGCGAAGAGATCGGTCTCTTCGCCAGGCCGCAGCGCAGGTCAGTCGACGTGCTCGAATATTTCCTTGCGTCCCACGGCGGCTTTCTTGGCGACTTCGACGAGGGTCACGCCGACGCCGGAGCCGAGCAATTGCAAGGACACTTCCTTGCCATTGCCGAACCTGATGCCGTCGCGATAGGCGCCGTGCTCAAGCCGCGCGAAGATGACATCTTCTTCGAGCTTTACGCCAAGCCGGCTTTGCAGATCGCTCGAGATATTTTCGAGCTTGAGGCGAGTGTCATATTGAACGCAGACAGCGGTCGTGCAATCGCCCGGGGAAGCGAGGCCAATGCTTCCCGACGGGAAGCGGGTCGTCACATATCTTTCGGCCTCCCGCGCCGGCCTTGAGGCATACATTTCCAGCGAATAGTCACACATGGCAGTCACTCCTGAGCTCTCGATGGTTGATCCTTTTCCGAACAAAGTCGGCCGCATTGACCGGCATTGCTGAAGTCGGAAACGAGCAGATCGGCGACCCCCCTTAGGCGGGGAGCATCGGGGACGGCGCGAAGAGCCGACCGGTTCGATTCCTCAGGAGATCGTCGCGGCCTTGCGCCGCAGAAGGAACCAAACAACGCTCAGCGGTCGCCGAACGTTCCCCAGCGCGAAACACCCAAAACCACCAATCGTTTCAAGTGAATCGCCACTGTCAGGCTATGGTAGCGCGGCAGTGCGGCCCGTCAAGCTCTTTGCGGATGGCGAGGTTTTTTTCTGCGCCTGCGGGCAGCGGGGCAACACTCGTGTCGTTGGGTTCGCTGAATGTGATCTGAGGGACTCTCAATGGCCACAGAGGGGCGGCACGCTGATGCAAAGCTCGCGTCTCGCCGACATTCAGCCTTGCGCGACCGGCAGATCCTTTCTCGCGCCCCATTCGGCCCAGGAGCCGTCATAGAGGGCGACGTCGCTTTTCCCGGCGGTTTCAAGCGCCAGAAGAAGGATCGCCGCAGTCACTCCGGACCCACAGGTCGCAATGATCGGCTTTTCGAGATCGAGGCCCGCCTTGGCGAAGGCCGCGGCGATCTCCTGCGGCGGCCGCATCTCCGCGTTCTCGGCAATCTCTCGCCAAGGCAGATTGAAACTGCCGGGAATATGTCCGCTGCGCACGCCAGGCCGCGGCTCCGGCGCTTCGCCGCGAAAGCGCGCGGCCGAACGCGCATCGACGATCTGCGGCGAGCCCTCCGCCGCGGCGCGTCTCACCATCTCGAGGCTGGCGACGCCCGCACGGTCGAAATTGACCACGAAATTCTCCGCCGCGCGCTTGACTTCGCCCTCATCAAGCGCACGTCCCTCGCTCTTCCATTTTTGCAGGCCGCCGGCGAGGATTTTCACATCCTTGGCGCCGTAAAGCCGCAGCGTCCACCAGACGCGGGCCCCACCTTGAAAGCTGGCGTTGTCATAGACGATGAGACGCATCGAACTGCCGATGCCGAGATCGCGCATCGCCGCGGCAAAAGCGTCCGGCGAAGGCAGCATGTGCGGCAGATCCGTGGCGTGATCGGCAATCGCATCGATGTCGAAGAAGACGGCGCCGGGAATATGTCCGGCGAGATATTCGGCATGCGCGTCGCGGCCCTCGTCCGGCACGAAGAATGTGCCGTCGATCACCACGAGGTCCGGATCGCCAAGATGTTCGGCGAGCCATTGCGTCGAAATGAAGAAAGGGGAGGGGCTCATCAGCTTTGTCTTTCAGACGAAGTCCGGATGGATGGCGACGGGGCGCCCGAGCCAGGACGGCACCGGCAGGTTCTTCGAACGCAGGAAGTCGGGGTTATAGAGCTTCGATTGATAGCGGGCGCCGGAATCGGCGAGGATCGTCACGATCGTATGGCCAGGTCCCAATGCCTCGGCGAGCCGCATCGCGCCGACGACATTGATGCCCGATGAGCCGCCGAGCAGCAGGCCCTCGTGTTCGGCGAGATCGAAGAGAATTGGCAAAGCTTCTTCATCCGTGACCTGGAAGGCGAGGTCGATCGGCGCACCTTCGAGATTGGCGGTGATCCTGCTTTGCCCGATCCCTTCGGTGATCGAAGATCCTTCGGACTTCAATTCGCCCCGCGTGTAATAGGTGTACAGCGCGGCGCCCAAGGGATCGGCCAGCGCGATCTTCACCTTCGGATTCTTCGCCTTCAAGGCCATGCCGACCCCGGCAAGCGTCCCGCCGGTGCCGACCGAGCAAACGAAGCCGTCGATCTCACCCTTGGTATCGGCCCAGATCTCCGGTCCGGTCGTCTCGAAATGGCCCAGCCGATTGGCGATGTTGTCGAACTGGTTGGCCCAGATCGCGCCCTGCGGATTTTCTTTGGCGAGCCGTTCGGCCAGCCGACCTGAAAGCTTCACGTAATTGTTCGGATCGGAATAGCCGACCGCCGGAACTTCGATGAGCTCGGCGCCCTGCAGCTGCAGCATGTCCTTCTTTTCCTGGCTTTGGGTGTCCGGAATGACGATCACGGTCCGATAGCCCAGCGCATTGGCGACGAGGGCGAGGCCGATGCCGGTATTGCCGGCCGTGCCTTCGACGATGATGCCGCCCGGCTTCAGCGCGCCGCGCGCCACGGCGTCGGCGACGATGGCCAGCGCTGCGCGGTCCTTGATGGAACCGCCCGGATTCATGAATTCCGCCTTGCCATAGATGGCGCATTGGGTCGCCTGCGAGGGCTGCCGCAACTTGATCAGCGGAGTCTTGCCTATGGCGTCGACGACGGTTTCCGGCATTTTGATTCCCGACAAAATTTGTCGGCTATATAGAAGCGGCATGCGCGGCCTGTCGAGCGCGCATGCCGGGTATTGATTTTCAGGACATCATGTACCGCGCAACGCCTCAGGACGGCATCGCCCTTGTCACCGGCGCCAGTTCGGGAATTGGCCGGGCGACGGCGCTCGAACTGGCGCGGGGCGGCTATCGGGTCGCCGTCACGGCCCGCCGTGCCGGCGAACTCAAGCAGCTTGCTGCGACCGCGCCCGAACAGATCTTCGCCTATCCCGCCGATGTGACCCGGCGCGCCGAAATGGCCGCGGTGATCGGCGCAATCGAAGCGGAGGTGGGCCCGATCGCGCTCGCCTTTCTCAATGCCGGCGTTTTTCTCACCGCCGAGCGGCAAGGCTTCGATGCGGCGGTCATCGCCGAGACGCACGCCGTCAATGTCGGGGGGACGGTAAATTGTCTCGCGCCGCTGCTTGCCGCGATGACGAGGCGAGGGCGCGGCCAGATCGCGGTGAACGCGTCGCTCGCCGCCTATAATGGCCTGCCCGGTTCGCTCGCCTATGGCTCCTCCAAGGCGGCGCTGATCTATATGGCCGAGGCTTTGAAGCTCGACTGCGAGGGCAGGGGCGTCTCGATCCAGGTCGTCTGCCACGGTTTCGTGCGGACGCCGATGACCGATCAGGAAACGGTTTTCAACATGCCGTTCCTGATGGAGCCGCAAGACGCGGCGCGGCGCATCTGCGACGGATTCGAGAAGGGTGGATTCGAGATAGCCTTCCCTTTCAGGCTCGCGGCGCCGACCAAATTCGTCCGCTGCCTGCCTTACCCTATGAGATTTCGCCTGCTCGCCTGGTCGCTGAGCAGGGCGAGACGGCGCTGAGCCTCGCAGGCGAACATCTCAGCCAAGCAGAGTCACCTTTCCGCTGTCGAGCGCATAATAGCCGGCGACTATCTTCAGCTTTCCTTCCTTGATCAGGCCGGCCAGCAGGGGGGAAGCGGTGGCGAGCAGATGGGCCTGCATCCTGGCATTGGCTCTGATTGCGGCATCGAGGTCGCCGGCTGCGGCATCCACCGCCGGCCGGAGCAACGCATAGAGCTGGCTGATCTGGCCCGGCACGGCTTTGCCCTCCATTGCGGCCTTGACGGCACCGCAATTGGCGTGACCCAGCACGAGGATCGCTTTGGTGCTGAGCACCGCCGCGCCATATTCCAAACTGGCAATAACCTCGGATGTCGCCAGATTGCCCGCCACGCGCGTCACGAAGAGATGGCCAATGCTCTGATCGAAGATCAGTTCCACCGGCACGCGCGAATCGGCGCAGGACAGAACCGCCGCGATTGGCTCCTGTTTGGCGACCGTGTTCTCTTTCAGGATCGCGAGATCCTCGTTGCATGAGGTGAGGCGCTGTTCGACAAAGCGCGCGTTGCCGTCGAGCAACGCTTGCAATGCGGCTTCGGGCGAGAGCGTGCTCTGCGCGGATGCGGGCTCTCGCATGCCGAACGTTGTCGCGGCGATGGCGCCCGCGATACCGGTCCAGAGGAGGCTGCGGCGGGATGGATTGCCGATCGGCTTTGCCTGGTGGAGCCCGCCGGTGCAGCAATGGCAGCTGGATGATACTTCGCTGTTCTTAATGGGGTTTGTCACATCCATGCCCGCCTCCTGATCGCCGACGTGCCGGAAATTAGCACAGGCAGCCCGCTCTCAGTAAGCGGGCGACTCGTGCCTCTGTGGTGGCCATGTGGAAGATGGCTCCCTGAGCAGGACTCGAACCTGCGACCGATCGATTAACAGTCGATTGCTCTACCAGCTGAGCTATCAGGGATCAGGGATAAAGCGGATATAGCAAGCGCGTCCCCGCTTTGCAAAGGCTCGCTGCGCGCGTCCTGCCATGAAGCATTTCTTGCCGGACGCGCACGTCCTTTGCTATAGCGGCGGCGCGCGGACTCGCGAGTCCGCCGCATTGGCCTCGTGGCGGAGTGGCTACGCAGAGGACTGCAAATCCTTGCACCCCGGTTCGATTCCGGGCGAGGCCTCCATGCTCTCCGACGCGCTGTCGCCGCATGTCGGGATCGCGCCAGAGCCGCTGCTTTGTTCCTCGGGGAATGCCACGCGCCGCTTTCGGCTGTTCTTTTCGGGCCACGCCTATGGAAGACGCGGCCGGCTGAGATCGACCTTGTCGGCGGAACCGGCGATCTCGCGATGAAGCACCGGAACCTGCAAACGAAGGCCGCGGATGGACGGGGTTTTCAGGCGCGTAGGCCTCGTAGGAGAGCAGCGAATGGCCTGCGCGCATGAACCGCGCGTCACTACGCCTTGCGCGATCATCATTGCGCGCCGCGATAATTTGCAATCGACTCTTTTGTTCGCCTGCGATGAAAACCGCTTGCAAATCAAGTTTGCCGGCCGAGCGACTCGGCAAAACGAGAGCTGCCGCGACTCAGTCATCCACAGCCTCGCGTAAATTCCTCCTTTTGCGCGGATCGGCGAATGCTATCTTGCGTGCAAGAGAGTCAAACCGATTCGTGTCTGTTGCCGGCTTGCGGAGTCGCAAGCCGATCGGTTTGAGCGTTCTTGGGAGCTGGTCTGTTGGGCAGCAACGACCTTCAATCGGCGCACGTCGATCTGCGCGCCGATGTCGATACCGACGCTGGACAAGCCGGGGCGACGGGCCTTGAGCTGATCGAGATCGCCGGCCGCATCAAATGGTTCGATGTCTCGAAGGGCTATGGTTTCATCGTTCCCGATAATGGCATGGGGGACGTGCTGCTGCATGTGACGACGCTGCGACGGGACGGGTTCCAGACGGTGCATGAAGGCACGCGCATCGTCTGCGAGGCGACCGCGCGCGCCAAGGGCCTGCAAGTCTTCCGGGTGATTTCCATGGACGAGTCGACGGCCGTCCATCCGGCGCAATTGCAGCCGGCCCGCACCCATGTCCAGGTCACACCGACCAGCGGCTTCGAAATCTGCATCGTCAAATGGTTCAACCGCGTGCGCGGCTTCGGCTTTCTGTCGCGCGGCGACGGCACCGAAGATATTTTCGTCCATATGGAAACCTTGCGTCGCTACGGAATTGCCGAATTGAAACCGGGCGACGGTCTGCTCGTCCGCTTCGGCGATGGTCCCAAGGGCCTGATGGCGGCGGAAGTGCGTCCTCTCGAGGCGGCCTTGCCTTCGTCGCACTGATCCGGCATGAGAGCGCGGCTGCATGAAGCCGTGACTGCATCGGGAAGACGGCGTGACGATTTCCAATCTTTTGTCGCAGAAGCGCGGTGCGGGCGCGTTGGCGCGCCTGATCGGCCAAAATAGGCACACGCGCGGTTATCGCATCGGCCAGGCTCTCTTGCGCCTCTGCGTGGCCGGCCTGGCCGCCGCGATCCTGGTGCACGCCGTGCCGGGCATTGCGGAGGAGGGGACGAACGAACCGCTGTCGATCGTGACGGCAACCGGCACGCATAGCTTCTCGGTCGAAGTGATGCGGACCCAGCCCGAGCTTGAAAAAGGGCTGATGTTTCGAAAGTCGATGCCGGAAGACCACGGCATGCTGTTCGATTTTCAGCACGAACAGTCGGTGATAATGTGGATGAAGAACACCTATATTCCGCTCGACATGATCTTCATGGCCAAGACCGGCCGGGTGGTGGGCATCGTCGCCAACGCCAAACCCATGTCGGAGCAGATTCTGACGGTGCTTACTCCCACCGACGCCGTGCTCGAGCTCAATGGCGGGACGGCGGCGAAGATCGGCCTCAAGGTCGGCGATCTGGTGCGCCACCCGATCTTCAGTCCTTGAGCCTTATGCCGACCGAGCCTTGTTTGGGCAAAGTGCGCATGCTAGCGAAAGCCGCGAAGCGGGGCAGGGAGCTTGGCATCGGGGTATAGCGCAGCCTGGTAGCGCGGAAGTTTTGGGTACTTCAGGTCGCAGGTTCGAATCCTGCTGCCCCGACCACGCCGACGCTCGGCTTTTGAGAGGATCGCAGGATATGACGGCACGGATCTATCGCCCGAGCCGGAGCACGACCCAGTCGGGCGAGGCGCGCAGCAAGCTCTGGGTCCTGGAGTTCGCGCCTGAACTTGCGCCGGAAATCGATCCCTTGATGGGCTGGACCGGCTCGCGCGACATGCGGCGCGAGGTCAGGCTCAGTTTCGGCAGCAAGGAGGAGGCGGTCGCCTATGCCGAGAAGAACTGCATCCCCTACGAGGTCGAGCCGCCGAAGCCGGTGACGCGCAAGTTGATGTCCTATTCCGACAATTTCAGATCGACCCGGCTCGGTCTTTGGACCCATTGATGTCGTGCGCAGGACGTGACACGCGGTTGGCCGCTACGGCCCCGTAGCTCAGTGGATAGAGCAGCCGCCTTCTAAGCGGCAGGTCGCAGGTTCGAGCCCTGCCGGGGTCGCCAGCAAAATCCCCTCGCAAACCAGCGGAAAACGCCTTGTATCGCAGTGGATAACGCGCACGACGTGTCTCTTCGGCTCTTGCTCGCAATTGTCTCTGGAGGTATCTTAGCGTCTGTCATGAGACACAGCCATTCGCCTGTTTTGTGTCTCGCAGCGTGTCTCGTTGGACGAGCATGGCAAACGCGGCCCGTACCCTTCCAAGGACCGAAAGAGGCCTGCAAGCCTATCTTTCGAACATTCGGGCGCCGGCCGAGCGGGGATGGCTCGCGCTCGGCGATGGTCTCACCGTTTGCCTTGAGCCGAGCGGCGCCAAAACCTTCCAAGCTCGAATCCGCCGACAGGGCGAAAGCAATGCTCGTCGCGTCCGAATCGGAAGCTTTCCGGCTCTGTCCGTCGCCGACGCCCGGAAGAAGCTCGCCGACATGAAATCCTTAGCGCGCGAGGGCAGGGACCCGGCGCTTGAGCAACGGCGCGCGCGGGCCGGCATCAAGCCGGTTCGCACGCTTGCAGATCTTGTCGACGAATATCTTGGCCGACGCGAGGGCGTCGTTGCGGCAAAGACTTTCAGGCTCGAATCCGACCTCCTCGAGGGCGTCCTGGCTCCGAAGCTCGGCGCGCGCCTTCTCCTCGATTTGGCGCCCGTTGACTTCGGTTCGGTGGTTTCCGACTACGCCGCCCGGTTGAAAAGGGAAGGGCGATCAAGCGGGACCAATGCGAACAAGCTGCTCGCCGTGGCGCGTAGGATGTTCAGGACGGCCCGCGGCTGGGGCCTTGTCGATACTGCCGATCCGACTGCGGGCCTGGCTCGCCCCGCCAAGGAAGCGCCGCAGAACCGCGTTCTGTGGGACGGCCGTGTACTCGTCGGGCCCGACGCCAGCGTCAACGAGCTCGGCCAGCTCGTCGCCGCCCTACGCGCCGATCCGTCACCGGTCCAGGCGAGCGACTCGACGCGTGTCGCGCTGTTGCTCACGACCATGCTCGGCTTAAGGGCATTGGAGGCATGCTCACTGGAATGGCGCGCGCTTGACCTTCAACCCCAGGCGCCCGCTCTCACCGTCACGACGTCGAAGACGAGGGCAGGGCTGCGCACGCTGCCACTGCCGACGGCAGCTGCAGAGCTCTTGCGTGGCCTGAAACCTCGAGGCGCCGGGAGGTTTGTTTTCCCGGCCAGGGATGGCGCGCGCCGGGCCGATCATCTGCACCCCGAAAGCCTTTCCCGTGCATTCGCTCGCGCCTGCGAACGACTGAGCATTAAAGGCGCCTCGCTTCACGATCTTAGGAGAACATGCCTTTCCGGACTGATCGAGCTCGGCCATGAGGCGGTTGCCGAACGAATAGCCGGCCATACGGCGCGGCATGTGCTCGGCCGGCATTACGACCGATCGACAAGGCTTGAGCCGATGCGCGCCGCGCTCGAGGCCTGGGCGGCTGCGGTGGAGCGGGCGCGGATCGCGGCGTCAGAAGAATGAGCCAACGCTTGCCGAGCGGGTCTGACCACTATGCACGCGTCGACAGCACTGCGAGAAGGTAGAACGTCAGCTCGGAATCTCCTTGCTCAGCAATCTCGGCGCTTATTCTCAAGTGCTCGCTGCTCACTCAGCGGTCACATGGTGGGAATATGCTGACGGTGCAGGGCTCGACGTGAAGGAAAAGCGAATTCGCCGTCAACGGTTTTTCACCTTTCTCGCGATGGCCTATGAAGCCGCGACCGGGTTCGGCGCAGGGCTCACTTGGAAGGGAAGTGGCGAAACACTCGAATTCAGCGGCGAGTTCTTCAAAATGGCGAAGATCTGCCACGATAGCTTGCTGCCTACACCTCTCCAGGCCGCCAGCAACAAAGCTCTCGGCAAAATAATAGATCGGGCCCTGAAGCGCCGCACGCTGGACGAGGCTCCCCGCAAGCCTGCCGGCCGACGACGCACCACAGGTCTATAAGAATTGTGAGCCCAATGGGAATGAGCGATCTTGTCGCGATGATTGACGCTTCTAGTACGGTACCAGCGAAACGCGGGCCTTATAACAAGCGCGCGGCATAGCGGAGGGCGGGGCCAGATTGGCGAAAGTTTTGCGCAAAATATGGGGCGGCATCATCGAATATGAAGAAGACGAGATGCCTTTCGATATTCGCTCGTTCAATGCCTTTGGCAAATCCGCTCTTCTTTGGCTTGAACAGTCGCGGTCACTACATCGAGCGGCCGTGCGTTTGATGGACCAAGATGCCGGGCCGAAATGCGATATCGATGCCCCGATAGCCTTGATGCTAGGCGCGTACGCCGTCGAGACACTTCTTAAGATGGTTATTGTTGGCGAGTATTGCGATCAAAGTGGCATGACGTTTGATTCGCGCCACGCCAGAGAATTTCTGCCGACAACACATGATTTGAAAGACCTTTTGACGAGAGCCAATCTTCGGACCAGGGTTGAGGATCGCGAACTTCTCGGTGACCTCTCTCGGTATTCGACATGGGCTGGTCGGTATCCAATCCCTCTAGCATCGGCCAATTATTCAGGCCCCGCTATTTTTGAGAACATCACCCCTCGTGAACGCCCCACACTCCATCCGACATGGGTCAAATACGTTCCTCTTTACGAAAAACTCCATCGTTTGGCCGTGCGGAAGACTTTTAGAGGGCAGATCACCCGAACGCCACGATCCAAAAAGTCGTAAATTTCAAACTGAGACACGACCGATTTTCGTGGTGGTTATTAATACGACCTCAATAGGACCACAAAAGGCCATCTCGCAAGGAGACGGCCATGAACAAACGATGCAGTACGCTTTCAGTACCCGACAAGATTTCTGCGGGCGCCAATCTCACCGTCGAGGAATTTGCCGCCTGGGCTTCTGTGGGCCGCGCGAAGGCCTTCGCTGAAATTGCTTCTGGGCGCCTCGTACGCTTAAAAATTGGCAAGAGCACGCGTATCGCCGCTTCGGACGCGATCGCGTGGCGCGATGCTCAGCGCAGCGCGACTCCGGCGTTAGCGGAGGCTTCGTGATCGATGGCGGCCAAAACGAAGGCGCCCACCTCGGCGAAGGTGGGCGGCCCCGAAGTGCAAAGCTTGGCGGCTGATGCAGTTCGGGTTGATAACACCGCTCTTGCCGATTGTCGAGCCTCTTGGCCCGCACGCCGCGCCGTCAAGGCGCTTCGGCGGCACGTTGGCGATCCCAAATCCTCCGATCAAATGGTCTATGCCGGGCGCGTCGCGCTCGGCGCGATATCGCGGCGCGGCCAGGAATGGCTGGCGTTCAATCTCGACGGGCGGCGCATCGGCCGCTTCGAGACACGCTCGGCGGCCTTCAGCGCGATCATCGAGTCCGCCGGGGCGCCCGCGCAAGGCGGCGTGTCATGAACGCGCCCGCCACTCCAGCCGATTTCGCGCGCCGTGAGCTCTCGCGCGCCGAATTGATCGAAGATCTCGGCTTCGTCGAATTCTACGCGAGCATGCGCCGGGACTTTGCGGCGATCGATGACGCGCCCGGCGCCGATTACGCGCTGCGCAAGATGGCCGCGTATGCCAGGGCGGCGATTGTCGCTCGAAACAATTTCGGCGGCGATGACGCGGCAGACAAGATGGAGGGCGCCGCATGACGATGCCGCCGCTTCTCGCCATCGCCGCGGGCCGGCGCGCGCGTCCGCGCAAGGCGCCGCAGCCGATGCAAAGCGAGCTTTCCCTTCATATCGACGTGGTGAACCTGCTGCGCCGCTTCTCCCGGCCGGATTGGCTGTGGTTTCATCCGGCGAACGGCGAAAAGCGCAACGGCGCACGCGCCGGGGCGAAACTGCGGGCGATGGGCGTTCGGCCAGGCGTCGCCGATCTCATCCTGGTCGGACCTGGCGGCCGACTTCGCTGCTTGGAATTCAAACGCCGCGACGGCCGCCTGTCTGACGAGCAGCGCGAGTTCGCCGCGTGGTGCGCTGCGCACGATGTGCCCCACGCGATCGTGCGCAGTATCGGCGAAGCGCTCGCGACCTTCGAGCAATGGGGCTGCTTGCGGATCAAGGTCAAGATCGGTGGGGCCCGATGATGAGGGTCTACGAACCGCCGCCCAAAAATTATGAGAGCTTGTCCAAGGATAAGAAGGACGCCTACCACGCCGAGGCGGCGCGCGAGTGGCATGCTCAGAAGAAAATGAACGGCCTCGACGACGCGGCGGGGCCACTGCCAAAGAGCGCGGCCGGCGACATTCCGCTGCCGAACGGCATGGAAGACTATGGCGAGGTTCGAAACGTCTCCAATGATGCGGTAGATGACGAGCGGCCGATCGACCTTAAGATCGCGCGTGCGTCGGCCTTCGCTGGCGAGCCGATCCCCTCGCGTCCTTGGCTCGTGAAGGACATGATCCCCGATCGAACGGTGACATTGCTTTCCGGTGACGGCGGCGTCGGCAAAAGCCTAGTTGCAAAGCAGCTCGGCGTTGCAGTGGCGGCCGGAAAAGATTGGATTGGAACCCTCCCCGAAAGTGGCCCCGTGGTCTAATCTAAAGTGACGCGACAGGACGGAAGCGCAGTCAGCATCTTCCAATCGCGGAAGCCTCTCGACTTGTAAGCCGCGATGTCCAGGAACGCGACAGTGGAACGAACCGAATCATATTCGAGCGCGAACTGCCGTAGAATCGGCTTTGCCCAACGCAATGCCGATGCGTGCTCTTGTTCGCTCGGCAAGTCGCAATCGCCAATCCTGCGACGCGCATAATAGGCTTGTGCGGTCGCTGACGAAGCGTCGCTGCGGTCACTTTCCACAAAGCCTGGTGACAAGAAGAGCAAAACAACCGGAGCGGTTCGTAAGCGTCCCATGAAGGGAGCTACAAGGCAATCCAACCGGAATTGAGGTTTTACCCGCTCCAGCACGACGCGATCGGCCGGATGATAATGAGCATTCCCCGGCAACCCTGACCAAAACTCAAAAATATCAGCGTTCACTTGGCATCTTCGTTTTCGGGCTCGTCGGCTTCCGTATCGGCGAGAATCTCCTTGTCGAGTTCGAGCTTTTTAATCAGCCGCTCGATTTCCTTCACGCCGACATGGCCGGTAACGGTCAGCCGGAAGCTCGCGTCCTTTGCCAAAAGACCCGTCGTCAATTCGCGCTCACCCTATTCGGAAGCGAGCGAAGGAATGAGCGATAGCCCGACGAGTTATTATAATCCCGCGCATGCATCGCCGGGCAAAACCGTTTGGGATGAATTGCGCCGCATGGTGCGCGCCGGAAGGCGAGCGTACCGATCAATATTTGGGGAATTTCCCCAAAAGTTCGCTGCCGGGGTTTGCCCATTTTCCCGTCGGTGCCGGCCCGAGGGGGCGTTTGCGGACATCCGCTCCCTCGGGCAACTCTTCTAAGGTAGGTGAGCTATGGCTGACGAAGACGTCCAGGTCAAATTCGGCGCCGATACCAGCGACTTTTCGCGGGGCACACGACGCCGGAGCCCTTCCGTCACCAAGATTCAGCGATAGCTTCGAGCGCGCTACCCCACTCACGCGACAGCACCTGCTAGCCTGTCCTTGAAACCCTACGGCTTAACATCACAGTAACTGAACTCGCCAAATTCGTCACCGGGCGTGCCGTTACACTCAGTGGAGACCGTGCCGCCGCCTGAGCTGAAGCTGAATGCACGAGCACTTGTAGTGCTACTCGTAGTGCTTCCCGAGGCTGATCCAGATGCAGTCGCGATCCCGAACGCCGAAGAGCCGCTAGCGCTCGAGGCACTCGCGGACGCGGCCATCGCATCGCCGGCACTGAACACCAGACCGAGCAACAGGCAAGGTAATACCAAGCTCTTTAAGACTTTCACCGACACACCCCTATGGGATTGAGGTGGCTCGCGCTGCGCCGCGTGTTGTTTCAATTCCGCAAGGCTTTTCGCAA
>DATFNQ010000066.1:0-3188 GCA_035266305.1 Methylovirgula sp.
TGTTCGCCAATATCGGCGCGGCGCTTGCCTCGCAGGGCGCGAGCTTCGGAAATCTTGTTGAATTCACGACCTATCTCGTGCACTCGCAAGACATTGCGAAATTCATGGCCTACCGCACCCGCGAATTCCCAAAGCTGTTCGTCGGCGGCGCCTATCCGCCGAACACGCTGCTGATGATCGACCGCCTGGTGCAGGAGCAGTTTCTGATCGAAGTGAGCGCGGTCGCGGCGCTGTAACGGTAACGCATGCGCGCTCCTTCTCCCCGCACGCGGGGAGAAGGTATGAAGGGGGCCTCTCCGCAGGGCTCGGCTCGAATTTCGCGTCGTCATTTTCGTTTGGTCACCGCCCGGTCAGGCAACCACGACGTCGCCGACATCAGGGTGACGGTGCTAGCGGATCAAATCTGACATTAGAGTGCGGGCCGCATCTGCTGACGGGTCCAGTGTGAACAGTTTGCGGCCCAATCGCTCATCGCTGTGTTGCCGGTACGCATGCCTTCGGCGATGAGAATTGCCTGTCTTTCGAGTGCCGCAGCAATGACCTCGGCCTCGCTCGGACCCGATCCGTAGGCCGCGAGAAACACCCGCAGACGCCGAACCTGCTCCGCAGTGGAGCGATCCGGATTGCCTAGATCGAGCCAAAGCCAAGCTGCGTATCCGAGGTCGTAGGAACGCGATCCCGGTGCCGCCGCGTCGAAATCGATGAAAGCGACCGGATGGCCATCTCGGAACACTGTGTTACAGGGTGACAGATCGTTGTGACAGGCCACCTCGATGCAGACTTTCTGGGCGGAAGGCGTCGCGAAAAGAGGTGCGGTTGCATCGTGGTAGGCGCGAATGAGCCGTGCCGCATTTTCCAATGTCTTATCGTCATGCTCGCCGAGTTCAGCAGGAACCACACCCGGTATGTAGCTGTATATCTCCCTGCCGCTCTCGTCCGTGCCGAGGTAGCGGGGTGCCCCGTCGAAACCAACAGCTTCGAGATGCCGCAACAACGCCCGCACAAAACCGAGATTCGGGGTGGGCGGACGGCGAACAGTTTCTCCCAGTCTCACAACTCCAAGTGTTGTTCGCCCGCCTATTAGGGTGGTCTCATTCTGGCTCATTGGCGCATCATGGGTGATCATTCCGCCGCCACGCGCGACAGCGCGCTCACCCGCGATGCTGGCGATGCTGCGCGGCAGCGCCATGGCACGAGGCGAGATACTCGCGCCAGCGGATGGCGAGCGCCAGGCGGGCCGAGGCCGAGACGCCGGCCTGCTGGTAGAGCAGGTCGCCCGGATCGTAATCCGGCGGCGTGCCGGTGCAGTGGGCCGTCGTGTGTCCCGCCGCGGCGGGGGCGAAGCCGGCGGAGGCGCCGAGGCAAAGCGCCGCGGCCGCGAGCGCCGCGGCTAAGGTGAGGGGTCTTGTCTTGACCATGACCGGCTCCTTTCGCCGGACAACGCCAGATAAAAGTTTAGCACGCCGCCGCGTCTTTGGCGCGCACCTCAGGGTGACGGTGCTTGGATTGCAGCTTACTCCGCCGCCTCATGAGTAAGCTCCCCGGCTGCTTCCATCTCACGCCACAGCCAATCTGGTGCGGCGTCAAAGCCGTTGGGCCATGTCGGAGCGCCCATATCCAGGAACACACGGTCGAAATAGTCCTTCGACTTGAGCGGCTCGACCATGCCGCCACCTTTGGCGATCACGTCGGACAGGTCGTGGACGCCTTCGCTGCCGTCCGTGAAGCGCACCCAAAGCCGACAGCCTTCGAGCGGACGAATGCTCTGTACATCGACCATCGGAAAGTCATTCGTCGGCATCACTCCCGCTCCTCGCGACCATGCCAGATACGGAACACAATGACTTCTTCGGTTTGCGCCAGATAAGCATAACGCAGAACATAGTTGGATTGGCCGAAAGGAACGATCAACTCGCGCTTGTTTGGTGAACCCGCCGGCCTGCCACGCTCCGGAAAGGTGTCCAGCGATTCGATTGCAGCCGTCAGCGCTGCGACGGCGCGGTCGGCGGCTATCTCACTCTTATCGGCCAGGAACACATGCAGTCTCGCGAGATCGGCAATAGCCGCTGGCGAGACGACCAGCTTCATACTTTACGGGACTTCGGCATCGGCAGCTCGTTCGGCTTGCCCCAGCTTTGCATCCAGGCCTTGACCTCGTCCCAAGGCACGCCCATCCGAGTACGCTCGAACTCGGCGAGGCGGCGCTCGTCTTCCTCAAGGGCGTCTGGCGACCAAGGGCCTTCGCCTTTGGCGCGCAGCTCCGCCAGATCGGGCGGCAATATGGTTTCGTTGCCGGCGAGCTCGGCGATAAGCGCCGCGACGCTCATCCCAAGCGCGGTCGCTCGCGCCTCCAACAGATCGGCTGTTTGAGCGTCCACCTCGATCTTGCGCACTTTGACGTTCATGCGACCAAGCCTCGCGTGGTTCGTCAGTTATCCAGGAAGCTCCGCAGCTTCCGGCTCCGGCTCGGATGCTTCAGCTTGCGCAGCGCCTTGGCCTCGATCTGCCGAATACGCTCGCGCGTCACCGAGAACTGCTGGCCGACCTCTTCCAGCGTGTGATCGGTATTCATGCCGATGCCAAACCGCATGCGCAGCACGCGCTCTTCGCGTGGCGTCAGCGAGGCCAGCACCCGCGTCGTGGTTTCGCGCAGGTTCGACTGGATGGCGGCGTCGATCGGCAGGATGGCGTTCTTGTCCTCGATGAAATCGCCGAGGTGGGAATCCTCCTCGTCGCCGATCGGGGTTTCCAGCGACAGCGGCTCCTTGGCGATCTTGAGAACCTTGCGCACCTTCTCCAGCGGCATGCCGAGCTTTTCGGCCAATTCCTCCGGCGTCGGCTCGCGGCCGATCTCGTTGAGCATCTGCCGCGAGGTGCGCACGATCTTGTTGATGGTCTCGATCATGTGCACCGGGATGCGGATGGTACGCGCCTGGTCGGCGATCGAGCGCGTGATCGCTTGGCGGATCCACCACGTCGCATAGGTCGAGAACTTGTAGCCGCGGCGGTATTCGAACTTATCGACCGCCTTCATCAACCCGATATTGCCTTCCTGGATCAGATCGAGGAATTGCAGGCCGCGGTTGGTGTATTTCTTGGCGATCGAGATGACGAGGCGCAGGTTGGCTTCGACCATTTCCTTCTTGGCCTGGCGCGCCTCGCGCTCGCCCTTCTGCACCATGTGCACG
>DATFNQ010000067.1:0-13658 GCA_035266305.1 Methylovirgula sp.
GCAGCCGCCTGCTCGGGCAGGAGAAAGCCGGTGACGCTGCACCGCCGGTCGAGCCAGCGCGCTGCCTTCACGACATCGGCCGCCGTGACCGCTTCGATCCGCTCGGGCCAGGACGCAATATCCGTAAGCGCAAGACCGGCGGCAAGCGAAGCGCCATACCATTGCGCGAGCGCCACCTGACTGTCCTGCGCATAAATCGCGTCGGCGACGAGCCGCGTCTTGGCGCGGGCGAGATCGGCCTCCTCTATGCCCTTTTTCGCCACCTCGGCGATGATCCTTTCGATCTCGCTGTCTAGGGTCTCGAGCGAGACGCCGGGCGCGGGCGAGGCATAGGCGTAGAAGCGCGTGTCGTCGAGCGCCGTGCCGGCGTAATGGGCGCCGGCGGAGACCGCGATCTTCTTGTCGATGACGAGAGTCTTGAAGAGCAGGCTCGCCTGACCGCCGCCGAGAAAATGGGCGAGCACTTCCAGCGCTTCGGCCTCGCCCCGCGCCGCGGTGCGATAGGACGGCACGCGGAAGACGGTCTGATAGGAGGGCTGCTCGACCTTCTGGTCGGCGAGCGTCACCAGCCGATGCGCGTGGATGTCCGGCTCGCGCGGACGGAAGCGCTTCGGCGCTGCGCCGCGGGCGGGAATGCTGCCGTAGACCGTGGTGGCGAGATCGATGACCGCGGCGGGGTCCACATCCCCCGCGACGATGAGGATCGCGTTTTCCGGCGTGTAGAAACGCTCGTAATAGGCGAGCGCGTCGGCGCGCCCGAGGCCTTCGATATCGTCGGCCCAACCGATGACCGGCGTGCCATAGGGATGGCGGGTGAAGAGCGTCGCTTGCACCGCCTCGTTCAGGAGATCGGCGGGATCGGAATCGGTCCGCATGCGGCGCTCCTCGAGCACGACGTCGCGTTCGGGCTTAACCACTTCGTCGGTGAGCACGAGATTGCTCATCCGGTCGGCCTCATAGTCCATGCAGACCTTGAGATGTTCCTTGGCGGCGCGCTGGAAATAGGCGGTGTAGTCGTTCGAGGTGAAGGCATTCTCCTGGCCGCCGAGATCGGCGATCAATTCGGAGAATTTGCCCGCCGGGTGATCCTTGGTTCCCTTGAACATCAGATGTTCGAGGAAATGCGCGATCCCCGACTTGCCGACCGGATCGTCCGCCGAGCCATTGCGATACCAGACCATATGGGTGACCACGGGGGCGCGATGATCGGGGATGACGACGATATCGAGCCCGTTGGCGAGCCGCGCCGTTGTGACGGCCGGGCCGGCGGGCTTGGCCGGGGCGGATGTGGAAAGCGTAAGCTCGGCAGGACCGAGCGGTTTGGCGTGGGACATTTTATCTTTCCGGAAGGGCTTGAAGATCCATGGCGCGGCACAGCCGGCGCCGGGCGCTCAGACAAGCTAGCTCGATGCAATATAGGAAGCAATTTCGCGGAGTGGCACCCCTCTCCCCGCAAGCGGGGAGAGGGAATTCACCCGTCGCGGTAGACGCGTTCGCGCCGTTCGTGGCGCTCCTGCGCCTCGATGGAGAAGGTCGCGATCGGGCGCGCATCGAGCCGCTTCAGCGAGATCGGCTCGCCGGTCTCCTCGCAATAGCCATAGCTGCCATCATCGAGCCGGCCGAGCGCCGAATCGATCTTGGCGATCAATTTGCGCTGCCGGTCGCGGGCGCGAAGCTCGATCGCCCGATCGGTTTCGGAGGAGGCGCGATCCGCCAGATCCGGCAGGTTCTCGTTTTCGTTTTGCAGGACGACCAGGGTCTCGCGGGCTTCGCGCAGGATATCCTCCTTCCACGTCAGCAATTTGCGACGAAAATAATCGCGTTGGCGCTCATTCATGAAAGGCTCGTCTTCGGACGGCCGGTAGTCCACACCGATTGTATCGGTCGGCACGTGTCGAATCTCCGCACCTCTAACCAAAACGCTGGCCTTATATCGAGATGCGTGCGGCGAGACAATCACTTGTCGAGTGGCTGGCCAAAGCCGCAGGCGAGTGTTGCTCGGCTGCCGAGCAGCCGGGTGCGTTGCCGCGCATCAGGCTGCAGCCGATTCCATGGCGCGGTGCATATTCTCGCTGATCCTGTCGAGAAAGCCGGTCGTCGAGAGCCATCTTTGCTGGTCGCCGACCAGCAGGGCGAGGTCCTTGGTCATATATCCGGCCTCGACCGTATCGACGCAGACCTTTTCAAGGGTCGCGGCGAATTTCGCCAGCTTGGCATTGTCGTCGAGCTCGGCCCGATGCGCGAGGCCGCGCGTCCAGGCGAAGATCGAGGCGATCGAATTGGTCGAGGTGTCCCTGCCCTTCTGATATTCGCGATAGTGCCGCGTCACGGTCCCATGTGCGGCCTCCGCCTCGACCGTCTTGCCGTCCGGCGTCAGGAGAACCGAGGTCATGAGGCCGAGCGAGCCGAAGCCTTGCGCCACCGTGTCGGACTGCACGTCGCCGTCGTAATTCTTGCAGGCCCAGACATAGCCGCCCGACCATTTGAGCGCCGAGGCGACCATGTCGTCGATGAGCCTGTGCTCATAAGTGAGCCGGGCGGCCAGATATTGCGCCTTGAACTCGTTCTCGTAGACCTCCTGGAAGATCTCCTTGAAGCGCCCGTCATAGGCTTTGAGGATGGTGTTCTTGGTCGAGAGATAGACGGGATATTTGCGCAGCAGGCCATAATTCAGCGAGGCGCGGGCGAAATCGCGGATTGAATCGTCGAGATTGTACATCGCCAGGGCGACGCCGGGCCCGGGAAAGTTGAAGACTTCCCTCTCGATCACCTTGCCGTCGTCACCCTCGAACTTGATGGTGAGCCGGCCCTTGCCGGGCACCCTGAAATCGGTCGCCCGGTATTGGTCGCCGAAGGCGTGGCGGCCGACGACGATCGGCGCCGTCCAGCCCGGCACGAGGCGCGGCACGTTCCTGCAGATGATCGGCTCGCGGAAGATGACGCCGCCCAGGATGTTGCGGATCGTCCCGTTCGGCGATTTCCACATTTCCTTGAGATTGAATTCGACGACGCGCGCGTCGTCCGGCGTGATCGTCGCGCATTTGACGCCGACGCCCCATCTTTTCACCGCATTGGCGGCGTCGATCGTCACCTGGTCTTCGGTCGCGTCGCGGTTCTGGATCGAGAGGTCGTAATATTCGAGATCGATGTCGAGATAGGGATGGATGAGCTTGTCGCGGATGAGATGCCAGATGATCCGGGTCATCTCGTCGCCGTCGAGTTCGACGACGGGATTTGCGACCTTGATCTTGTTCATCGCAGGACCTTTTCCGGGAGTGGCTCGGAGCGCCCCTATAGCATCGGGACCGGAGGCGGCAAAGCGCGGGCTCGGAAGCAGGCAGCGGGTTCGCAGATTGTTGTGGCGCCATCTTCGCCTGTCCCGTTTCGCTATTGATGGAGGCGACGCCTGCCAGCATAGTGGGCGAATCGTCTCCCCCCTGCGAATGCCCCTTCGAAGATGCATCAGGAACCCGCATGAATAGCCTGACGACACGCGATACATGGTGTTCGGCCGCCACCGTCCTCGCGCTCGGACGAGCCTCCTTCGTCGCCGACCCGATGGGCGCGCTCTATTGGCCGGAGGAACGGCTGCTCGCCGTCGCGGACCTGCATCTCGAAAAAGGCTCCGCCTTCGCGGCGCGCCGCGTGTTCCTGCCGCCCTACGATACGGCGACGACGCTTGCGGCGCTTGCCGTGCTCGTCGCCCGCTACGCGCCGCGCGGCGTGCTGGCGCTCGGCGATTCCTTCCACGATGTCGGCGGCGGCGAGCGCCTGGCGGCGCAGGACCGCGCCACGCTTTCGCGCCTGCAGAGCGGGCGCGACTGGATCTGGGTCGCCGGCAACCACGATCCTGTCCTGCCGGCCGATCTCGGCGGCGCGCGTCACGCCGAGATCGCGATCGGCGGGATCATGTTTCGCCACAGGCCTGAGGCTGAGGGCGAGGCCGAGATCGCCGGCCATTTTCACCCCATGGCGCGGGTTGCGGGCACGGTCGGCTCGGTCAGGCGGCGCTGTTTCGTGAGCAATGGCGCCCGCTGCGTGCTGCCCGCCTTCGGCGCCTATGCCGGCGGCCTCAATCTGCGCGACCGCGCGTTTGCGGCGCTGTTCGGGCCGGGCGGTGCCGCAGTTTTCGCGCATGTCCTCGGCCGCGAACGAGTCTATAGGGTGGCGCAGGAGCAATGCCTGCCGGATTGAGCGGCAGCATCTTCATGTTGATTTGGGCAAGGCGCGCCCGCATGCACCCAGTAGATCAGTTTCCAAAATCGGTGGAAGATGGCCAAGTGATTGGTGACGCGCGTTCCTTCTCCCCTTGCGGGAGAAGGTGCCCCGCCATAGGGCGTGCTTCGCACGCCCGTCAATCATAGAACGCCCGCCGCATGCGGCGGGCTATGGCGGAGCGGATGAGGGATTGCGCGACCCCCCACCCGGCCGGCTCCGCCGGCCACCCTCTCCCGCAAGGGGAGAGGGAACGCGCGTCTTCTTTGTGCTTCACCTGCAACGAGCTCAACTCATGTTGAAAATTCAGATAGCGAACTTATCCACCTCATCGTGGTCGGCCAAAGTTGCAGCCGTCGCCATAGCCTTTGCGACGTGCGGCTTGGCAAATGTCGCGGGCGCCGACGACATGCGGGCTCTCGGCAATATCGGCGACGCAAATAAGTCCGTGGGGGTCATCACGCATTACGATATCCACGCCAACACGAAGACTCTTGATCTCGTCGCAGCGACGCCGCGAACCTCGGCGATAAGCCCAGACGTCGAAAGGCAGCTCGCCGTACAGCTTGCCCACCAGATCTGCGCCGAAGGAGCGGTCAGCGCGAGTTGGACCGTGCGCATGTTTATGCCCCGAGAGTCTTCTCCCGCGGCAACGTGCCGGTTCGGGGGGCGCCACGCGCCTGCTCCGTCGGCTCCGCCTGCTCGGTAGCGAGCCCGTTCCCTCACAGCATCGACACCTTCGGCCTTGGTGTCTTGCTCATCGAGGCGGGCGCGGGCGGCGAGATTCTCCAGCCACCGGTCGGCATATCGTTGGCGGCGGCATCCGGCGTCTTTGCATGGAAGGCGGCGCCCATGGCTTTCGCCGCGGCGAGCTGATTGGCATTGAGCCTCGCGCCGACATCGTCGCGCTTTCTTCCGGCGTCATCGTCGCCCTGAGCGGCGGCGATCGCAAACCATGTGTAGGATGAAACGAGGTTCTGCTGCACGCCGAGGCCGCGGGCGAGAAGCACGGCGAGATTATATTGGCTGTCGCGCACGCCATATTCCGCCGCCTTCTTGAACCATTGCGCGGCGGTGGCGTAATCCGGCCTGCCGCTATCCCCGCCGCCGGCGGCGAGAACCGCGAGGTTATGCATGGCGCGGATGTTTCCCTGCTCCGCTGCCTTCTGATACCAGGCTTTGGATCGCGCGAGATCGCGCGGCAGGCCGAGACCCTTCTCATAGAACGAGGCGAGACGATATTGGGCCGGCGCGAGGTCCTGCGCCGCGGCCTTGGCGTACCATTGCGCGGCAGCCGCGAGATCGCGCGGCACGCGCCTGCCTTCCGCATAATTCGTCCCCAAGGCGAATTGCGCCGTCGCATTGCCGGCCTCCGCCGCGGCCTGCATGTCGGCTTGGGTGATGTCGCGCATTGGTCCGGCCGCGTCCTTGGACCTTCCGATAGAACCGGTCGGCATCGGGTCGACGTCCGGCTTGCCCTGCTGCACGCTGTTCTGGATGGGCGAGGGATCGAGCGCCGCGGCGGTGATCTGCGCCGGCGCGGAGATCTGCGGCACCGGCCGGGTGGCCTGGGCCGCGGTGATCGCGGGAGCCGGCGCATCCACGTTCAAGGAGAGACTCGCCGGCTGCGTATGGCCCATCGTCTTGATGACGGCATAGGCGCCGACCGCCACGAACAGCGCGGCGAGCGAGAGAACCACCGGGCGTTTGTGCTGGGCGATGAAATTGCGCGCCTGCTGGATGAGGCCGGCGCTGTCTATCGGCGCGACCGCCGCGCGCACCTGCGATCGCGCAACCGCGGCGGTCGATTCCGTCTGCGCGGCGTGCGCGGCGCGGCGCGCCGCGGCGATGAAGTCGGAGCGAGTTGCCGGCGCCTCCGGCTCCGCCGCGCGTCCTTGCCGGCCGGTGGTGACCGCCTCGTCCTTCACGGCCTCGCGGCGGCCGGGAAAGCCGCTGCCGGGCTCGATGAGGAAATCTTCGACGGCGGCGGCGGGCGGCATGCCATTTTTCTTGCCGTTGTCGCGCCGCGCCGCAAGATCGTCGGACCCGATCTGCGCGCTCTTCATGCCCGCCGGATCGCGCTGCGCCGGCTCGCGCTGGCCCAAGTCGCGCGGCGCGAAGGCCGGCGCCGGGCCCGAGGCCAAAAGCTCGCCCGGCGGTTTCGGCCGCACGACCAATTCCTCTTCGACCATAGCCAAGCGATCGACGACCTTTTCCAAGGTCTCGTGAACCGCTTTCAACGTCGAGAGCGTGCGCCGGTCGGCCTCGTCCTGCACAACGCGCAGCCTTTGAAGTTCCTGCCCGATGTGCTGCGGATGCGAGCCGGGGGCTTCATTCAGGACGTGGCGCACTGCATTTTCCGCCGCCTCGAGAGCGACCTGGCGCGTCCTTTCCATCTCGCCGAAAAGATCGCCGACCGTCTCTTCGAGCGCGCTCAAGGACGAAAAGCCGGCGTTCGAGCGGTCGAGCCGCTGCGCGAGCTCGGCGATCTGTCGCTCCAAGGCTTCGATCGCCTGCGACTCGGCCTGCGGTTGCTGCGCCCTTTCGAGTTTTTCGGCCAGGCCGCGGACGAGATCTTCAAGCGGCCGCGTATCCACCGCCGGCCAGGCCTCGGCGATGCGCGCCGTCAGCTCCTCATAGACATTGTCGATGCGGCGCGAAAGCGCCTCATAACGGCTCTGGTCGCGGGCCTCGGCGATCGCCTCCTCGACTTTGGCGGCAATGGCGTCGAGTCGACCCTCGATCTTGTCGAGCGCCGAGATCCGCGCCGCATCGTCCCGACTGGCCTCGCCGGAAAAGTTAAGCCCAACCGCCGCCTCGCGCTGACGGTCGATGCTCTCGGCCAGTTGTGCCACCTGCCGTTCGATCCGCTCGACCGGCAGCGGCCGCGCCATGGCTGCGGTCAAAAGATCGCGGATTTCCTGCGTCTGCTGCTGGATATTTTGGAAAGCCGCGGGATCGAGCCCCGACTTGCCGAGGTCATCGAGCTTGGTGCCGAGCCTTTTCAGTTCGCCCTCGAGCCCCTTGATCGTCATGCGCGGATCGATCTCGGCAAGCGAATGCCTAAGCTCGCCGACGAGTTGTTCGAGCGGCTGGAGCACCGTGTCCTTGATGCCCTCTGTGCGCGAGGATTCGATCCTCTGCGCGAGACCGCGGATCGCCTGCTCAAGCGCGGCGATCGAACCGCGCGAGGCGAGATCGCGCAGCGCCTCCGACATGTTGGCGATCTCCGTCCGCAATTTGTCGAGGTTGCAGACGGGCGGTTCGGCGTGGCGCGCCGCTTGTTCGCGGCGCATGTCGTCGAGCTTGGCGGCGAGCGCCGCGATGTCGCCTTGCAGGCTGACGAGCGAGGTCGCGGCCGGCCGCGAGGCGACTTCGCCCCCGGCGCCCGATGCCCGAGACTGCACCGACGGTTCCGCGCGCCGCGGCGTCCGCTCTTGGTCTTCCAAGACTCTTTGCCGGCCGGCAATCTCGGCGATCGCCGCGCCGAGCGAGGGATGCGATTTGCCGGCCCGCGGTCGGCTTGGCCGCGCCGGCCCTTCCGCGCCAGCCGAGGACGCAACCGCTTCCAACAGGGAATTGAGCGTCGATTCCATGCGGTTCAATTGGCTGCCATAGAGGCGCGCGGGGGCGACTGCCGAGATTCGAGGCTCGCCACGCTGCGCCGGATGCCGCGCCTCTTCGCTCCCATCCCTGCCGCTCCAGGGAAGCGCTCTCATCATGTCCTCTCCGGCGGGGATGGCCCCGGCCTTGAACCCACGTTCGCGAGGAGCGGGCTAAGCGCCGAATCATGATCCGCCGTCGCGTGCCGCCCCTGTCCACGAATTTCCGTAACCGCGGTAAACAGCCGGTTAATTCTGCTCAATTTTGGAACAGTCTAGGTGTAACTTGGTCGCGACGAAAGTATCGGGCCGCCGCGTCCCAAGGTTCAACATGAGTGCTGCGCCAAAGTCCGCCGAGATCGGCGTTCTGCTTGTCAATCTCGGAACGCCGGAGGCGACCGACTATTGGTCCGTGCGGCGCTATCTGAAGGAATTTCTCTCCGACCCTCGGGTCATCGAGACGCCCCGCCTGATCTGGTGGCCGATCCTCAACCTCGTCATCCTTTCGCTGCGCCCGACGCGCAGCGGCAAGGCCTATCAATCGATCTGGAACCGCGAGCGCAGCGAGAGCCCGTTGAAGACGATCACGCGGGCGCAGGCGGAGAAACTCGCCGCTTGGATCGAGACCGGCGGGCTTGGGTCAACCAAAGCCGCGATCAAGGTGGATTGGGCCATGCGCTACGGTCATCCGGCGATCGCGCCGGCGATCGCCCCCCTCCTCGATGCCGGATGCGACCGCGTGCTCGTCGTGCCGCTCTATCCGCAATACGCGGCGGCGACGACGGCGAGTGTCGGCGACGCGGTCTTCGCCGCACTGGCGCGCAGGCGGGTTCAGCCGGCCTTGCGCATCGCCCCGCCCTATTGGGCCGAGCCGGTCTATATCGAAGCGCTCGCCGCCTCGTTGCGCAAGTTCCTCGCCCGGCTCGATTTCAGCCCGGACGTGATCCTCGTCTCCTTTCATGGAATTCCGCAAAGCTATGTCGATAAGGGCGATCCCTATCCCCGCCACTGCGAAGCGACGTTCCGTCTGCTTGGCAAGGCGCTCGGTCCCGAGGCGAAAAAGTTGAAGATGACCTATCAGTCCCGCTTCGGGCGCGCGCAATGGCTCGAGCCCTATACGGATGCGACGGTGAAGGCGTTGGCCCGCGAGGGATGCAGCAATCTCGTCGTCATCACCCCGGGATTCTCCGCCGATTGCGTCGAGACGCTCGAAGAGATCGACGTGGAAAACCGCCATTTCTTCTTGGCAAGCGGCGGCAAGAATTTCGCGACCGTGCCTTGCCTCAACGACAGCGCCGAGGGCATGAACGTCATCACCGACATCGTCGCGCGCGAACTCAAAGGGTGGCTGTGAGCCTGCGCGCGTGACTCAGGGTACGGCCGCCGCCGCATGCGCCGCCTTCGGTTTGTGCAGCCGCGACAAGAGGATCAGCGAGACCAGCGCCGCGGCGAGCAGCGCGCCGCCGATCAGCGGCCGATGCGCCGCCCAGGCGATTGCGATCGTGGCGAGCGTCACCGGCACGGCAAAGGTCAGAGCGACGAGAAACGTGCCGGCTTCCACGATCCCTTCGAGGAAGGGGACCACCGCGAACAGCGTCGCCACAGGCCCGGCCACCAGCGCAAAAGCGATGACCATTACGATGAAGCCGACGCCGCGCAACACCCAGGTCAGAATGCGCTCTTCCTGCCTCTTCTCGGCAAACAGTGCCGCTGAGGTGAGCGCGCCCGGCTTGACCAACGCGATCTCATATCCATTGGCGGCATGATAGGGCGTAAGCGTGCCCGCGACCTGCGCCGCCACGACCGAGAAAACCTGTGAGGGTACCGCCTCGAAGTTGACGCGCAGGTCGCCTATCGCCGGATTGGCCGCGTCCTGGCCGCGGTAGAATGCGCCGCCCTGGGCTTGGTAGCCTGGCAGCGGCGACGCGATCGCTGCCTCGAACGGGGTGAAATCGGAGATCTCGTCAAGCACGCCCGGATCGACATGATAGGCGCCAAGCATGGACGCGGAGCTGTCGAACCTCGCCGAGGTGATCGGCATGCTCGGATTGGCATGCCCGGAGGGGTGGTGAAACTCACTCGAATCGATCAGACTTTCCGACCAAACGCGATGATAGCTATAGGTTGTCTGGGTGGTCTTCGTGCCGCCCATCGATTCGCTCGTGCTCGTGCTCGTGTCTTCCTTCCATTGATACATTTCGACCTTGCGGCTGAGCCGCAGGAGCCCTTCGCCCGTGACCCCGAAGACCGGATCGCGGGCCGGTGTCGCGGTGCTGATCGGCCCGGTTAAATGAATGAGCTTGCCGTCATTAGCCGGCAGAACCGTATCCGGGCTTGCCTCGACGACCTGATGCAAGCCTTGATTGAGAGCGCTGATCGCCTCGACGGCGCGGCCTTCGTTCAATAAAGCAGGATGATCGCCGCCGGCACGAGCAGAATGCCGATGAAGACCCCGGCGATGCTCTGGCCGATGCGGCCGGCCCAGCTCGTCCTGGTCGTCTCGGTGAATGTGTCGTTGGAGGAATCGTCCGGCATGATGCTTCCTCCCATGCGATTGCCGCCGGAATTCGATCGTTGCGCCAATCGAACGCCGCCCCTTTCCGCGCGCCTGGCGGAAGCCCATATCATCCCCGCCCCGCCGGGCCCCGGCAAGGGCTTTTCGGCATGGGCTTTTATCTTCGAATGGGGAGCTTCCGAATGAGGACCGCAATCGTGCTCTGTTTCTTGTGCGCCGCGATCGCAGGCACGTCACAGGCCGAGGCGGCACCCGGAGGCTGCCTGAAATATGGCGCGGCCGGCGCCGTCGCCGGCCATATGGCCGGTCATCATGCAGTCAAGGGCGCCATCGTCGGCTGCGCCGTCGGCATATGGCGCCGACACGAGTACAACAAGCAAATGCGCGAGCAGAAAGAGAACGGAACCCCGCCAGAGAATCAGCCGGAAACTCCGCATTAGATCGTTAGCGCGCCTTCGGCACCGTGCCGTCCCGCAATTTGCGCTCCCATTCATAGGCCTGCCGCACGATCTCTCGGAGATCGTCGTAGCGGGGCGTCCAGCCCATCCGGCTACGGATCAGCTGCGCTCCGGCGACGAGCGCCGCCGGATCGCCGGCCCGCCGTCCGGTCAGCCGAACCTCGAAATCGGTGCCTGACACCTCTTTCACGACCTCGATGACTTCGCGCACCGAATGGCCGTGCCCGTAACCGCAGTTGAGCACAAGGCTTTCGCCGCCGGCCCGCAGATGCTCCAGCGCCAGGAGATGGGCGGCGATGAGATCGCTCACCTGGATGTAGTCGCGCACGCAGGTGCCGTCCGGGGTCGGATAGTCGGTCCCGTAGACGTCCATGCCTGGGCGCAGGCCGAGCGCTGCCTGCACTGCAACCTTAATGAGGTGCGTCGCGTTGGGAGTCGATTGGCCAAGCCGACCCTTCGGATCGGCCCCAGCTACGTTGAAGTAGCGCAGGGCCACATAGGAGAGATCATGCGCCTTGGCGGCGTCCCCGAGCATCCACTCGACCATGAGTTTCGATCGCCCGTAGGGATTGATCGGCGCAGGCTGCGCCGTTTCGAAGATCGGATTGGCCGCCGGTTCGCCGTAAACGGCAGCGGTCGAGGAAAAGATGAAGTTCCTGATCCCGTTGCGCACTGCGAATTCGACGAGAGCGCGGGTCTTGACCGTATTGCTGAAATAATAGCCGAGTGGGTCGGCAACTGAGTCGGGCACCACGATCTTTGCGGCAAAATGCGCTATGCTGTCGATCCGATGTTCGGCAAGGATCGCGCTGAGCCGCGCGGCGTCGCCGGCATCGCCGACGACGAGGGTCGCGGCTGTGGGCACCGCCCATGCGAAGCCCGTCGAGAGATCATCGAGCACCACGACCTCTTCGCCGGCGTCGAGGAGCGCCAGGACCATGTGGCCGCCGATATACCCCGCCCCGCCTGTCACCAAAACTGCCATAGGCCTCATGTCCCATTCGGGGTTCGATCCTGCCAGTGAGAACAAAACGCCGGGTTAACCGGCGAGTTGACGGCTGGCCTGCCGGCATCCTAGGTCATGCTCGCGCCTTATCCGGCGCCGGGTCTATCTCTCCCGATCCTCCCCCTCGGAATCTGGCCTCCGAACCTTGGGAAACGAATGAGCAAGCGCATACGCAAGGCTGTCTTTCCGGTCGCCGGCCTCGGAACGCGATTCCTGCCTGCGACCAAATCCATCCCCAAAGAGATGCTGACCGTCGTCGACCGCCCGATTCTCCAGCACGTCGTCGACGAGGCCTATGAGGCCGGAATCGAACATTGCGTCTTCGTCACCGGCCGCAACAAGGCGGTGATCGAGGATTATTTCGACATGGCCTATGAGCT
This sequence comes from Methylovirgula sp., assembly GCA_035266305.1. Lineage (GTDB taxonomy): Bacteria > Pseudomonadota > Alphaproteobacteria > Rhizobiales > Beijerinckiaceae > Methylovirgula. The sequence goes on from DATFNQ010000067.1 coordinate 12,177, forward strand.
TGAAGACATCCTGCTGAAGCGCGGCAAGAGCAAGGAATGGCAAGCCTTGATGGCCGGCCTGCCGAAGGCAGGCGCGATGAGCTTCACCCGCCAGCAATCGCCGCTCGGCCTCGGCCATGCCGTCTGGTGCGCGCGGGACATCGTCGGCGACGAGCCCTTCGCGGTCGTTCTGCCCGACATGCTGACCATGGCGTCCGGCGCAACGAAACAGCGCTGCCTCGCCCAATGTATCGAGGCCTACGAAAAGCATGGCGGCAATATCATTGCCGTGGAGGAAGTGGCGCCGGACGAGACTCATAAATACGGAGTCGTGTCGGTCGGCAAGGACTATGGTGCGACGTTCGAGATCACCGGCATGGTGGAGAAGCCGAAGGGCAAGGCGCCATCCAATCTCATCATCTCCGGCCGCTATGTGCTTTCGCCCGAGATCTTCCGAATTCTCGAAAAAGGCGAGAAGGGAGCGGGCGGCGAAATCCAGCTCACCGACGGCATGAAGGCGCTCGCCGCAACCCAATTCTTCCATGGCGTGCGTTTCGACGGCAAGACGTACGACTGCGGCTCGAGGCTCGGATTCTTGGGCGCCAATGTCGCCTTCGCTCTCGCCAATCCGGAGATCGCGGCGGAGTTTCGCGCGCTCTTGAAGAGCCTCGTCGGCAAGCTTTAGGGCGCGGACGCGCTTGTTGCGGGCGCCTTGCTCAGAGTCCGCCTACCACCTCATACCGCCGGATCGCAGATATTTCGGTAGGTCCGAATCGCGCCACAAGCGGACGCAGATGTAGTAGAGCCAAGCGTGTTACAGTATGACTTGTTTTGCCAGCCACTATACTGACTATAAGGCCGGCATGTTGGTGATGGACGCTAGGCGACGAAGCACCAGCTCCCTGAAAGATCACGAAAGCGCTGACTATCGAAGTGAAGGGCAAGAAGGACAACCGGCAGAAACCTGATACGGCGTCTCCGCCGCGCGAAGAGGCCGTAATCTTGGCCGATCTTGCAGCGCTTTGCGCCTCGCCGGGCTTCGCGCATGCGATTGCTTACTTCTGCTACCGGGACAATCTGATCCGATTTCAGTCTGAGGTCACGACGGACGATCTCTTGAGGTTGCACACGGGCGAGCAACTGACCCGTACCGAGATTTCGACATTAATCGGCCTGCTTTCGCGCCAGCCGATCGATTACACGTTGCTGTCGCTCGCGGTAACCCAAGGCTATATCGACAAAGCCCGAGCGCTTCTACATGAGCTGCATAGGGCGCTCCCGTCTGTCTGGTTCAAGGACTTTACCCCAGAAAAGGCAAAAGCTGGCTTCGATCCGTTTTCCGCCGGCGCGGCCATGCGCGAGCCGATTTTTTACGGCGGCGACTCAGCCTACAATTTCCAGTATCGCGAATTTGCTGGCAAAAAGTACCTGGATGACAAGCCCTGGATTGAAGCTAATAAGGGCTTCGACATTGAGACCGCCATCCAGGTCTCCGAGGCGCTA
>DATFNQ010000068.1:0-4108 GCA_035266305.1 Methylovirgula sp.
ACGTCAAGGGCCTTGTCCTGCGCGTGCCCGCGCACAATGCGGCGGCGCCATTGCGGCGAGAGGTCGAGCGCCGCGAGCAAAGCATGGATGAGGCCCGCGTCCCCGAAGCGCACGGCGAGCTTCGGCCCGTTGGCGCTGGCGACGGCGTCGAGGGCCAGTCCGAGAACTTCGGCATCCGCCGCCTCGCGGTCGAGACGGCCGAAATTTTCGAGCCCGGCCTGCAAGAATTCGCTCGGGCCCTCGGCGCGGTAGCGGAAGACCGGGCCGCAATAACCGAATGCGGCCGGCCGCCCCGCCTCTTCCGAGGCCAGATAATCCTGGCAGACCGGGATCGTATATTCCGGCCTCAGGCAATATTCCGCACCCGATGGATCGCTCGTCAGATAAAGGCGGCTGCGGATATCCTCCCCGGACTCAAAGAAGACCGCAGCCTTTTGCAGGATCGGCGGCTCGCAAAGCCGATAGCCGGCAGCTTCGAGGTGCGCCAGGATAGCCGCGGAGCCGGCGCGACAGGCAGCTGAGTTCGGTTCGCCCACGGACATTCCTCGAATTTATCACTCTCTTTAGCAAGCGGTGGCCGCCGCGGCGACGGCTTTCGGTTTGCAAGGTGAATTGGTCGTCTCTGGCGCTCGTTGCGCCGTGGTCACGCCGGAATCGGGCTTTCGAGATCGGCCGCAGCCTACCGGGCGCCGATCCGGGCGAGCCGATCGCACGCCTCCAGGGCGACGATTGAGGCGGCGCCAATCCTGCCGGCATAAAGATCGCGGACTAGCCCGGATCGAGTGGCGAGGACGGCTGCCTGGTTGAGTGCACCTTTGTCAGTCACTTCACCGGCCTCGACCGAAGGCTCAAGGATGAGCGCGATTCGCGCGATCCGCGCCGATGAGCCCCGCGCCGAGTCCGAGAAGGCGCCAAGCAGCGTGCGGAATTTCTCCAGCACGGCCGGATGCGAGAGGATTTCGTCCGGCCGGACGTGAGCGCCGAGACCGGCCAGCGCCCGGCAGGCTTCGAGATCGGGAAAGACGAGAGCGGCGAGGTCGGTCTCGCCGGGTCCGGCAATCGCCAGGTCCTTCACATAGGGGGCGAAAGCCTCGATGAATTTTTCGCGCAAGGGTGCGACGCTGACCCAAGCGCCGGTCGCGAGCTTGAAATCCTCGTCCAGGCGTCCGTCGAAGCGGAAGCCTTTGCTGAGCCGCCCTTCGTGCGCGAAAGACAGAGCATCGCCGAGGCGGTAATAGCCTTCTTCATCGAAGGGGCAAAGATCCGGCCGCCGCCAATAGCCGGGGGTGACGTGCGGCCCCTTGATCCGGGCTTCCCGCTTTGCGCCATGCGGCACGAGCTTCAAGTCGGTGCCGGGCAGCGGCAAGCCGCCCGAGCTGTTTTCATTCCAGAACAGGGCGGCGGGCGATGTTTCGGTCGCACCATATCCGCTCATCAACAGGATCCGCTCACCGCAGGTCTCGGTCGCGATCTCGGCGAAAGATTCGAGACAATGGCGCGGGAGGGAAGCGCCGGCGAAGAAATTAAGTTGAATACGGCTGAAGAATTTTTGGGCGAGCGCCTTGTCACGTGCAAGATGCGGCAGAAGAGCTTCGAACCCTCTCGGCACGTTGAAATAAAGCGTCGGCGCGATCTCGCGCAAATTCGTAAGCGACGCCTCGATGCCCTCTGCCGTCGGCCGGCCAGCGTCGATGTAAAGCGTGCCGCCGTGACAGAGAACGAGGTTGAAATTCTGGTTGCCGCCAAAACTATGGTGCCAGGGCAGCCAGTCGACGAGAACCGGCGGCTCCTCGCGCAGGAAGCGCAGACAAGATGCGATCATCGCCTGGTTGGCGCAGAGCATGCGTTGCGTCGTGATCACCGCTTTAGGCGCCGCCATGGAGCCGGAGGTGAACATGAATTTGGCGATCGTGTCGGGGCCCACGGCGTCATGCGCCGCATCGAGCGCCGGAGTTTCCGCTGTCGCGAGAAGTGCTGCGAGATCGCTGGCGGGACGCCCCGGCGGCGGGGCTTGGCCCGCGAGAATTTCGACGCAGTCCGGCACCGCGGCGGCAATCGCCTGGGCAAACGGGCGGCCGTCCTCGACAAAGACGAGCCCGGGCGTCAGCAACGCGATGATCCCTTCGAGTCTGCCGAAGTCAGACGCCAGCGAATAGGCCGGCGAAATCGGCGCATAGGGAATGCCGACATAAAGCGCCGCAAGGCCAAGCACCGCGTGCGCGATGCTGTTGCCCGAGAGAATGACGATCGGGCGCTCTGCGCCAAGCCCGCGGCCGAGCAGCGCCTGGGCAAGGGCGCGCGTCTGCGCGCGCGTCTCGGCATAAGTCAGGCTTCGCCAATTGCCCTTCGGGTCGCGTTCGGCCAGGAAGATCCGCCGAGGGGCGCGCGCCGCCCAAAGATCGAGCCAGGCCGTGACCTTCGCGTCATAGCTTTCGAGCGCGAAAGGCGAACGCGCGGTGATTGCCCCGTGGCGGCCAGGCGCGACGACGATGTCCAGGGGACCCAGATCGACATGACGCAGAGGCGGTGCGGGCGGCATGATCATCCAATCGAGATGGCGGCGTGCGTGATCAGGAGAAATGGCGGAATCGGGAACACCACCCGCCCCGGTCTGTGGAAGCGGGCGGCGCCTTCCTAGGGTGCCTTTCATAGAGGAAGTGGTTGCGGCACTCCAGGGGCGGCCCTATGGTCGCGCCGCCGCCGGCCGCGGGCTCAAGCAGTCTTCAAGGCGGTCAACCTCGAACGGTCTGTTGGGGCGTCGCCAAGCGGTAAGGCAGCGGATTTTGATTCCGCCATACGGAGGTTCGAATCCTCCCGCCCCAGCCACGCATTCCGAGAATTGGAGACCGACTGCGGTCTGCGCATGAAAGCCCGTGTTTACAGGGCCTTGCGCGAAACGCAATTTCGCAGAGACCGTGGAAGGGCCCAAATTCATGTCTCTGGTGCGCTTTTCTAGCGCCGGTCTCAGGCCGCCATTTTCCAATGTCCAGAATTTTTCTGCCGGCGCCGGAAGAGGCCGGTTCGGTTTGGGCGCAGACTGGTTCGTTTCCGCTTGGCGCGCTCGCACGGCCGGCACCAGCGGGGCCGGCCCATAGAGTTAGTCGCCATTAGATGGAGAAGCCTACCTCAGCCGAGGCCGAGCGTTTGCTCTTGTGCCGACCAGGAATGAGGCAACGCGTGTGTGAGGCGCGAGACCGTCAGGTCCGCGCGAGCGGTGCCGTCGGCAATCGCCTGGACGATTTTGGGCGAGAGGAAGGCGAGAACAGCGAGGCGCCGAACGTGGCGTTGGACGAGACCTTCGGCGGTGGCGATCTCCTCGAAGAATACAGTCTTGCCGGTCAGGATCGCGTCCATCCAGCCGCGCGCGTGCTCAATCGCCCGCAGGAGCGTGTCCCGTGTTCGGGGATCGATGCCTACTGCTTCCGCGGGTGCATGGGCGATCCCTTTTGTTGGCGGATGGTTCGGGACGAAAGGGACTGTCAGGCGAGTTGAAGCGTCCAGTTCAGTTGAAGATTCTGCGATGCGCAAAGTGATCTCGAGCTGCGATCGGCAGACCACAACTTGCTCGACATGCTGCGTGACAAGATCACGATCTGGGGTCGTTTCATTCATCTGAATTGCTTCCCGCACGGTCTTGCAGACGAGCGCCTCGACGTCAGGGGCCGACACTCGAGCGATCGAACCGGCCGCTGCCTTTCGATTCTGCAACAATGCGTGTGAGACGTAGTACCGGTAGCGAACGCCCTTCTTGTTGGCGTGGCTCGGGCTCATCCGATTGCCGCGATCGTCGAAGATCAGGCTTGCAAGCAGCGAGGGGGACTTCGATCTCGTGAGCTTTCGCTGAACGGCGCCTTCTGCCAGGCGCGCCTGGACGGCCTCGAAAAGATCGCGGTTGAGAATCGGCGCGTGCTGGCCTCGGTAGATTTCGCCCTTGTAAACTACATAGCCGATGTAGAAGCGGTTCTTCAGGATGTGGGCGAGCGGCCCTACCATGAAGCGCTCGGCGGCGATGATTCTGCCGTTCGCGAGCTTCCTGGGTTTTGGTCTAACGCCTTCGTGGTCGAGGGCGGCTGCCAGCTCGCCGATTGAGCCGAGCCGCAGATAGTCC
>DATFNQ010000069.1:0-4521 GCA_035266305.1 Methylovirgula sp.
GTGGTCGCCTCGGGCTACGCGGTTTTCAATGGCGAGCTTCCGCCCAAGCCCAAAGGGATGCACTTGAGGACGTACGAGCGAGAAATCGCACGGATCGAATCCCTCGAAGGTGCCTGCAATCTCTACCTATTGCCATTCATCGCGAAGCTCTAACGGAGGACATTTCGCAACGGATTTCGATTGGCGTGCGTGTACCTAGCTCAACAATATCGAGCTCGAGTCCTCGCACGACGCGAAGCGGACAGCTGGAGTCGACGTGAAGCGGCTATTTCAGATCGCGACGCTGGAGGCTCGCGGTTGCGCGGTCAGGCTGCACTCGTCGAAGCAGTGGAGATAGAAGTCAACTTTGCGAGTGCCCGCTCAAGGTTCATTCCTCCGCAAAGCCCGCCTTGCGCAGGCCTTCGGTACGCTTCGGAATGTCCTCTGCGTGCTCGCGAAACCATTTGATGGTGAAGCTCGGATTGACGCGAAGGGTTTCCGCCACGTACGGCTTCGCCTCGTCCATCTTGCCCAGGAGCGCATAGGAGGCGGCGAGGTTGGCGTAGTTCCAGTAGGGGTCAGGACACGAAAGTGCACTTTATGACCCTTTCGCGCGAACGAATGGGGAACTCATGCGGCCAGAATTGAACTCTCATTTCGCAAGGGTCTGAGCGCATCGGGGGCAAGAGGCGCGGCGAGGTTCCAGGAGTAGTCGCCCGTGAGCGCGATGTGTTGCCAGCCGAGCGGCGCGACGTGGCGGATCAATTCGGGAGAAACGTCATGGCCGCGCCGTGCGAGTTCGGCGAACGCCGGAGCCAAATACCGGGTGTTCCAGAGAATGATCGCCGCGACGATGAGATTGAGGCCTGAGGCGCGATAGGCCTGGTTTTCGAAAGAACGATCGCGCAGCTCGCCGAGGCGGTTGAAAAAGATCGCCCTCGCGAGCGTGTTGCGCGCTTCGCCCTTGTTGAGGCCAAGACCGGTGCGCCGACGCAGCCCGGGATCGCTATACCAGCCGAGCATGAAGAGCGATCGTTCAATTCGGCCGATGTCCCTCAGGGCGACCGCCAGTCCGTTTTGTCGTGGATATCCGGACAGCTTTTTCAGCATGGCCGAGGCTTGGACCGCGCCCGATCTAATCGACGTCGCGAGGCGAAGGATTTCGCTCCAGTTGGCGGCGATATGATCAGCGTCGACAAACCCGCCAACGAGCCGGGCGAGAATTGGCGGCGCATTGGAGCCGGGGAACACGTGCAATCTGCGATCTTTGATATCCCTCATTCTCGGGGCAAAGCGGAAGCCCAGCACGTGGCAAAGGCCGAACACGTGGTCGGTCGCCCCACCCGTATCGGTGTAATGCTCCTCGATCCGAAGGCCGCTTTGGTGGTTCAGCAGGCCATCGAGGACATGAGGCGCCTCGCTCGCGGTCGCGGCAATAACCTTGGTATGATACGGGCTGAACTGATCGGAGACATGGGTGTAGAACGACACGCCTGGCTCATCGCCATGGCGGGCATTCACATCCGCGATCGCCTCACCATGGCCGCCGGCCTGAAAATACTGGCCGTCCGATGACGAGGTTTTCCCCTCGCCCCAGATTTGCGCGAGTGGAAGCGCGCTTTGAGCATCGACAAGCCGCGCAAGGGCCACTGAATAGGTCTCGTCGCGGATATGCCAATCATGCGCCCAGGCAAGCTGCGGCAGGCTGGCGCTCTCGCAAACGTCGGCCATGCGAGTGAGTCCGAGATTGACGCCATCGGCAAGGATGGCTGTGAGCAACGCGGTCTTGTCCTCGATCGCCCGGCCGCTGCGCTGGTGCGTGAAGCACGCGCTGAACCCAGTCCAGGCGTCGACCTCGATCAGCAAGTCGGTGATGCGAATGCGCGGCAATAGCGCGTCGACCCTGGCCTTGAGCGCCTTAGCGGCGTCAGGGGTTATTGCGGTGAGCGGCGTGATTCTCACCTCGCCGCTTTTCAGATCGACGTCCTGTAGCTGATCGGCTTCAGCGAGGCGAGCAACGCGAGACAGCTCAGCATCGAGCGCCGCGCGTCGCTCGACAATCCAGGCTTCGCCATTGAGATTGACTGCGACGGGCAACGATCCCGACCCCTTAAGAAGATCGAACGTCGGCTTGGGGATGAGGTTCGCTTCAAATGCCTGATATTGGCGAGACCGCTCGACCCAGACCTCGCCGGCGGCAAGTCGTCCGCGCAGTTCGCTCAATACACAGAGTTCATAGGCCTTCCGGTCGATCGCCCCATCTTTGAATACGAATGGGCGCCACACGCGCTTAACGAAGCCCGTGGGGATTGCGGCGGGCAGCGCGCGTTTTCCCATTCGATAGAGATCGCCGATGAGCACCACGGCCTTGAGAAGGCCCGCTGACGATCCTCCGCCATGGAACGTGAACGTATCGAGCAGTTTGGGTGCGAACTGGCGAACCGTGGCGTATCTGCCTATCAAATCAGCTTTGTTGCCGGTCATGTCGGGCGCGGTCAGAGTTTCCACGTCGGCCAGGCTCCGCGCGAAGTCGGCGAGATTTCCGGCCTTCATGATCGCCGCCGTAACGTCTTGCTTGGAATCGATCGCCCGCAGCATGATCCGGCAGGTTGTCGTCACTGTCCGAAGCGACTTCTGCATGTCGCGAACTGTATCCGCCGCGCGCGCCGCCGTCTTGTTTTCAGCCCTTCGCGCCAACGACCCCATCAGCTTGTCGAACATGAACAGGGTCGCGTCGGTCAGCTCGGTTTCAAGCGCGACGACAGTCGCGAATAGGACAGCGTGGCGCCGGGCGGTCGTCAAATCGCGGATATGCTGCGCCGTCATGCGCCGCCCCTCAGCGGCAAGTCTCTCGAACACGAGGGCCGGGACCCTTTCCGCCAAGCGGCGATCGAGGGCGAGCGCACGAATGACCTGCAAACGATCAATGATGCGCAGGATGTTGCGCGCCGCCGGCGACTGCGAAGCGCTTTGTAACCACGCGAGTTGGGTCACGGTCGTTTCCGGCCGCATCACGAGAAGCGCGTCCAGCGCGGCTCGCTTTTCGACGGGCAACGTTCCGATCAGGGCTTCATGGATTACCCGTTCACCGCGTTGGCGGGCCTGATGCACCGCGAGTTCGAGAATCCTTGGAGAAGGGAGAAGAATTTGCCGGCGGCGCAACTCGCCGATCGTCATGTCGATTAGGGGTTCGGCGGCGCGCGTCACCTGGGCGGCCGGCGTCAGCCAGCCGATCAAATCCTTCAAGGCAGCGCGATCGAAGGGACGATAGCCAAATCGGCGCATAGCTTCGGCGAGATGCTTGCGCCGTTCCCTGTCCCGCTCAGGGCGATTGTCGAAAACGCCAGGCGCAATGCCGAGTTGTCGCGCGACATATCCCACTATTTGGACCGGGAGCGCTTCGCCTTGTTCAAGGGAGCGCCCCGGGTGGCGCATGAGGCAAAGCGCGAGGGCGTAACCGAGCCGGCTCGCGTCCAGGCGCTTTCGCACGATACCGTCAAAATCGTCTTCGCTCAGCGTGTAATGCCGGATGACCTCCCTGTCATCGACGGCCGGCGCCAGCCGCGCCGACCACGCTTCATTGCTCAACAGTTGTCGTCTCGCCATGCCGCACCTCCCAGACAAAGGCCGATTAAGGCGAGGTTTGTGCTGTCCGTCATTGGATCGTTTGCCGTTCCGGCCGGATTCTGTCCGGCAACATACTTGACAACGGGAAAGCGGACAGGTTGATTTACGGACGGATAAACGGAACCAAAGCCCAGTGCCCAACGTCGGCTATGCCCGCGTATCGACGAGCGAGCAGGATCTCGCCCTGCAAAAAGACGCGCTGAAGAAAATCGGCTGCGAGAGAATATTCACCGACCACGCTTCAGGCGCCAAGACCGATCGGCCAGGGCTGAATGAGGCCTTGTCCTATGTGCGCGACGGCGACGTTCTGGTTGTGTGGAAGTTCGATCGGCTCGGCCGCTCGCTGCCGCATCTCATCGAGACCGTCACCCATTTGAACGCGCGCCGCATTGGTCTGCGTTCGCTTACGGAGAATATCGATACGACGACGCCCGGCGGCCGGCTGATCTTCCATGTCTTCGGCGCTCTGGCCGCTTTCGAGCGCGATCTCGTCAAAGAGCGCACAATGGCGGGGCTCGCCGCCGCCGCCGCGCGCGGCCGGCAAGGCGGGCGAAGACCGGTCGTCACGCCCGGCAAACTTGAACGCGCTCGCGCCCTGCTCGCCCAGGGCCTGAACGTCCGGGAAGCCGCCACCAGGCTGAAAATTGGGAAAACCGCGCTTTACGACGCCCTCGCGAATGCGAAATCGCCATGAATCGAGCCGACCCGAGTACGCGTTGCCGATTCGTTCGCACGAGCGGGGCATAAAGTGCACTTTCGTGTCCTGACCCCCATATGAACCGACTGACGACGATGGGCGAACTCACCGCGTCAATCACCCATGAGATCAACCAGCCGCTCGCCGCCATCGTGACCCAGAGCGAGGCGGCGTTGCGGTTCCTGGAACGCGACGAACCCGATCTTGTCGAAGCGCTG
>DATFNQ010000070.1:0-33014 GCA_035266305.1 Methylovirgula sp.
GTGCCTTTGACCTTTCTTGCCGGGATCGGGCATTTGTTCCTCGGGGCGGTCGACTGGAACCTGCTGATCTCGCTGCTGATCGGCTCATTGCCGGGAATCGCCATCGGCAGCCACCTCGCAGCCCGCGTTCCCGATCGGGTGCTGCGGCCGGTTCTCGCATCGACGCTCGCCGTGACCGGCGCGCGGCTCATCGTCTGAACCGATCGGCGCAACGATCGCTGCGATCTCACGACTTCGCTCGGCGGTAGAGCGCAAGCCGGAGGCCCGAGAGCGGCGCCGGCTGCATCACCATGTCGAGTTTGAAGGGCGCGGCGCAGTGCGGCGGTCCGAAGGAGCGGCGAGCGGCCTCGCCGGCCGGATCGTCTGAAAGAATGAACCAATCCGGCGGCGTCTGGCACGAGGTAGCGACCTGCGTCAGCCGCCGGCCGAGCCGCGCATCATAGAAACGCACGGTTCGGCCGACCTCGGCCGGCATGTTGGAGGCATAGGTCGCCGGGCCTGCCCTTTCCATGCGGGCGATGAACTGCTCGTAATCGCCGCGGCCGAGCGCGAGGAGCTGCGCAATATGCAGCCCATTGCCGATGGCGAGACCAAGCCCGATCGCCAGCGCGAAGGCCGCTTGCCGCGCGGTCCACAGCCTTGCCATCACGTCGGCGAACAGAACGACGAGCCCGACCGCGCCGATGAGGTGAAATCGCGCGATATGAACATTCGGCATTTGCACGAGAATGGCGGCGAACGGCGGCAGAAGAAGGCAGGCAAGCGGGAGAATGCGCCGCTCCGGCGGGATGAGAAAGAGAGATGCGCCAGTGAGGATGATCGCCACGGCGGCGGCGAGCCAGAGCGGCAGGCCGTAGGGCAGGCCGAGCGTCGCCTCATAGAGAGTTGCGAGGCCGCGCGCGAGCCTTGCGAACGTGAACGGCACTTGGTCGCCGAGCTGGATCTTATGCGTAGTCAGCACGCCGGCGACGAGAAAACCAAGCGCCGGCAGAGATCCGAGCGCTGCGGGTATGGCAAGATCGATCGCCGCGGAGGCAACGCCGCGCGGCGAGCGGCTGCGGAAATAGATCCGCGCGAGAGTCGCGACGATGAGCGTGAAAGCCGCCGTGAGCATGGTGAGATGAAACAGCGCGCCGAAGGCCACCGCGGCTCCGAAGACGAGCCGGCTGCGATGATTTGCAGGTTCCTCGAGAAAATTCTCAAGCACTTCGGCGGCAATAAAGATCATGAGGATCAGGCCGGCGTAGCCTCGTGCCTCCGAGCCGTAATGCACGAAGATTGCCGATCCCGCGACGAGCGCGGCGCCGCCCAGCGCAGCAGCGGGGCCGCTGCGCGCACAAAACTTCGCCGCGATGGGAATCGTCAAACTACCCAGCACGACGGCTTCGAGCCGGATCAAGATCGGCGCGGCGTCGGGACCGACGAACCAGAGCCACAGCGAATTCAGGACATGATTATTGTCCTGCGAAATGCCCCAGAAAATCTGTCCGACATTGGAGATGGATTGCAGATTCTGGATCGACCAGATTTCATCGAGCCAGAGGTCGCCGCGCGCGCAGAGGAGCCGCAAGACGAAACCCGCGACCGTCAGTGCGGCGACACTCAGGACGAGAGCACGGTTTGAAAGGAGATCGGCCGATCTCGTGCATTTCTGCGCAGAGGACATGTCGAGGCGCACCGGCTCGGATGGCGATGTGGGAACGTTAGGCGATTCCGCGAGTCGCGCAAAACGCATCACGCGGGCTTCTAGGGACGCGTCTTAGAATACGTCCGAGCGCAACAAGCACGTGCAACTTCGGATGCTAATCACTCATGCGCGCTGCTTCAGATACTGAGCTGCGCGCGAGTTTCCCTCCTCTTGCGAGCCAGCGGGGAGAGGATAGGGTGAGAAGCTGGGGGATTTGCAGCAATAAGTGCATCGTCCTCCCTGGCCGTCCACCGCAAGGGGAGAGGGAACAACGCGCCACGCCGCGGTCCGCACCCAGGAAATCGATCGAACAGCCATGACATCGCCGACCCTCGCTCCGCCTCAATCCTTCGACGATATCCGCGCCCTGCTGAGCAAGCTCCCGCCACCGGCGGAGGATTGCGCCGCGGCGGCGCACGCCCGCCAGGCGGAACTGACGAAGCCAGCGGGCTCGCTCGGCCGGCTGGAGGAGATCGTCGAATTTCTGGCCGCCTGGCAGGGCAGGGCGATGCCATCGCTCGCTCGCGCCCGCGTTCTCGTCTTCGCCGGAAACCACGGCGTCGTCGAGCGCGGGGTCTCGGCCTATCCGGCGTCGGTGACGGCCGCGATGGCGGCGAACTTCGCGGCGGGCGGCGCTGCGATCAACCAGATCTGTGCCACGTTCAACCTCGATTTGAATGTCGTGGCTCTCGATCTCGATCAGCCGACGCTGGATTTCACGGAAGGCGCGGCCATGAGCGAGACCGCGGCGGTCGCGTCCTTCGCGCGCGGCATGGCGGCGGTTCCGGATGGCGCCGACCTCGTCGCAATCGGCGAGATGGGAATCGGCAATACGACGAGCGCGGCTGCGATCTATAGCGCGCTCTATGACGGCAAGGCGGGACATTGGACCGGCCGCGGCAGCGGCCTCGATGAGCCAGGCCTGGCGCGCAAGGTCGCGGCGATCGAGGCGGCGGTGCGCCTTCACAGGGATAAGCTCGGGGACCCGTTCGAAGTGCTGCGCCGGCTCGGCGGATACGAAATCGCCGCCATGGCCGGCGCGATCGTCGCGGCGCGGGTGAAACGTGCGCCGGTCCTGCTCGACGGCTATGTCGCCGGCGCGGCTGCGGCGATATTGCATGCGCAAGATCCAACCGTGATCGCGCATTGTCTGGCCGCGCATGTCGCGGCCGAGGGCGCGCATGCCGATGTCCTTCAGCGCCTCGGCAAGCGGCCGCTCCTCGACCTCGACATGCGGCTTGGCGAAGCAAGCGGCGCGGCGCTCGCCGCCGGGCTTGTCAAGGCGGCGCTCGCCTGCCATCGCGACATGGCGACCTTCGCCGAGGCGAGCGTGGCGGGAAAGCTCGAATCCTAACCGCTGCACTGCGAGGCCAATCACAGACTTAGCCGTTTGACGCCGAGCATTCCGTCCACTAAGAATTATCTACTCCACGGGAGGAGGGTGTGGATAAGAATTATCCACACCACGGGAGGAACGCGTAGCGAAGGGCAGCTTATGAGGGGCGTAGTAACGGGTTCGGGGGGCCTGATCGGTTCCGCGTGCGTGGAGATGATGGCGTCCCAAGGCTGGGACGTAATCGGAATTGACAATGACATGCGGCGCGAGTTCTTCGGCGCCGCCGGCTCGACCGCCGCGGTCGTGGAAGATCTTAAGCGGCGGATTCCGCGTTATCGTCACCTTTCAGTCGACATTCGCGACCGCAGCCGGATGCGCGAACTCTTCAAGGAAGAGCGGCCGGACTTCATCATCCATGCCGCGGCGCAACCGTCGCATGACAAGGCGGCATCGATCCCCTACGAGGACTTCGATATCAATGCCGTCGGCACGCTGAACCTGCTCGTGGCGGCACGCGATTACTGCCCCGAGTCGCCCTTTTGTTTCACCAGCACGAACAAGGTCTACGGGGACCGGCCGAATCTCCTGCCGATGCACGAGCTGGAGACGCGCTATGATTATGCCGACCGGCTCGACGGTATCGATGAAAGCATGTCAATCGACAATTGCCTTCACTCGTTGTTCGGGGCGTCGAAGGTCGCGGCCGACGTGCTCGCGCAAGAGTTCGGGCGGTATTTCAACATGCCGGTGGGAGTTTTCCGTTGTGGCTGTCTCACCGGGCCGCTCCATGCGGCGGTCGAGCTGCACGGCTTTCTAACCTATATCGTGTTGTGCGCGATGCAGGAGCGCGAATACACGATTTTCGGCTACAAGGGAAAGCAGGTGCGCGACCAGATCCATTGCGACGACGTGGCGTCCCTGTTCTGGGAATTCTACAAAAACCCGCGCCGGGGCGAAGTCTATAACCTTGGCGGCGGCCGCTCCAACAGCCTTTCGATCCTCGAAACGATCGCCGTCCTCGACGCCATGGGGTACCGGCTTCGCTATCGGCTGAGCGATAAGGCCCGCATCGGTGATCACATCTGCTACATCTCCGATCTGAGTAAGGTGAAGAGCCATTTCCCAAACTGGCAAATGCAATACGATGTTCGCTCCAACATCGAAGCGATCGCGCGCCAGCAACACGACATGAAACCGCGGCTAGCAGAATTCACCTCAAGCTGACCAGGAAGGTATTTCATGATCGGCAGTCCCTTGATCATTGCCGAAAAGGCGCGGGCCCGCCTGCAAGCGGTGTTGGCTGCCAAGCACGAGGGCGTCGAAGGCTACGACCCGCCGGACGTGACCGAACTGCCCAATCCGGCCGACCTGGTGATCTGTGCCTGCGAAGTGAATGCGCAGCATGGAACGGGGACATTATTGCTGCGCATCTTTGCCGATTCGGCGTCGATCATTTCGGTGCGCACCAACAACTTTTACGATGGCGGGCAAAGCTTCGGCGCGGCGCAATTGTGTCTGCCGCTGGCGCAATCGGGGCGCGCCGAGATCATGTCATGGCTGAAATGGTATCTCGGCGGCGCCAATGTACGGCATATTATCTGTTTGCCCTACACGCCGGCTGAAGCGACGGTCGCCCTAGCGGCGCAGGAAATTCTCAACGCGCCGCTCTGCACCTATGTCATGGACGACAAGAACGTCTGCGCCGACGGGATCTCGGACGAGCTGATGCACCAGCTCTTCGCTAAGTCGCGGCTTCGGTTGGTGATCTCGCCGGAAATGCGCGACGCCTATCAGACGAAGTATCACATGCGCTTCTGGGTCATGCCGCCGGTCGTCGCGGAGGAGATCATCCAAAAACATCCCGTCCCGCCGCCCTCTGCCACAGACCCGACCCGGTGTGCGCTGCTGGGCAACATTTGGGGACAGCGTTGGCTCGAGTTGCTGCCGCAGATCTTTCGTGGAAGCAACATCGAGGTCGATTGGTACTGTAACCAGAAAGAGCCTTCGGGGCTCGCCTTCGACCGTGCCAAATTGGCCGGGGACGGCATTCACCTGCGCGATCCGATCGCGGAGATGGATCTGCCGAATGTGCTGAAGCGCTATCCCTTCGCCGTGGTTCCGTCCGATCCACTGGATGGCAAAAGTCCGGCGGCAGTACGCGCGATCGCGCAGCTCAGTCTTCCTAGCCGCATGGTCACTTTGATGGCCACGTCGCATCTGCCGATGCTGGTGCTCGGCAGCCCGAAAACTTGCGCCGCGGGCTTCGTCGACCGCTTCAAGCTCGGTATGATCGCTCCTTATGGGCGCGACGCCGTCCTGGCCGCCATAAAGTGGCTGATGGCGCCGTCCGTGCAGATGGAAATTCGTGCCCGTGCGGCGGCGCTCGGTGGCTATTTCTCGGCACGTGGCGCGGCAGATTGGATTTGGCGTTCACTCGACGCCGGTAAACCCGTGAGCTTCGTTTACGAAGAGCTGATGCCCGAGCAAACTGCCGAAGAACTCCATTCCTGAGCATGCCATGAGCGACCGGGACGAAATCATCTCGCGGCTGGAGCGCATTGCCGATGTCGAGCACGAGCTGTCAACTATCTTGCAAACGGTCGTGCTGAATGACAGCACAATCCTAGACGCCTTGGCGCAGATGTTGGGTGCAATTCAGAAGATGAACAATCGGGCCGAGCAGACCCAAGCTGCCGTCGAGAAATCGCAGAACCGGCTGGCGGAGGAGGTCCGTGCGCTTGCCGCGGTCGTTGCCGAACTGACCGGGCAACCGGCAAGACAACCGACGACCGCCGCGCTCGACCAAGACGCGCCGGCGGGCGCCGATAAGCAATCCTAGAGCAAGACGCGGCGGCGGCGCCGACCAGCGGTCTTCAGCTTTCTCCCAGCGGTCCCTTTTCGCGGAGCAATTCGTCGATGCGGCGGAGCTGGCTTTGATTGAGCCGGCCGGCGCCGTAGCCCGTGCCGCCGTCGCGAATATGGTCGAGGTTGAGGAGGGTCTCCGGGTCGTAGGAGCTACGCTCGTGGCGAACGAGGCGTTCGCCATAATCAAGCGAACCGATCTCTTTCACCTTCTCGCGCGTTCTGGCGAATGAGTTCGCCTCGGCAATCTTGGCGATCTGATCCTGGGACGCCTCGAGGTTCAGATAGGCCGCCACGGCCGCCACCGATTCTGCCGGTTGCCGAATGATCGCTTCATAGCCAAGAATGAGCGCGCCGTTGCGCCGGTGGCGCTGATAGAGGTCGAGCGAGCTCGACATTATGGCGAGCGTGCGATCGAAGTCGACGTCGAACATGGTCATGTAGGACGCGGTCGCGTCTGCCAGGTCGCGCCACGTGTAAATAACCTTGGCAGCTTGCACTTGGGCGAGCCCGATGCCGGCGCCGTCGAGCGAATGGCATTTGAGAACCGCATGCACGCATGACGCCGGCAGACAACGCAGGAAGCGATGCAGGTTCTCGTCGTAGCCGCCGTGGACCTCGTCCGCCGCGTGGCGCAGGAGAGCCATGGCGACATTGTAGGACCATGTCGAGGCGCTACGCGGCATTCCATTACAAAGAACCAGCATCGCAATCCACTGCTCTTGGCCGGCAGAGCATCATACTTTAGGATACATTGGAGCCTCAGGAAGCGCAAAGCCGCTCGCGCCGACGAGATTGTCACGATGGTTCTTGAAGTCGACCATTTGACGAAGGATTTCGGCTCATGCCGCGTGGTCGACGATGTCTCCTTCGGCGTGAGCGAAGGCGAGATCGTCGCTCTCCTCGGCCCCAATGGCGCCGGCAAGAGCACCACGATCCACATGCTGCTGGGCCTGATCGACCCGACGAGCGGAACGATCCGCATGTTTGGCAAGTCTCTTCAACACCATCGGGAAGAGATATTCGGCAAGATCAACATGAGCTCGCCCTACGCCGGGTTCCCAAGCCGCCTTACCGTCTTGGAAAATCTGCTGGTCTATGCGCGGCTCTACGGCGTTCAGAACCGGCAGGCAAAGATTCGCGCCTTGCTGGGCCTTTTGGGCATCGACGAGCTCGAAAAAAGGCCGATGCTGCAGCTATCGTTCGGCGAGATCGCGCGCGTCCGACTCTGCAAGGCCTTTCTGAACGATCCAAAGCTGCTGCTGCTCGATGAGGCGCTGGGTGGGCTCGATCCTTATGCGGCGACGCTCGCAAAGGAAGCGCTCATGCAATTGCAACGTCAGCATGGCACCGCGATTCTCTACACCTCGCACAACATGGTGGACGTGGAAGAACTGTGCAGCCGTGTGGTCTTCCTGCGCCGCGGCCGGGTCATTGCCACCGGCGGACCGACCGAAGTCACCCGCGCGATCTTGCGCGAAGACCGCAAGCGGCCCGCGCTCTCCGAAGCCTTCATCCGCGCCAGCAGGAGCGAACCGCATGAGGTTCAATAGGATCGCCGCAGTCGTCGAGCGGCACCTCTACGACGCCCGGCACAATTTAGAACGTGTGACCGACACGCTCTATTGGCCGGTGATGGACATCGTCGTTTGGGGCTTCCTTACGGTGTTTCTTGCGCAGCGCGGCAATCTTCGGCCGGGGCTGATCAGCTTCCTGCTCGGAGCGGCGGTTCTCTGGGGCATGTTCCGCGCGTTCCAGCGCGATCTGGCGGTCTCGTTCCTGACCGAGGTCTGGTCGCACAACGTGATGGGGCTGCTCACCACGCCGCTCACCATCCGCGAATATCTTTCTGGCCTGCTGATCATAAATCTGCTCAAGGCAATCGTCGGAACCGCGGCCGCGACAATCGTCGCTTTTGTCTTCTATTCCTACGATTTCTTCCCCTATTTGCTCGCGCTTCTCCCGTTCATCCTGGTCCTGATTATTTTCGCCCTGGCGGTCGGGATTCTCGTGACCGGGTTGATCGTTCGCTACACGACCAAGATCCAAAGCTTCACTTGGAGCATCACCGGATTGGTGATGCCTTTCTCCTGCGTCTTCTATCCGCTCACGGCCTTGCCGCGGCCCCTGCGGCCCTTGGCCCTTGCCCTGCCGACGACGCAAGCCTTCGAGGGCCTGCGCCAAGTCATGGCCGGCGGCGGATTATCCTTGGCGCGGCTGGGATCCGGCCTTGCGTTGGACTGCGCTTATCTCCTGGCCGCTGTCGCAATTTTTGATTGGCTGTTCCGCGCCGCCCGCGCCCGCGGGCTATTGGTGAAGATGGAATAAGCCCTGTCCGACTCCCTCCTTCCTAAAAGAGCGAACGCCAGGCGATCGCGGATGATGCGAGGCGTTCGAAGAGTCGGCTAGCAAAGGCGATCAATCGGGGCGTTGCAGCGACAACGGCAAGCGCACGGTGGCGATCGCCAGGGCCGCGATGCCCTCCTCGCGGCCGGTAAAGCCGAGACGCTCCGACGTGGTCGCCTTGATCGCGACGCGATCGACCGAAATGCCGGTGATCTCTGCGATGCTCGCGCGGATCGGCTCGCGATAGGGACCGATCTTCGGCCTTTCGCAGATCAAGGTCGCATCGATATGGGCGAGCATCCCGCCGCGGCACCGCAGCTTCTGCGCCGCGGCGGCGAGAAAGATCGAGGACGCGGCGCCGCGCCATTGCGGATCGGAGGGCGGAAAGTGGCTGCCGATGTCGCCGTCGCTGATGGCGCCGAGGATCGCGTCGGTGATCGCATGGCTCAAGACGTCGGCGTCCGAATGACCGAGCAGCGCATGGTCATGCGCAATCTTCACTCCGCCGAGCCAGACATGATCGCCGGGACCGAAGGCGTGGACATCAAAGCCTTGCCCTGTTCGCACGTCCTGCAATTCCTGCATAAGCTTGGCTTCGGCGCGTGAAAAATCTTCCGCATTCGTGATCTTCATGTTCTCCCGCTCGCCCTCGAACACGTGAACTTCATGGCCGGCCCATTCGGCGATCGCCGCGTCGTCCGTCAGCCCATTTTGGCCCGCCTGCGCGGCCTTGCGATGCGCCGCGAGGATCAGATCGAAGGCAAACGCCTGCGGTGTCTGGACCGTGCGGAACGCCGTGCGCGGCGGGGTCGCGACGATGCGGCCGGATTTGACTTCCTTGATCGTGTCGGTCAGCTCGAGGCAGGGGACAGCCGCGCCATGCGCGTTCGCCGCGGCGCTGGCGCGGGCGATCAGATCGGCGCTCGCAAAAGGCCGCGCGCCGTCATGGATCAGGACGATCCGCGGCCGAGCCTGCTGCGCCAGAGCTTCGAGGCCGAGTCTGACGCTGTCCTGCCGCATCTCGCCGCCATAGGAAGGGGCCAGCAGCCGGGCGAGATCCGCCTTGTCGAGATAGGCCAGAGCCTGCCGATAGACGCCGAGATCGTCGGGATGGATGACGGCCAAGAGGCGCGCCTCCGGCGCCGCTTTCAATAATGTGGATAAGGTGTGCGCAAGCAGAGGTTTGCCGGCAAGCGGCCTATACTGCTTGGGAACGCCGGGGCCGGCCCGCGCGCCGCGTCCGGCCGCGACCACCAAAATCGCAAGTTCGAAACTTTCGCGCATGCCCTCTTGCCTAGCTCCAGCGTGTCCTCTCTCGTTTTTTGCGAGCCGCGTCAAATTTGTGCTGAAGGCGGCGATGGTACGACATGTCGCTGTTGCCGCGCTGCACAAAATGATTATGATGTAAGCATGAGCCGTTCTGATGAATTTCTAGGCAATCACACCCAGAGCCTGTCCGTAGGGCCCCTGCGGCTCAAGGGCCGAGCTTTTCTTGCGCCCATGGCTGGCGTGACCGATCTTGGCATGCGCCGATTGGCACAAAAATTTGGGGCGGCTCTGACGGTCACGGAAATGCTGGACTCGGAATTCTATGCCGGTGGCGCCCGCGAGGCCGCAATCCGCGCCGAAGGCGCCGGCATTGAGCCTCACGTCGTGCAGATTGCCGGTTGCCGTCCTGAGCCGATGGCGGAGGCGGCGCGCTGCGCCGAGGCCTCAGGCGCCGCGATGATCGACATCAATATGGGCTGTCCGGCCAAGCGCGTCACGGGGGGCGCCGCGGGCTCCGCTCTGATGCGCGACCCCGATCTCGCAACCCGCATCATTCGCGCGGTCCTCGCCGCCGTGCACATTCCGGTCTCGCTGAAAATGCGGCTCGGCTGGGACGCGGCTGCGATGAATGCGCCGGAACTCGCGCGCCGCGCGGAAGGCGAGGGGATTGCGATGCTGACCGTGCATGGCCGCACGCGCTGCCAGTTCTATCAGGGCAGGGCCGATTGGAGCGCGATCCGTGAGGTGAGAGGGACCACGTCGATCCCGCTCGTCGCCAACGGCGACTGCACGAGTCTCGAGGAGGCAAGCGCCATGCTCGCAGCTTCCGGCGCCGATGCGGTGATGGTCGGCCGCGCCGCCATCGGCCGGCCTTGGTTCGTCGGGGAAGTGGTGCGACACCTTGGGAAAGCGCCGCCGCGGCCGGGGCCAAGCTCCGCCGCCCGCTGCGCCGCAGCTCTCGAACATTATCGGACCCTGCTTTCACTCTTCGGCAAGGAGCGAGGGCTGCGCCATGCGCGCAAGCATCTTTCGGCCTATGCCGCTTGGTCGCGGAGGCGGGATGCGGCAGAGCTTCGCCGCCGGCTTGTCAGCAGCGAAAACCCGACCGAGGTCGAATGTCTCCTTGCGGTTCTGTTCGACTGCGAACAGCCGGCGGTGGCGGCATGAGCACGAATTCTTCCCCTTCGTCCACCGGATCGATGAACTTGCATGTCGAGCCGCGCAAATCCGCCGCTGCCAACACGGACATTAGCGGCGATGCGTCGAGGATCCTCAACGCCTTGCCGCATCCGGTGTTGGCGGTCGCTGTCGACGGCTTCGTCATCGAAGCCAATGTGGCGGCCGAAATCTTCTTCGGCATCAGCCGCTCGATCCTGCTGCAGCAAACTCTCACCAATCTGCTCCCCTTCGACTCCGTTTTGTTGTCGCTCGTCAAACAGGTGGAGGCGACCGGCGCCGCGATTACCGAATATCGCGTCGATCTTGGCGTGCCGCGGCTTGGTACCGAGAAGATGGTCGATCTTTTCGTGACGCCGCTCTCGGACACCGGGGAAGGCGTCGTCGTCATGCTTCAAGAGCAGTCGATGGCCGAAAAGATGGATCGCCAGCTCAATCATCGCGGCGCGGCCCGTTCGGTTTCCGCCATGGCGGCGATGCTCGGCCATGAGATCAAGAACCCGCTCTCCGGAATTCGCGGCGCTGCACAATTGCTGGAGGCGGAGGTCAGCGACGGCGACCGTGCCTTGACCCGCCTGATCTGTGCGGAAACCGACCGCATCGTGAAGCTCGTCGATCGGATGGAAGCGTTCTCCGACAATCGGCCATTGGAGCGCGAAAGCGTCAACATTCACACGGTGTTCGACCACGTCAAACGGATTGCCCAGGCGGGGTTTGCGCGGCACATCCGCTTTACCGAAAACTACGACCCCTCGCTGCCGCCGGTGCTCGGCAACCGCGATCAGCTCATCCAGATCTTCTTGAACCTCGTCAAGAACGCGGCGGAGGCCATCGGCGATGCCCACAGCGACGGCGAGATCGAGCTTTCGACGGCCTTTCGTCCCGGCGTTCGCCTCAAGCTCTCGACGTCCGATGCCGCCGTGAGCCTGCCGTTGCAATTTTGCGTGCGCGACAATGGTCCGGGTGTTCCGCCCGAGATCCGGCCGCATCTTTTCGAGCCGTTCGTCACGACGAAAACCTCGGGAAATGGCCTCGGACTTGCACTGGTGGCGAAAATCATCGGCGATCACGGCGGGACGATAGAATGTGAATCGCAGCCGCGTCGGACGATCTTTAGAGTTCTGATGCCGATGTACGCGCTGCGCGATGGCCGTAGCGTCAAGCTGAAATAGGCGAGGAACGGGGCCCCCCGGGGGCGCTTGGGAGGTGGTTGGCGATGGGCGGAAACATCCTCGTAGCCGATGATGACGCCGCCATACGGACGGTGCTGAGCCAGGCGCTTTCGCGCGTCGGCTATGAGGTGCGCACAACCGGGACCGCCGCCACCTTATGGCGCTGGGTGCAGGCAGGCGAAGGCGACCTCGTCATTACCGATGTCGTCATGCCCGACGAGAACGCCTTCGAACTTCTGCCGCGCATGAAGAAACTGCGGCCGGAACTGCCGATCATCGTCATGAGCGCGCAGAATACGTTCATGACCGCGATCAAGGCCTCGGAACGCGGCGCCTACGATTATCTGCCGAAGCCTTTCGACCTGCGCGAACTCGTTGCGATCGTCGGCCGGGCCATGAGCGAGCCCAAGGGCCGGGCCAAACCTTCTCCTCCGACCGACATCGAAGGGATGCCGCTCGTCGGCCGCTCGGCCGCCATGCAGGAAATCTATCGGGTGCTTGCGCGGCTCATGCAGACCGATCTTACCGTCATGATCACCGGCGAGTCGGGAACCGGCAAGGAGCTCGTCGCCCGCGCGCTTCACGACTACGGCAAGCGCAAGGCGGGGCCCTTCGTCGCGATCAATATGGCGGCGATCCCCCGCGACCTCATCGAGAGCGAATTGTTCGGCCATGAGAAGGGGGCTTTTACCGGAGCCAACCAGCGATCCTCGGGGCGCTTCGAGCAGGCGGAGGGCGGCACGCTCTTCCTGGACGAAATCGGCGACATGCCGATGGAAGCCCAGACCCGTCTTCTGCGCGTGCTGCAGGAAGGCGAATATACGACGGTCGGCGGGCGCACCCCCCTCAAGACCAACGTCAGGATCATCGCGGCGAGCAACAAAGACCTGCGCAATCTGATCCATCAAGGCCTGTTCCGTGAGGACCTTTTCTTCCGCTTGAATGTCGTGCCGCTGCGGCTGCCGCCGCTACGCGAACGCAGCGAGGATATTCCGGACCTCGTCCATCATTTCTTCGCGCTTGCGGCGGCGGAGGGCTTGCCGCTCAAACATATCGAGCCGGCGGCGCTCGAACGCTTGAAGCGCCACCGCTGGCCGGGCAATATCCGCGAACTCGAAAACCTCGTGCGCCGGTTGGCGGCGCTTTATCCCCAAGAAACGATTGCCGAGCCATTGGTCGATGCCGAGCTTTCGGCCGATTCCTCGCCGTTCTTCACGGCCTATGGGCCAAGGCCGCAAGCCGAGGACCGCGGCAAGGATTCCGAGCGTGGCGAGACCCTCACCCTCGCGGTCGAACGCCACCTTTCGGAACTGTTCCGCGCCTATGGCGAGAGCCTGCCGCCACCCGGCATCTATCATCGCGTCTTGCGCGAACTAGAATATCCGCTGATTTCCGCCGTGCTTGCCGCCACGCGCGGCAATCAAATCAAGGCGGCGGAGCTCCTCGGCCTCAATCGCAATACGCTGCGCAAAAAGGTCAAGGACCTCGACATCAGGCTGATGCGCCTGCCGCGGTGATTTTCCGCCCCGGAAATGTCGCAATTCTGCAACAGCGTGATCTTCCTGCAACGGCCGCTCAGGAGAGAGCCGTGCAGGCGACGCCTTGGGGGAAGCCAGGCGGGGCGCGGCTGCCCGAAATGAATGACAAAATTCGCGCGCGTCCATAGCGACGCGCTCCAGACATCAGACAGGCAGCGAGCCGGATGAGCGAAGCGAGTATTGCTCCGGATCCGATGGTCGCGCGTAAGCGCCCGCGGCTGTTGACGAGGCTGGGCCTGGCTGCGGTGGTGCTCGCGATCGCCGCGGCGATGACGAGTTTCCTGATCTTCGCCGGTTACACGCCGATCCCGCCGACCGACGTGGTCGTCCTCACCCTGTTCCTCATCAATGTGCTCTGCATATTGATGCTGTTCGGCTTTGTCGTCGCCGAAGCCTGGGGCATCATTGCCGCCCGGCGCGCGCAGGTCGCCGGCGCGCGGCTGCATATCCGGATCGTCGGCCTGTTCTCGATCATCGCCATCGTCCCGGCAATTCTCATGGCGATCGTCGGCTCCGTCACCCTCGAACGCAGCCTGAACCCGGCCTTTTTGCAGGACGTGCGCGGCTTCATCCTCAAGACCGTCGATGCCGCCCGGCTGTTCCGCGAAGACCAGTGCCGAACGCTTCTGCAGGAGGCCCAGCTCACTGCTTCCGATCTCGATCGCGGCAAAGCCTTGTTCACGTCCGATCGGCAATTGTTCCACGAATTCTTCGCTTCGCGCGTCAAGGCCCTGAATTTCACCGCGGCGGCGATGATGCATTCGAACGGCGCAATCGAAGAAACCATCGATACCGGCGCGCCGGTCGGGACGACCATCGTGCACCCCGAATCGAACGATTTTCAGGATGCTCGGCGCAGCGAGCCGCTCTGTATGATTCTCGATGAAGGGCGCACCTTCGTCGCGTTGCGCAAACTTGACGCTTTCGACGACACATTCCTCTACGTCGCCCGCCCGGTTGGCTCGTTCAGCGTCGAATTTCCGCACCAAGCCTTGCGCCTCATCACGCTGTACGATGCCTTCGACAGCCACAGACAGAACATACAGATCGCTTTTGCGACCATGTACGTTCTCGTCGCGCTCATTATGCTGCTTTCCGCGACCCGGGTCGGGCTTTCCTTCGCCAATGGATTGGTTGCGCCGATCCGGCGTCTCATCGCCGCAACCGACGAAGTCGGCTCCGGCAATCTTCAAGTCCAGGTCGCGGTGAATCGTTCGGAGGGCGATCTCGCCCATCTCGGCGAAACCTTCAACAAGATGACCTCCGAGCTGCGCTTGCAGCAAAGCCGGCTGATCGCGGCAAGCAACCTCATCGACGAACGGCGCCTGTTTACCGAGGCGGTACTCTCCGGCGTTCCGGTCGCGGTCATCGGTGTCGGGCCGAAGGGCCGGATCAGCGTCGTCAATCCGTCGGCGGAACGGCTGATGCCGCACGGCGAGCACGCAAGCGCCGTCGGACAGCCGATCGAGGCGGTCCTTCCCGAAGTCGCGCCTTTGCTCGGCGAAGCCCGCTCCGGCAACACGCGGCTGGTGCGCGGGCAAGTCGCGGTGAACCGGGCAGGGCGCGACCGCATCTTCAACATGCTGGTCACCACCGAGCCGGGAGGGCGGGCCGAGAAGAGCTATGTCGTGACGCTCGACGACATCACCGATCTCGTCGCGGCACAAAGGACCGCCGCCTGGGCCGACGTTGCCCGCCGCATCGCCCATGAAATCAAAAATCCACTGACGCCGATCCAGCTTTCGGCCGAGCGGCTGAAACGCAAATACGGGCGGCTCATTCAGGATGACCGTGACGTCTTCGACCAATGCATCGACACGATCGTGCGCCAAGTCGAGGACATCAAGCGCATGGTCGATGAGTTCTCGGCTTTCGCCCGCATGCCAAGAGCAAGACTGACGCGCGACGACCTGACGGACTGCGTGCGGCGGGTCATGTTTCTCATGCGCGTCGGCCACCCCGACATCGAATTTGAAGACCGCCTGCCGGAAACTCCGGTCATGGCCAATTTCGACCGCCGACTTCTGTCGCAAGCGGTCACCAACATCATCAAGAACGCGACAGAGGGCATCGCCGCGCAAGCCGAGGTCGAACCGGTGAAGGGCGAGGTTACGATCTCGCTCGATGTGACGCCGGAGGAGCTGGTCGAGATCTTCGTCACCGACAACGGCAAGGGGTTCCCCAATGAACACCGCAATCGCCTGCTCGAGCCTTACATGACCACCCGCTCCGAAGGCACCGGCCTCGGCCTCGCCATTGTCGCCAAGATCCTCGAGGATCATGGCGGAGGCCTCGAACTGCTCGATTCGCCCAACGGGCGGGGCGCCTGCGTCCGGCTTTATTTCCCGAAAGGCGACAATGCACAGCGGGCCGTCCGCTTTTCTGAAGAAGAGCTGTCGGCTACCGCAAACGAAGGCGCCAAATGAAAGAGCGCGAGCCATAAATGCCAAGCGACATCTTGATCGTCGACGACGAAGCCGACATCCGCGATATCGTCTCGGGCATATTGTCCGACGAAGGGCATGGCACCCGAACCGCCAAGAACGCGGATGAAGCGCTCACCGCCATCGAGGCGCGGCGACCGCA
Organism: Methylovirgula sp.; assembly: GCA_035266305.1. GTDB lineage: Bacteria > Pseudomonadota > Alphaproteobacteria > Rhizobiales > Beijerinckiaceae > Methylovirgula. Next base: position 15,973 of record DATFNQ010000070.1, read on the forward strand.
TCTCGCCTTTCTCGACATTTGGCTGCAAGGCTCGCATCTCGACGGTTTGCAGCTTCTCCAGATCATCAAGGGGGCGCACCCGAGCCTGCCGGTGGTCATGATCTCCGGCCACGGCAATATCGAAACTGCCGTCTCCGCCATCAAAATGGGCGCCTATGACTTCATCGAGAAGCCGTTCAAGGCCGATCGCCTGGTCCTCGTCGCCGAACGAGCGCTCGAAGCGTCGCGTCTCAAACGCGAAGTGACGGAATTGCGGGCGCGCGCCGGGGCGGTCAATCGCATCATCGGCAAGTCGAGCGTGATTCATCAGTTGCATCAGGTCATCGAGCGGGTCGCGCCGGCCAATTCGCGGGTTCTCATCACCGGCGCACCCGGCGTCGGCAAGGAACTCGTGGCGCGATGCATCCACGCGGCCTCGCCGCGCGCATCGGGGCCGTTCGTCGTCATCAACTCGGCGACGATCACGCCGGAGATGATGGAAATCGAGCTGTTCGGCATCGAAGGCAAGGACGGACGCAGCCGCAAGGTCGGCGCGCTCGAAGAGGCGCATGGCGGCACGCTTTATCTCGACGAGATCGCCGACATGCCGAAGGAAACCCAGGGCAAGATCCTGCGTGTGCTGGTGGATCAGAATTTCCAGCGGGTGAACGGCGCGACGCGCGTCTATGTCGATGTGCGGATCTTTTCCTCTAGTTCTCACGATCTCCCGCGCCTCATCACCGAAAGCGTGATCAGGGAGGATCTTTTCCATCGCCTTTCGGTCGTCCCAATCCGGGTACCCTCACTCTCGGAGCATCGCGAAGATATCCCCGAGCTCATCGATTTCTTCATGGAACAGATCTCGGTGATGAGCGGCTTGCCACGCCGCAAGATCGCCGCGGAGGCCATGGCCGTGCTCCAGTCGCATGATTGGCCTGGCAATATCCGCCAACTGCGCAACAACGTCGAACGCCTGATGATCCTCGCCTCGGGCGATCCGGAGGCCGAGCTTACCTCCGACATGCTGCCGTCCGAAATCGGCGCGCTGGTGCCCTCGACTCCGAATGGCTCGGGCGGCGAGAGACTGATGAGCCTGCCCTTGCGCGATGCGCGGGAAGTCTTCGAACGCGAATATCTGGTCGCCCAGATCAACCGTTTCGGCGGCAATATTTCGCGAACGGCCGAATTCATCGGAATGGAACGATCGGCGCTGCATCGCAAGCTGAAATCGCTCGGGATCGATTGAACGCTTTATTTGACGCATGATGTTATCCTGAGAAGTCTGCAATTTTCGGGATCATGCTCTGGCGGAGCTCTGTGCGTGGGTCGGATCGCTTATGTGAATGGCCGCTATCTGCCCCAGGCACGGGCGATGGTGCATATCGAGGATCGCGGCTATCAGTTCGGCGACGGCGTCTACGAAGTCTGCGAGATCAAGGGCGGCGCGCTGATCGACGAAGCCCGGCACATTGAGCGGCTGCGGCGATCGCTCAAGGAGCTCAGCATCGGCGCGCCTTTGGCGCTCGGCGCGCTTGCCCTTGTGATGCGGGAGATCATCGCCCGCAACAAGATCTCCGACGGCTATCTCTACCTCCAGGTGACCCGCGGCGTGGCGCCGCGCGACCATTGTTTTCCGATCCCGTCCGTCCGCCCGAGCCTCGTCATGACCGCCCGCGCCATCGATCCGGCCAAGGGAGCAACGCTCGCGGCAAAGGGGATCGCCGTCGTCTCGATGCCGGACATTCGCTGGAAGCGGCCGGATATCAAGACGATCGGGCTCTTGCCGAACGTTCTCGCCCGGCAGGCGGCGAAGGAGCAGGGAGCCTATGAGGCATGGCTCATCGATGCCGAGGGCATGGTCACGGAAGGCTCCGCCTCCAATGCCTGGATCGTCAGTCAGGACGGCGTGATCATCACCCGGCACATCGACAATGCAATCCTGCGCGGCGTCACCCGCACCACTTTGCTCGAGCTTATCGCCGCAGACGGCCTGCGGCTCGAAGAAAGGAGCTTCAGCCTCGCCGAAGCCAAAGCCGCACGGGAAGCCTTCATCACCGGCGCGACGACGCTCGTCATGCCGGTCGTTTGCATCGATGGAGAGCCGGTCGGCGATGGCAGGCCAGGCCCGCTCGCGCACCGTCTGCGGGCGCGTTTTCACGGCATGGCGGCAGCCACGTTCTAATCGGCCGGCGGCGGCAGAGCCGGGCCGAGATTTAGGAACCAAATCTTCGGGATAAAGTCCCGCTTGCAGCCGGCTCGCGGCGTGGATCTAATGGAGTTGACCGGCCCTCCAGAAGCCAAGCTGCCGCCCGGTCTAACTCATGGCAATTCTGTAGCGATCCGGGTCGCATATCAGCCGGCGTGGCGAGTAGCGACGTCAAGAAAAGAACGGATAAGAAAATGGCCGCAGAACGCACTCAAAATCTTCAAGACACTTTTCTGAATTCCGTCCGGAAGAACAAAGTTCCCCTCACGATCTTTCTGGTCAATGGCGTCAAGCTGCAGGGCATCGTCACCTGGTTCGATAACTTCTGTGTTCTCTTGCGCCGGGATGGACATTCGCAGCTCGTCTACAAACATGCGATTTCCACGATCATGCCGGGGCATCCGATTCAGATGTTCGAACCTGGCGACGAGGCGCCGGCGGGATCGGAGCCATGAACGTTCGAGGCTGATTTGAAGGATACGGGTTCGGTCCCCGTTCGGAGCGAGGCGACGCGGGCGCTCGTCATCGGTCCCTATCTCGCCGAAGGGCGCCGCGACGCCTCCGGCCGCAGGCGCATGGAGCATGGCCGTTCGCACGCGGCGCGGATCACGGAAGCGCGGGGCCTCGCCGAGGCGATTGAGGTCGAGGTCGTCGAGGCCAAGATCGTGCCCTTGTCGCAAATTCGGCCGGCCACCTTCCTCGGCCAGGGCAAGGTCGAAGAGATCGCGTCCCTGGTGGCCGAGTATTCGATCGATCTCGTCATCATGGATTGTGCGCTCTCGCCGGTGCAGCAGCGCAATCTCGAAAAGGCCTTCGCTTCCAAGGTCATCGAGCGGACGGGACTCATCCTCGAAATCTTCGGGCGGCGGGCGCGCACGCGCGAAGGCGCGCTGCAGGTCGAGCTGGCCCATCTCACCTATCAAAAGTCGCGGCTCGTGCGCTCCTGGACGCATCTCGAGCGCCAGCGCGGCGGCTTCGGCTTTCTCGGCGGTCCCGGCGAGACGCAACTCGAAACCGACCGGCGTTTGCTGCAGGAACGGATCACCCGCATCGAACGCGATCTCGCAAGCGTCAGAAAGACCCGCGGCCTGCATCGCAAGAAGCGCCGTAGCGTGCCTTATCCGATCGTCGCGCTCGTCGGCTATACGAATGCCGGCAAGTCGACCTTGTTCAACCGCCTGACCAAAGCCCAGGTGATCGCCGCAGACATGCTGTTTGCGACGCTCGATCCGACCTTGCGCGCCTTGCGCCTGCCGCACGGCGGCGAGGTCATCTTCTCCGACACGGTCGGATTCATTTCCGATCTGCCGACCATGCTGGTCGCGGCGTTCAAGGCGACGCTCGAAGAGGTGGTCGAGGCCGACATCATTCTGCATGTGCGCGACGTCGCGCATCAAGACAGCGAGGCGCAACGCGTCGACGTCGAACGGGTTCTCTCCGAGCTCGGAATCGACGCGGATCGGCCGGGTCGCGTGCTCGAAGTCTGGAACAAGATCGATTTGCTCGACTCCGAAAGGAGCATGGCGCTGCTCAATGCGGCGCGGCGCCAACCAGCAAAGACGCGGCCGATCATCATTTCGGCGCTGACGGGGCAGGGGATCGACGAGCTCATCGCCCGTCTCGAGGCGCGCTTGGCCGGCGAGCGGGTCATCCTCGATCTTCGGCTCGATCCGGGCGACGGGCGAGACCGCAACTGGCTCTATGAGCATACCGAGGTTCTAAGCCGCAGCGAGGCGGCCGACGGTGGCCTCAATCTCACCGTCAGCGTGGTGCCGGCGCTCGCTGACACCGTGCGGCAAAGATTCAGCCACGTCATGCCTGCGGTCGCCAAGCGCCGACCGCGCGGCTGAACAGGTCCCCTCTCCCCGCAAGCGGGGAGAGGGGACGCCAAGCTATTTCTCGCATTCCTTGGCTTCGTTCCAAAGCGCATCCATCTCGGCAAGGTTCGCAGGCTCGCCGCCGCGCCGGGCGATCTCCTTCTCGATATAGCCAAAGCGCCGCTCGAATTTTGCATTGGTCCGGCGGATCGCGGCCTCAGGATCCGCGTCGAGATGGCGGGCAAGATTGGCAACCGCAAACAAGAGATCGCCGATCTCGTGCCGCGCGGCGATCCCGTCCCCGCTCTCGAGCGCTGCTTCGATCTCGTCGGTTTCTTCGCGGATTTTTGCAAGCACCAGGCAGGCATCGGCCCAGTCGAAACCGACGGTCGCGGCCTTGCTCTGCAGCTTCACCGCGCGGGTCAGGCCGGGCAGGGCGAGGGGAACGTCGGCGAGCAGGCCGCGGCCCTCTTCTCGGTTCTCGCCCTCTGTCCCTGTTTTCCGCGCGTCCTTCTCCTCGCCCTTGATCCTGGCCCAGAGCGCCTCCACCTCGTCGGCGGAAAGGCCGCGCTCTGCGCCGAAGACATGCGGATGGCGGCGGATCAACTTGTCGGTGATCGATTCAACGACGGCGCCGAAATCGAAGGCATCTTTTTCTTCGGCCATCCGCGCGTAGAAGACGATTTGGAGGAGGAGATCGCCTAATTCGTCGCGAAGATCGGCGAGATTGCCGCGCGCGATGGCATCGGCGACTTCGTAGGCTTCTTCGATGATATAGGGCGCAATCGTCGCGAAGCTCTGTTCGAGATCCCAGGGACAGCCCGTATCTGGCGTGCGCAAGGCCGCCATGATCTCGAGGAGCCTCGCGAGGTCGCGGGATTTTTCCATTGGATTTGAACCGGGGCTGGCGTGCAATCTTCACGAGAGCCAGACGGAAACGGCGCGAGGCTCTCCGCCTTGCGCCGTTCCGCTGGAATTCAAGGCCTGCGCGCTGCCTCAGGCGAGGGCGATCGAAAGCGCTTCGCGGCCCTTGGGTGTGTCAACCACGCGCATCGTGACCGGCTGGCCTTCCACGAGGTGCGGGACGCCGGACGGGCCGAGGATCGAGATATGGACGAACACGTCCTTGCCGCCGTCGTTCGACTGGACGAAACCGAACCCCTTGTTGTCGTCGAACCATTTGACGGTTCCGCTGACTTGCACGGCGGTCGAGGGGTCAGGATGACGACGCGGCGGGCGCGCCTCATTGAGACGGGGCGGCGCGCGCTCGGCGGCGCCGGCCGTATCCACTTCGAGTACCCGCGTCACCTGCGTGCCCTTGGCACCGGTGCCGACATAGACCTTCAACTTAGCGCCGGGCGGCACGGTCTCGAATCCGGCGGCTTGAAGCGCGCCGATGTGGAGGAAGGCATCGCCCGTTCCATTGCTCAGCTCGACGAAGCCGAACCCCTTGTCGCTTTTGAACCATTTGACGATCGCGTCGACCGGGGTACCAGTAACAGGTGGGGCCATCTCAGGACCTCCAAGACTGCCCCCGAAGCCGGGTCGGGGATGCCGACTAGCACGTGTTGGCGCGTCATAGGGTGTCGGACCGTCGTCGTCGAAGCCGCGCTTTTTCGGACCCCGGAATTCTTTACCTTTGCTCATGTTCTGCCTGTTTCGTATCCCACCCAAACCTGAACACGCACCGTTTCCTCCAAACGGCTAAGCCGCACAGCGGTGGCCGAATGCTAGACGCGCGTATAGCCGGCCGCCCGAAAGCGCCCGTTTCCGATCCTCTCGCGATGGTATTGTCCACGAATGCCGAACGTCCCGCCTTTCGATTATTGATAGCAGAAATACCAGCCCCTTGGCTACCGCTTTCGCGTCAGGTCGAAACGCTTCCCATCGGTTCCCGCCGACCGCGCCGCCGGGCGCCGTCCCAAAACCGGAATTGAATCCTCGCCGAATCAAGCCACTGGCAGATAAGCGATTCGCATAATCAATATTATGGAACAAACGGCGGCGATGTTACACTTGACATACCAGACCCCTTGATGTAGTATTTTAGTCATAGGAGCTTTCGCTATGGCCAAGTCCGTTCTTTCTGCCCCGCATTTCCAAACCGAAGCAGCCGCTTTCGCTTATGTGGAAGCCGAGCTTTGGCCGAATGGTCCAGTTTGCCCGCATTGTGGTGAGACCGCGAGGATCGGCCAGTTGAACGGCCAAACGACGCGCGCCGGCCTTCGCAAATGCTACGCTTGCAAAAAGCCCTTCACGGTGCGGATGGGAACGATTTTCGAGGACTCGCACCTGCCGCTGCATCTTTGGCTGCAAATCATCCATCTCATGTGCGCCAGCAAGAAAGGAATCGCGACTCGGCAAATCCAGCGAATGCTCAAATGTAGCATGAAAACCGCGTGGTTTCTCGGCCATAGGATTAGGCTTGCGATGGCACCTGATGCTTCGGCGGGACCTTTGGGCGGCTCGGGCAAGACTGTGGAAGCCGACGAGATGTTTCTCTCGAAATCGTTCAAGACCAAAAAGACGGCTGAAGAATTGGCCATTGGACGCAGACAAGCAACGCCGCAGGTTTTGAGCCTTGTGGAGCGTGGCGGCAATATCCGCTCTATGTTTCTCGATCACAGGATGGTCGGGCCGTTCCTTTATGAGCACGTCCACAAGGATAGCCGCCTCGTGAGCGATAGCGCGCAACACTACAAATTCCCGCCGGTCGCCTCGCATGAAAGCGTCGATCATTCTAAGTTCGAATGGGCGCGCGGCGACGTTCATACCAACACGCTCGAAGGCTTCTTTTCGATCTTCAAGCGCGGTCTCATCGGAATTTACCAACACGTTGATAAGAAACACCTTGATCGTTATTTGGCCGAATTTGATTTCCGCCAGAATAACCGCGCCAAGCTCGGCATTGATGACACCAAACGTGCGGAAATCGCCCTGCAAGGCGTCAGAGGCAAACGCCTGACGTATCAAACAACTCATCGCGAACATCCCGAGGCACAAGCCTAAGCCACGCGGGCGCGGCCAGCTACGATCTGAGCCGCCCGATCCTAGACAGCTTGAACTTCCATTTAGTGACGAGGACAGGCAATGACGCCCGTCCTCGCCTTCGCTATCCTAGAAGCTGCCAAGCGAACTAGGGGAGCTAATATCATGGCTATATTTTTAATCTCTTTCCGCATCCAGGAAGACTCAACCTATGAAGAACGCTACGAATCGCTCGTCGATGAAATAAAGAACGAGGCAAGCGGCAGCATATGGGATGAAACCACATCGTTCTTCATCATTGAGAGCAATAAGGCATCGCAGTTGCTCTGTGACGATCTATACGATCACTCACAGATAGTAGATTCGAAGGATGTCTTATTAGTCATCAATCTTTCCGCGAGAGGTTATGCTCAGCGCGGCGCTCAATATCCGAATCGTCTGTCGAACCTGATGGATAAGCGCTGAAAAAACTTTGATGGATAGCTATGGGAATACGCAACAGCCGTGCAAAAATTATAAGAAGGCGGCAGCGTATTTTCTTCGATAGGCTCAGTGGCATGATGACAAGCGCCTCCTTCGCGCGTATAAAGGTTACGCGCGGCGCGGCGCTTCAATACATGGTTACACGGCCCCGGCTGGCACCGCGGGCCGTTTTTATTTCAGCACCTCGCATTTCGTCCTATAGGAGCGCGCAGAATGAACACACTGCCGAAAGCCAAGCGAAAACCCAAACTCACTGACGCCGAGCGCCACAAGCGCTTTGTCGAAATGGCGCGCGAAGTAGAGGCTTCGGATGACCCGAAGGATTTCGAGCGCGCTTTCGAGAGAGTTGTCACACCGAGGCCCCCGGGGCGCCGTCAAACGGGCACCAAAACCACGTCTTCCCGAAATGGCCCGTGAGGCCCGTCAGGACAGGAAGCCCTTGCAGTGATCGCTGATATGCGATCACGCCCCCAACGGTTTGCCGATTTCCGATAAACAATTCATGTTGCGGCTTGGCCGTCAGCGCCTGAAAATCTTTTCTCATGCGGTGATCATTTTTCAGCCAACGCTTCATCTGCGTCGCCTGCTGCCAAGCCAAAATGTCGGCCGTCTGGACTGGCCGCACCTTTTCTTTATCGACGAACGAATGCCCTACATAGCGATAGGCCGCACGTAGCTGCGGATTGCTGAAAATACGGTGCATGAGGGCATTAGCCTCTGGCTTGCTCGCATGGCCAGCCTCAAAAAAGTACGCGATTTCTCCCTGAAATTGGTTTCGGATTATCCAGGTACGAATCCCCGCCAAAATTTGCCAGCAACAAAACGAATAAGCAGTCCCTGCGGAGTTTTGTCCCTCAAACCAAGTATTGTAATCCGCCTCGTTAACGATCACCCCGAGGCCAAGCAAAGCATATTGGTTTATTAGAGTGATCACCGCTTTTTCAGCATCGATGCATTCTTGTGGCGAGAGATGGTCGAAAGGTTCTTGATTGTGAGCGCAAGCCGACATTCGGAAATAGGGCAACCGATAAAAGTCTAGAACGGCCTTCCATTCGAGATCGAGCGCTTTGCACTGCTCTTTCTCGAATAGATAGCCGCCTACGGAGAGGACTGGCGACCCGTCATGGGAGCCGCTTTCGTCGAAATAGCATTCAAGAAATGCCACTAGATCACCGTCGCCCGGAGCCAAAATTTCGATGAGCCGGGCCAAGATTTCGTGACTGCTGTCGGCAGTTCGGGCCGGGATCAACGCAACCCCGCAATGGATCGCGCTCATTCAGCATACTCCTTGGGGATGAGTATGCCAAGTGTAACGTCGCCCAAACGGCCGTCAGTCCGGATCTTGAAGCGCAGGCGTCGCCCGGAATTTTCGCGCCCGGATTTTGGGACCGCGCGAGCCGCCTCTCAGCCAGGTATCGTGACCCGCATGCCGTCGAAGGCCGGCTCGATATGCGCTGGCAGATCGTTTTTCAGCCGGTCGAAATCGAGATCGGTGTGCAGATTGGTCAGGATGGCGTGCTTAGGCCGGAATTTGCCGATCCATTCCAGCGTTTCGGGCAAGGAAAAATGGCTCGGATGCGCCGTATAGCGCAACGCATCGACAATCCAGAGGTCGAGATCCTCGAGAAACTCCCGGCTTTCGGGCGGGATCGCATTGAGATCGGGCGAATAGGCAATGTTTGCGAAGCGAAAGCCGAGCGCGTCGATTTCGCCGTGTTCGAGCCGGAACGGCAGGAACTCGATTCTGCCGCCAGGCCCGTCGATGCCGCAGATCTCGCCGGGCATGAGCCGCTTTTCGTTGAGCAGCGCCGGATATTGGCTGCCCTCCGGCGTTTCGAAAATATAGTCGAAATGTCTGCGGACGACCGCCGAGGTCGCCGCATCCATATGAAGATCGATGCGCTTCTTAGCCATGATGACGAGCGGCCGCACCTCGTCGATTCCATGCGTGTGATCGGCATGCGAATGGGTGAGCAGGACCGCGTCGAGCCGGTTGATGCCGCTATCGAGCAATTGGCTGCGCAGATCGGGCGACATGTCGACGAGGACCTGCGTCTTGCCGCCGTTTGCGCGTTCGACAAGGATCGAGCAACGTCGGCGCCTGTTCTTGGGATTTTTCGGGTCGCAGGCGCCCCAGCCCTGGCCGACGCGCGGAACGCCGCCGGACGAGCCGCAGCCGAGGATCGTCACCCTCAAGCTCATTGAGGGGCTGCCGCTCGCGGGGCGGGCATTTTGGAGAAAAGCCGCAAGACATTGGCGCTCGTCGTCGCGGCCAGTTCCCCCGAAGAAACGCCCTTCACCTCGGCGAGGACTTTGGCCGTCTCGGCGACAAAGGCCGGCTCGTTGCGTTTGCCGCGATAGGGCACCGGTGCCAGGAAGGGCGCGTCGGTCTCAATGAGCAGACGATCGTTCGGCACATCGCGCGCGATCGCCCGCAATTCGTCCGATTTCTTGAAGGTCAGGACGCCGGAAAAGGAGACGTAAAAGCCGAGCGACAGGCCGACCTCGGCGAGCCGACGCGAGGACGTGAAACAATGCAGCACGGCCTTGAAAGCCCCCTTCCCCATCTCGTCCTCGAGGATTGCCGCAACGTCGGCATCGGCGTCGCGGGCATGAATGACGAGCGGGAGAGCACTCTCGCGCGCGGCGGCGATATGGGTGCGGAAGACTCGCTGGGCGACATCCCGCGGCGCGAAATCGTAGTGATAGTCGAGCCCGGCTTCCCCGATGCCGACGCACTTCGGATGTTGCGCCAGTTCGACGAGTTCGATCGCCGCGACCTGCTCTTCATGCGCATTGTGCGGGTGCGTTCCGACCGTGCAATAGACGTCGTCATAGGCCTCGGCGAGCCCGCGGATCGTCGCGAACTGCTTGACGCGCGTCGAGATCGTGATCATCCGCTCGAGGCCAGCCGCGCGCGCCCGCGCGACCACCGCTTCGCGATCGGCGGCGAAATCGTCAAAGTCCAAATGGCAATGCGAATCGATCAGCATCAGGACCTCAGACGCCCGCTTCCGCTTCGACGTAACGCGGGAAGATGGGAGATGGCGGCGGCAGCGCCCGGCCGGCAGCGCGATCATCCCCCTGCTCCGCATGGACGAAATCGCGCGCATTCGGCGCAACGCCGAGCTGGTCGAGCAGTTTCGTCATTGCCGCCGGCATGAACGGCTGGGTGAGGATCGCGACCATCCGCAGGACTTGCGCGGTGACATAGAGGATCGTCGCCATCCGCTCGGGATCGGTCTTCCGCTTCGCCCAGGGCTCCTCGGCCGCGAAATAGCGGTTGGCATCGCCGACGACGCGCCAGATATCGGCGAGGATCACATGCAGCGCGAAGCTCTGCATCGCAACCCGCGCCTTTTGGGTGAGCGCTTCCGCCGCTTGGAGAATCGCCCGATCCGCGTCGCTGAACTCTCCCGGGGCGGGCATCCTGCTCTCGCAATTCTTGGCGATCATCGTGAGCGAGCGCTGCGCCAGATTGCCGAGATCATTGGCGAGATCGGCGTTCATGCGCGTGACGATCGCCTCGTGCGAGTAATTACCGTCCTGCCCGAACGGCACTTCGCGCAAAAAGAAATAACGCAAGGGGTCGATGCCGTAATGGGCGATGAGCGCGAAGGGATCGATGACATTGCCGACCGATTTCGACATCTTCTCGCCGCGGTGGAACAAAAATCCGTGCACGACGATCTGTTTAGGCAAGGCCACGCCCGCCGACATCAGGAAGGCGGGCCAATAGACCGCATGAAAGCGCGTGATGTCCTTGCCGATCACATGCGCGTCGGCCGGCCAGAATTTTGCGCGCGGATTTGTTGCATCGGGGAAGCCGGTCGCGGTGATGTAATTTGTCAACGCATCGACCCAGACATACATCACATGCTTCGGATCGCCCGGAACCGGGATGCCCCAGTCGAAGCTCGAGCGGCTGATCGAAAGATCGGTCAGGCCGCGTTCGACGAAGGCGACGATCTCCTTGCGGTATGCTTCCGGCACGATGAATTCGGGATGCGCGCGGTAATGGGCGAGAAGCCTCTCCCGATAGGCGGAAAGCTTGAAATAATGGCTCTCCTCCTCGACCCATTCGACCGGCGCGCCGCTCGGCGCGAAACGCTGGCCGTCGGGACCTTTGGTGAGCTCGGACTCGTCGAAAAAAGCCTCGTCGCGAACCGAATACCAGCCGGGATATTTCGACAGAAAGATGTCGCCCGCCGCCGCCATGCGACGCCAGATCTCCTGCGCGGCGACGCGATGCCGCGGCTCCGTCGTGCGCACGATGTCATCGGCCGGCGCCTCGAGCGCCGCGCCCATGGCGGCGAATTGCGCGGCTGTGCGGTCGGCGAGCTGCTGAGGTGTAATGCCTTCTCGCGCGGCGGTCTGCTGCATCTTCTGGCCATGTTCGTCCATACCGGTGACGAACAGGACGTCATAGCCGTCGAGTCGTTTGAAGCGGGCGATCGCGTCGGTCGCGATCCGCTCATAGGCATGGCCGATGTGCGGCGCGCCGTTCGCGTAGGGAATCGCCGTGGTGATGTAGTATTTCGGTCGGGCGGCCATGATCAGTCTCTTCGGCCGCGCCGGGCACTCAGGCGGCAAGGGCCCTGGCCGCCGCGAGATCGGCGAAAATGGACAGGATGAGGGGCCGCTTGTCGAGGTTCATGACCTCAGCTTCCCGCGCAGCTTCGGCGGCCTTTTCCCATACCTCCGCCAAGGGCGCAAGGCGCCTCGCCCCGCGCGCCGCCTCGCTGTGCAGCCGGGCGTCGATCCAAGCGATGATCGATGCCATCAGCCGATCGAATTCCGCCTCCTTGTCGCGGCCGGTGACCGCATCGGCCAGCCAATGGACGGCCCGCCAATCGACCGACGGCAGATCGTCGAGCAACCGGCTGACAAGCTTGTCGCGTTCGAGCCCGCCTTCGGCGAGCAGGCGCAAAGCGGCCGATACGGACCCCTGCGCCCGTTCGGCGGCCGTGCGACGCATCTCCGCATCGGCCCGAGGTTCGCCGAGCTTGTCGATCACGTGCAGGATTTCGGCGGCGGAGGGAGGCCGCAGGAACAACATGCGGCAGCGCGAGCGCAAGGTCGGCAGGACGAGCGCCGGGCGATGCGCGATGATGAGGAACAGGGAACGCGAAGGCGGCTCCTCGACAAGCTTAAGGAGGGCATTGGCCGCCGACCGGTTCAGCTCATCGGCGCTGTCGACGATGCAGATGCGATACCCCTCCGCCCCTGCTGCCCGTTGAAACATATGGAGGGCCTGGCGCACGTCATCGACGCGGATCTCGCTGAAATGGCGCCTTGTCTTCTCGTTCCATTCCCGCCGCAGCAGAAAGAGATCGCTATGCGACAGAGCCGCGATCCTGCGCGCCGCCGGATGGTGTGGGTCGACCGCAAGATCCTGTGCCGCTTGGATCGTGGCAGGATCCGGATGCGCCAGAAGAAAGCGCGCGAGCCGCCAGGCGAGCGTCGCTTTGCCGATTCCGGGCTCTCCGCCGATGATGAACGCATGCGGGAGGCGGTTGGCCTTATAGGCCTCGAGGAGCGCGCGCTCGGTCTCGGCATGGCCGACGAGCTCGAAAGTTTCGCGCGGATGCGGCGCCCCTTCAAGTCGGTCCGCCTCCGGCACGGCCTCGCTCGATCTAGGCGCCATGCGCTTCCTCGACCGGCGTGGCAAGCAACCGGTAGGAGACCGTATCCCAGATTGCTTGCGCAACGTCGTCTTCGCTCTGCGCGGCGTCGACGAGGACGCAGCGTTGAGGCTCGGCCGCTGCAATCTCGAGATAGGCGTTGCGCAACGCCTCGTGGAAGGCGATGGACTCGCCCTCGAAACGATCCAACGCGAGGTGCGCGCCGCGCCTTTGCGTGGCCCGCGCGAGGCCGATCTCCGGCGGCAGATCGAGGATGAAGGTGAGGTCCGGACGGATGTCGCCCAAAGTGACGCGTTCGAGGGCGTGCAGGAAACCGGCGTCCAGGCCGCCGAGCGCGCCCTGATAGGCCCGCGTCGAATCCGCAAACCGGTCGCTGACAACCCATGTGCCGGCCGCAAGCGCCGGCGCGATCTTATGGTCGATGTGGTCGATCCGCGCCGCTGCGAAAAGGATCGCTTCGGCTTTGGCGCCGAGATCCTTGATCTTGCCGGAGAGGAGCAGATCGCGCAGCATTTCGGCGCCCGGCGAGCCGCCTGGCTCGCGGGTCGCGATCGCCTCGATGCCGGCCCGGCGAAGCCTCTCGACAAGTCGACGCGCCTGGGTCGATTTGCCCACGCCCTCGCCGCCCTCGAGCGTGACGAAGGGTCCCCGGCGTGGAGTCTCTGGCGTGACGGAATTCACGATCCTCATTTTTTCAGGACATATTTGCGGAAGAGCTGTTCGGCATACTCCAGGCCCGCGTCCATGGCGCGGCGCGAGAGCGAACCGGTCTCGACATTGGCGGCGGTCTGCAAGGGCATTTCAAGCACTTCATTGCCGCCGCGAAAGATCCTCAGCTCCGCGACGTTCTTTCCTGCGCTCACAGGGGCGATGAGCGGCCCCTGGTAGACGATCTGTCCGGTGAGCCTTTCGGTTGCCTCGCGCGGGACCAGGAGTTTCACCGGCTTGACGGAGACGAGCGGCACCGAGCCCTCATTGCCGCCATAGACCCTCGCGTTACCGACGACTTCGCCGCTCGAGAACAGAGTCTTCGGTTCGAAGGTGCGGAACCCCCATTGAAGGATGCGTACCGCCTCGTCGGCGCGTTCCTTGGCGGACTTGGCGCCGTAGAGCGCGAGAATGAGGCGCTCGCCGTTTTGAACCGCCGAGGCGACGATCCCGTAGCCGCTATTATCGATGTTGCCGGTCTTCAGCCCGTCCACGCCAATGTCCATGGTCAGCAGCGGATTGCGGCTCGGCTGCTTGATCTTGCCCCAGGTGAAGTCCTTCTCGCCAAAGTAACGGTAGAGATCGGGATAGGTGCGGATCACATGCGCGGCGAGCAACGCCATGTCGCGCGCCGTTACCTTTTGGTCGGAGTCCGCGTTGCCCCAGGAATTGGTGAAGGTCAGATGCGTCAAGCCGAGTTCGCGGGCCCTCTCGTTCATGCGGGTCGCAAACGCGCCTTCCGAGCCTGCCAGGCCCTCGGCAAGCGCCATCGCCGCATCATTGCCGGAAACGACGACGAGCCCGCGGATCAGGTCCTCGACCCTGATGCGGCTGTTCAAGGCCGCGAACATGGTCGAGCCGTGCGCCAGCGCGCCGCCGTTGCGCCAGGCATTCTCGCTGATCGGGAACGTGTCATCGAGTTTCAGGCGGCCTTGAGCGATGGCTTGGAAGACGAGCTCCGCGGTCATGATCTTGACCGTAGAGGCGGGGGTTGCCGGATCGTCGGCATTTTTTTCGAAGAGGACGGTCTGCGTATCCGCATCGATCAGGATCGCCTGCGGCACGCTCGTCTGAAAGACTTGCTCGGCTGCGGCGCATGGTCCCGCAAGAAGCGCGCAAATCAGGAATATTCCGGCGCAACATGGGCTCGGCAGCCTTGCATCGGCCGAGCCTCTCCCCTGCCCGGCGCGCGCCGCGCGCGACAGAGTCCCGAGCGTTCGGACGCTTCTCGGAAAGAGCCGGGAGAAGCGAGACGAGATCCAGAAATTCACGCCTGATCCAAATCCGTGATGCTGTCCCCTGCCGGAACATTGCGACGCCGGCGCGCGGAAATCAACGGATCACATCGCGCAGCGAGGTCCAAGCCGTTGAGGATAGAGACAAGCCGACCGCCTGAGCGATCCGCGCTCTCCATGAATGGTCAGCGTGTCTCCGTCTGGCGCAGCGCGATCGGCACGTCCGCCCCCGGAATTGTGTCGAGGTCGAACGGCCGCGCCGGCGGCAAAGGCGTCGGTCCCGCGAAGACGTGCGCCGGGGGCAATGGCGCCGCCCCGGGATCGACCGTATCATCCTGCGAGCCGCCGTCGAGCGGTTCGGCCGAGGCGGTCTGCAAGGGCCTGTTCTCTGCCAGCATGGTCGGCATGCGGCCGTTGAAGCTGGCCGGCAGCCCGTCATAACGCAGCGTCGCCATCAATCTGCCTTCGTCCGAACCGTCGAGGCTCGCGGGACCGATATATTCGACCTTGACCTTGGTCGTGCCGAGCCTGCGGAAATCGAGCATTTCTGCCACCCGGCGCGACACGTCCATGATCCGGCCGCGCGCGAAGGGACCGCGGTCGTTGACGCGCACGACCATCGAATAACGGTTGCGCAGATTGGTGACGCGGGCGTAGCTCGGCAAAGGCATGGTCGGATGCGCGGCCGAGATCGAGTAGCGATCGAAGATTTCACCATTGGCGGTACGCCGACCGTGAAAGGCGTCCCCGTACCAGGAGGCGAGACCGACCGCGACATAGCGCTTCTCGCTGGGATAATACCTTCTGCCGTCCACCGTATAGGGCCGGCCGACCAAATAGGTGCCGCCGCCGTGCGGGATCGGCTCGTTGTCGGCCATGACGCGCGGGCTCGCGGGCCCGTAAACGGAGGCGGGAAAATATTCCGAGGACTGGGCAAATTGCTGCTGCGCGCAGCCGCCGAGCGCCAAGGCCAAAGCTGCCGCGACGGGCGCAAATCCAAGCTTGCCAAAGCCGAGCGCGGCGCAAGATGGCGCCGCGTCCGCGAAACGCGACCAAAACTCCAGCCGTTTCACCAACTTCCCCCGACTTTCGTTCGCACCTGCGCATCGTGCCAGACGGCCGAGGCTTGCACGGCGCGTGTTGCTAAAACTTTAAGAGTTTCGCAGCCGCGTCCGGCCCCCACGCGAACGAAGCCGTGACTGGGCCTTCAAAATCGGACGAAATTTGGGCGGCGGGTTTGCGACGCCCCCTGACTGCAGCGGGCAAATGTGGATTGCCAGAATTGTGGCGCCCAGCATGGCCGCAATCTTCACGACATGAAAAAGGACGTCGCAAGATTTTTTCGCGAGCAATATTAGAGCCTGTCTTCAGTTAAGCAGGATGATAGCGAGGCGAGCTGGACACCGGCGAGGAAATTTCTGGCGAGTTTGTCGTAGCGTGTGGCGATGGCGCGAAAGTGCTTGAGTTTGTTGAAGAAGCGTTCGACGAGATTGCGCTCGCAATAGAGCGCGAAATCACAGGTCCGCGGCGTCTTGCGGTTGGCTTTTGGGGGAATTACCGGGGTGATATGTCGCTGCGCGAGCCTGTCGAGCAGCGGGTCGGCGTCGTAGGCCTTGACGCCAATCAGGGCCTCTGGATCGGCCTCCTCAAGCAGCGGCTCTGCGCAAGTTAGATCGTGGGCTTGCCCCGGCGTGAGCATCACCTCGACGGGATTGCCGAGAGCATCGACCAGGACGTGGATTTTGGTGGTCAGTCCGCCGCGCGATCGGCCGATCGCTTGCTCGCCGTTTTTTTTCGTGCGCCGGCACTGTGCTGGTGAGCACGAACGATGGTGGCGTCGATCATCATGTATTCGTTATCGTGATCGCTCGCCAACAGCTTGAAAATGCGCTCGAAAACTCCGCTCTTCGCCCATCGACTAAAGCGCTGATGGACGATCTTCCAATCGCCAAAGCGCTCGGGCAGATCGCGCCACGGGATG